>VBHX01000020.1 GCA_005879945.1 Chloroflexota bacterium | reverse complement strand
TGTTCGCGGACGTGGAGTCCGCCACGCAGGGTCCGCCGGCCGTTACCGATGCGCCAGAATGAATCGTCCGCCCCAACCGCCTACGCCGCATCGCCCGGATCGCCGTCGGCTGGATTGCGACGGCCGTCGCGCTGCGCCTGCTCGCTCTGGTGCTACCCGGCGTCCACGTCGAGGGTTGGTCGGCTGCACTAGCGGGCGCCGCGGCAATCGGAATCCTCAACTGGCTGGTCTGGCCGGTGTTCATCCGCCTCATGCTCCCGGTCACCGTCCTGACGCTCGGCCTCGCGACGCTCGTGGTCAACGGCGCCGTGATCTTGCTGGCCGCGCGATTGGTGGGCGGGCTCGAGGTCTCGAACCTCTTCGACGGCATCCTGCTGGCGCTGGCGATGGCCGCGACCAACACGCTGCTGGTTGCGCTGCTGGCGCTGGACGACGATGACGTCTACCTCCACCACGCGCGTATCTCCGCGCGGAGGTACGGCAGCACGAAGTCGGACGTGCCCGGCATCGTCTTTCTCGAGATCGACGGCCTTGCGTTCGACGTGCTCCGGCGCGCCCTGCGCAATGGCGAGGCGCCGACGATGTTCGACTGGCTGGATCGCGGCACGCACCGGATGATCTCGTGGGAGACCGATTGGTCGTCCCAGACCGGCGCGTGCCAGGCCGCGCTGCTTCATGGGTCCAACGTCAACATCCCGGCATTTCGCTGGTGGGACCGCAGGCGCAACACCATGGTGGTCTCCAACCATCCCAAAGACGCGGAGAAGATCGAAGCTGAGCATTCCGACAAGAAGGGCCTGCTCGCATTTGACGGCGCGAGCCGCTGCAACCTGGTCTCCGGCGACGCGCCGCACAGCCTGCTGACCATCAGCACCGTGCTCGCCAAGGGCAGGACCGATCCTATCGGTCGTGAATACTTCGTCTTTTTCGCGAGCCCTCACAACTTCACTCGTACGCTCGTGCTCGCCCTCGGGCATCTCATCCAGGAGCTGTGGTACGCGAGCCAGCAGAAGCGGACCGACGTGCGGCCGCGGATCGAACGCAAGTGGCCTTACCCGCTGGTGCGGGCGTACGCGACCGCGGTTCAGCGCGAGATCCAGGTCCAGGTTGTCATCGGTGACATCCTCGCCGGACGCCCTGCCGTCTACACGACGTTCCTTGGCTACGACGAGGTCGCCCACCACTCCGGCATCGAGCGGCGCGACACGATCGGCGTCCTCGCCGGCATCGATCGGGAGCTCGAACGCATCGCGACCGCGGTTCGAGAGGCCCCGAGGCCGTACCGATTGGTGGTCCTCTCCGATCATGGGCAGAGCCAGGGCGCAACCTTCCGCCAGCGCACCGGAAAGACGCTGGACGAGATCGTGCACGAGCTGTGCGGCATTCCCCCGCCCAAGGCGCCCAAATACCAGAGCGAGGCCGTGTGGTCGATGTTCGGGGTGCTCACGGAGGCCTCGGCCGGCGAGTCGCTGGTCGCCAAGGTCATGCGTTTCGCGACCAGCCGCCACCGCGTCGATGACGCCATCGTGTTCGGACGCGACACGAGGGAGACCATGCGCCAACATCGCGCCGAGACCCGCTCGGAGCCGCCCCCCGAGGTGGTGGTGATGGGCTCGGGCTGCCTGGGGCTCATCTACTTTCCCAGACACCCGGCCCGACTGACCCTCGAGCAGATCGAGGCGCTCTACCCCAAACTGCTGCCCGGCCTGCGTATGCAGGCTGGGATCGGCTTCATGCTCGCCCGCTCCGAAATGCACGGGCCGGTGGTGATCGGACCGAAGGGCACCCGCCGGCTCGATTCGGACCGCGTGGAGGGAGTTGACCCGCTGGCGGCGTTCGGACCCAACGCGGCCCGCCATGTCAAGCGCGGCGATGGATTCGAGCACGTGGCGGACATCATGGTCAACGGCGCCTACGACCCCGACAGCGAAGAGGTGCCCGCGATGGAGGAGCTCGTCGGCTCTCATGGCGGCCTGGGCGGCACCCAGGCGCGGCCATTCGTCCTCTTCCCCGCCGATTGGGAAGCGCCAGATAGCGACATCGTGGGCGCGGAGGAGATGCACCGTTGGATGCGCCGCTGGCTCGCCGAGTGCGGGCATACGGGGTTCGCGAAGACTTTGCCGGCTACGCCGCCTGCCGCTGCTCCTTCTTCTGGCCGCGAGGCCGAGTCCGTTGCTCCAGCACCGGATCAGAGATCCAGCGGACCGACAGCACGAAGCTGAGCCAACCGACTCCGATCAGGAGCCCGGCCAGGACATCGGTGGGCCAATGCGCGCCGGAATGGATCCGGCTGAACCCGCCGACCGCGACGAACAGCACCGCGACCGCCCATCCGATCGGCTGCCACCGCCGCGGGATGTACTTCAGGCCGAGCGTCGTCATGAGGATCACCGCGTAGAACGTGTACAGGACCATGTGCCCGCTCGGGTAGCTCGATGCGCCGGGGTGCTCGGTGACGCGCAGCACGTCGGGGACCGTCGGTCGAGGCCGGGCGATGAGCGTAACGAGCAGGAAGTACCAACCGCTGGCGAGCGCGCCGGCGACCAGCAAGCGCCACGAGGCGCGGTTGAGGGCAAGGATGATCGCGAATACCACAGCCTCGGCCGCAACTGCGTAAGGACCACCGATCTGTCTGTAGAAGTCCAGGATCGGCGAGAAAGGCCCGACCGGCACCGACTGCACTGCTCGTGCGATCGCCCCATCGAGCGGTATTACGGGATTGATGTAAACGAGGACCGTCAGCGCCGCCACCGCGACCGCGCAGAGCCCTGAGACCAACAGCAGCGGCCGGTGAAAGTGGGCGCCGCTCCTGCCGGCAGCGGCGCCCTTCACCTGCTGAGTCTAGGTCCGGGAGCCCAGGGCTGCCCTCTTCTCTGCCGTCTGCTTGCGGAGGCCGAGGTTGAAGCCGTAGTAGAGCACCGCGGTGATGATGAACCCGACGATGAAGGTGATGTCGCCGATCTGTGGGTTGTTCTTGGCAATTGGGCCGGTATAGGCAGTGCTGTTCGCAAAGAGATAAACGGATACCACCAGTCCAATCGCCATGGCGACGAAACCCTGCCAGCGAATGTATCTGGGGTCATAGAACATGTGCTCGTCGCCATAGTCTCCGTGCCGCAGCCAGTAGTCGACGAACACCACCGCCAGCCAGGGAGCTATCCAGTAGCTGATCAATAGAAGGAAGTTCGTGTACTGCTCCGACACACCCTTTGACTCGAGATATATCCCGCCGACGAACCCAATGACACCGGCGATAATCGCGAGAACTGCACGGCGCTGACGCAAGGTCAGGCCCATCTCTTTGATGCCCAATGCCACGAGCGACATGGTGCCGCTATAGATATTGATCGCGTTTGCTGCCACTGCGCCGATCGCGATGCAAATGAGCGTCAGGTAGTAGATGGGATCGGGCATAGCCCGCTGCAGCTGCGCGGTCGGAATATCGGTTAGTCCCCACTTAGTGTTCGCCACCGTCACCAGGACCGCGCCGGCCAATTCCAGGACGACGCAGGAGGTCAGCACGCCGAGACCCGCCCAGATACCGACCATCCGCCTGTTCGTGTTGGGAGGCAAGTAGCGTGTGTAGTCCGCGGCGAACGGGTTCCAACCGACGGCGTAGCCAAAGGCTGCCGTGAATGCCAGCAGCCAACCGCCGGGTACCGGCTGGGACGTGGAGTTGTAGTGGCCATTGATGAAGATGAAGATGCAGGCGATCGCAAAGACAACGCCGAGCACCGGAAACGCCCAGCGCTCGAAGACGTGGATCAGGTTGTGCCCCAGGGTGGCAATCGCCACCTGTGCAACCACGATGACGAGGAAGGCGAGCCAAAACGGCAGGTTGAATGATGGGAACAACGCCTGAATAGCGAAGGCGCCGCTGACGCTATTGACGATGAACCAGCCAAACGACGCCGTAAATGCGTTCAGGCCTGCGGGAAGAATGTTGCCGACGAAGCCGAAGGCGCCGCGGCTTTCGACCATCATCGGGACCCCGAACTTCGGGCCCCAGGACGAGAGGACCGCATGGGTGATCGCACCGAGAAGCGTACCGACGACGATCGCGGCCGCAGCTTGCCACAAGCTCAGGCCGAGGAACGCCACGGCGATCACACCGATGAAAACGGTGGCGAACTCCAGGTTCGGCGACAGCCAGACCCAGAGGAGGTCGATCGGCTTGCCGTGCCTCTCCCGCAAGGCGATGTACTCGACGCCGCCGGGTTCGACGGTGGCGACCCTCTCGCCGTACTCGCCCTCACGGACAGGTACGTGCTTCTCAACTTCCTCGGCAGTCTGCATTGCCCTACCCCCAAACAAACCCACCGCCTGCTAGCCGAGAGTTTAGGTCTCTGTTAGCCTCCCGTCGATGCTGGATTTGCTCCTGAAGGGCGCCCGGCTCGCGGGCGAGGTGGACACCAGGGAGATCGGGGTTCGCGACGGGCGCATCGCCGAGCCCGAGCCAGAGGCCCGCCAAGTCATCGACCTGGGCGGGGCGCTCGTCACCCCGGCCCTCGTCGAGCCGCACATCCACCTCGACGCTGTGCTCACGGTGGGCGAGCCCCGCCAGAACCAGTCCGGCTCACTCTTTGAGGGCATCGCGATCTGGGCCGAGCGCGTCAAGCAGCTGACGGTGGACGACGTCAAGAGTCGCGTCCGCACGGTCCTCCGGTGGCAGCTCGCCAATGGGGTCCAGTTCGTGCGCAGCCACGTCGATGTCTGCGATCCGGAGCTGCGAGCGGTTCGCGCGCTCGTGGAGCTTCGCAAAGAGATCGGCGATCAGATGACCATGCAGTTGGTCGCGTTCCCGCAGCAGGGGATCATGTCGTTCGAAGGCGGCGAGGATCTGATGAAGCGCGCCGTTGACATGGGCGTCGACGTGGTCGGCGCAATACCGCACTTCGAGCTGACGCGCGAATACGGCGAGCGGTCGGTCAAGTTCGCGATGTCGCTCGCCGCCGACAAAGGCCTGCGCGTCGACATCCACTGCGACGAGACCGACGACGACCATTCACGGTTCGTGGAGGTGATGGCGGCCGAAACGATCCGACTCGGTATGGGTGGGCGTGTCACCGCCAGCCACACCACAGCAATGCACTCGTACAACGCAGCGTATGCGTACCGGCTCATCAACAACCTGAAGCGGGCGCGAATGCATATGGTGACCAACCCCCTGGACAACTCGGTGCTGCAAGGCCGTTTCGACTCGTACCCGATCCGGCGCGGCCACACGCGCGTGAAGGAGCTGCTCGCGGCCGGTGTCAACGTCTGCGTGGGCCATGACTCCGTCATGGATCCGTGGTACCCGCTGGGCTACGGCGATCCCCTGCAGGCGGCATTCGTGCTCGCCCACTACGGCCAGATGTCCGGCCACAGCGAGCTCCGTACGCTGATCGACATGATCACGTTCAACCCGGCCAGCGCCCTCGGCCTCGAGGAGTACGGCCTGCTGCCCGGCAGCAGGGCCGACCTGTGCGCGTTTGCCGCGCCCACCGAGATGGACGCAATCCGTCTGGTGGCTCCCCGCAAGCTCGTTTTGCGCGCCGGCAAGGTGGTGGCGCGCACCGAGCCCGCACAGACGACCGTGACGTGGGACGGCCGCGAGGAGGTGGTCGACTTCCTCAAGCCTGCGCACCGGCTGTGATCGAGATCGCCGTCGGCGACCTCCGATTCGTGGCACGACTCGAGACTGAGCGCGCTCCCAAGTCCGTCGCCAGGTTCCGCGCGATGCTGCCGCTCAATTCGAAGATCATCCAGGCCCGCTGGAGCGGCGAGGCGTGCTGGATCCCGTTCGGCGAGCTCGATCTCGACCTCGGCTACGAGAACCACACGAGCTACCCCGCGCCCGGACACCTGCTGCTCTATCCAGGCGGGATCAGCGAAACCGAGATCCTCTTTCCGTACGGTTCGACGGTGTTCGCGAGCAAGGCCGGCCAGCTCGCCGGCAACCATTTCGCGACGATCTACGAAGGCAACGACCAGCTGGCGGCGATGGGACACCGGGTCCTGTGGGAAGGCGCCCAGGAGATCACCTTCACCGAACGCGAGTGACGCTGCCCCGGATCGTCATCGAGCGGTGTCACTACCTGGCGCGGTGCAGCCAGGACGCGGGCGCCATAACCCGACCTTTTGCGACCGACGCGATGCGATGCGCCAACGAGCTGGCCGGCGAATGGATGCGTGAGGCGGGGATGGCTGTGCGAAGGGACAACGTCGGCAACCTGATCGGCAGATTCGAGGGCATCGGCGACGCCACACTGCTACTCGGTTCCCATCTCGATTCAATTCGCGACGCCGGCAAGTACGACGGCCCTCTCGGGGTGAACGTCGCGATCGCGGCGGTGCAGCGCCTTCACGACCAGGGCCGCCGGCTGCCGTTTGCGATCGAGGTGCTCGGTTTCGCCGACGAGGAAGGACTGCGGTTCGGGTCCACCTACCTCGGCAGCCGCGCTACCGCCGGCACTTTCGATCGGGCGGATCTCGACCGCGTCGATGCGGACGGGGTAACCATGCGCGAGGCGATAAGCGCATTCGGCGGCGACCCCGACCATCTGGAGGACGACCGCTGGCAGGGAGGACGGCTGCTCGGCTACTGCGAGGTTCACATCGAGCAGGGACCGGTCCTCGAGGAGCGCGACCTACCTGTCGGGGTGGTTTCCGGGATTGCCGCCCAAGAACGCTACTCGATCACTTTCAGGGGAGTGGCGGGCCACGCGGGTACCGTGCCGATGGACAGGCGCCACGACGCGCTGGTCGCAGCGTCGCTTTTCATCGAGACGGCGGAGGGTTACGCCCAATGGCACGAAGGGCTGGTCGCGACTGTCGGCCAGCTCACGGTGCGGCCGGGCGCTGCCAACGTGATCCCGGGCGAGGTGACCCTGACGCTGGACGTTCGACATGCAATCGATGACGAGCTGGCCGTCGCATCGAGCAGCCTCCTCGCTATCGCGTCGGACATCGGAAAGCACCGGGGGATTGGGGTCACGACCACCAAAGTCAGCGAGCACAGGGCGGTCAGATGCGACCCACTGCTCGTCTCTCTGATGTCGCGCGCGATCGCGGACTCAGGAATTCCAGTGGCGGCGCTCGCGAGTGGAGCCGGCCACGACGCGGTGGCGATGTCTGAGCTCACGGAGGTCGCGATGCTGTTCGTTCGCTGCAAGAGGGGCGTCAGCCACAACCCCGCCGAGTCGGTGACCACCGAGGACGTTGCGGTCGCGATCGACGTCCTGACCAGGTTTCTAGAGCTGCTGGCGGCGCCGACCTCGGCATGAGCGAGCTCGACCTGATCGTCCGCGGCGGCCGCGTCGTGACGGGCGGACACGTCACCATCGCCGACATCGGCGTCGCCGAAGGGGTCATCACCGCGCTCGGCCCGAACCTCGCGGCCGTGGCGGACCATGAGGTGGACGCCACCGGGATGCACGTGTTCCCCGGCGGGGTGGACTCGCACGTCCACTTCAACGATCCGGGCCGGACCGAGTGGGAGACGATCGCCGCGGGCTCGGCCGCGCTGGCCGCCGGCGGCTACACGTGTTTCGTCGACATGCCACTCAACAACCTCCCTGTGACTACAACGGCCAAGGCGTTCGATCTCAAGCTGGATGCTGCGCAGCGTACGTCGATCCTCGATTTCGGCCTGTGGGGGGGCCTCGTGCCCGGCAACCTTGGTCACCTCGAAGAGCTCGCCGCGCGTGGGGTGATCGGTTTCAAGGCCTTCATGTGCCCGAGCGGTATAGACGAGTTCCCGGCGTGCGACGAGACCGTTCTGCGCGAGGGCATGAAGCGAATCGGCGATCTGGATTCGATCCTGTTGGTCCACGCCGAAGACCCCGCCGCGCTACATCCACCGGGTGGAACCGGCTGGCGTGACTACGTGAAATCTCGGCCGCCGGACGCCGAGTGGATGGCGATCTACCAGGCCATCGCGCTGGCAGCCGAAACCGGCTGCCGGCTGCACATCGTGCACGTGAGCACGAAGCACGGCATCGAGCTGGTTGATGAGGCGCACCGGCACGGGATCGACGTCAGTGCGGAGACATGCCCCCACTACCTGCTCTATTCGAGTGGTGACCTGGATCGTCTCGGCGGAGTTGGGAAATGCTCTCCGCCCTTTCGTACCAATGACGATCGCGACGGCCTTTGGCGGCAGCTCGCGGATGGCGTCCTGCAGATGATCGTCTCGGACCACTCGCCCAGCACGCTCGAGCTCAAGCAAGGGGCGGACTTCTTCAAGCTGTGGGGCGGTATCTCAGGCTGCCAGTCGACCCGGCAGCTCGTGCTGTGGCAGGCACAGGCTCTCTCGATCGGACCGGCAACCATCGCCGCCGCGACCGCAACCAACATCGCCCGGCGATTCGGCCTGGCCCGCAAGGGTGAGGTCGCGGTGGGTTTCGACGCCGACCTGTGGCTGGCCGACCTATCGGTTGACGGCATCGTCCGGCGCGAGGACCTGCTGTACCGAAACCAGTTCAGCGCGCACGAGGGCATGCCGATTCACGGTCGGACGGCCATGACCATGGTGCGCGGGCATACGGCGGTCAAGGACGGCCGCGTGGACCGCACGTCGCGTGGACGGCTGATCAAGCCCGAGAGATAGCGCGGCTCGCGGTCGCGATGTCGCGCGCGACCTCGTCCTCGTCGGCGGTCAGCAAGCGCCCGTCGCGAACCACGACCTTGCCGTTGACGACCACCGCTTCGGCGCGTGCGGGCGGCGCGAGCGCCAGGCCGGCGAGCGGGTCTGCCATCCCGGCGTGGGCGAGGTCGTCGACCCGGAACAGCGCCACATCGGCGCACTTCCCCACCTCGAGCGTACCGCAGTCGTCCCGGCCGAGGCAGGCGGCGCCGCCGGCGGTCGCCAGCCGCCAGGCGCCACGCGCGTCGAGTGCGGTCGGGGCGTCGTCGCGCTCCCGAATCGCCGCTCGAACGCGCGCGAGGTACAGGGCCTGGTGCATCTCGGTCGCAATGTTCGCGTCCTCGTTGCTCGCCGAGCCGTCGACCCCGAGCCCCACCTGCGCGCCCGCGCGCAGCAGGTCCTCGACCCGGCAGGCGCCCGCGCCCAGTCGCATGTTGCTCGAGGGGCAATGGGCGATCCCAATCTTCGCCTCCGCCACCCGGACCACCTCGGCATCGTCGAGATGGATGCCGTGCGCGTACCACACGTCATCGCCGGTCCAGCCGAGGTCCTCCATCAGCTCGAGCGGGCGCCGGTTGAAGCGCTCGATGCAGAACCGTTCTTCGCCCAGCGTCTCAGCGACGTGCGTGTGCAGCCGCACCCCATGCCGCCGCGCCAGCGCCGCGGACTCGCGCATGAGCTCCGGCGTAACCGAGAACGGCGAGCAGGGCGCGACCACGACGCGGCACATCGAGCCGGGCGACGGGTCGTGGAAGCGTTTGATCATCGCCTCGGTGTCGGCGAGGATCGCGTCCTCGACCTCGACCAGGCTGTCGGGAGGCAGGCCGCCGCGCGATTCGCCAAGCGACATGGAGCCGCGGCACGGGTGGAATCGCAGCCCGAGCTCGCGAGCCGAGTCGACGAGCGCCTCGAAGATGCCGACCTGCCCGCGCGGGAACACATAGTGGTGGTCTGTCGACAGCGTGCACCCGCTGAGGAGCAGGCGCGCCATCGCAGCCCGGGCGGCGGCGTGAACTATGTCCGCGTCGAGCCGCGCCCATATCGGGTACAGGGTGCGCAGCCACTCGAACAGGGTCCCGTCTGGCGCATAGCCGCGCGTGGCCCATTGGTACATGTGGTCGTGGGCGTTGACGAGGCCGGGCACCGCGACGCAGTTGCCGGCAGTGATCACCTCATCGGCAGTCGGCGGCACACCGGATCCCAGCTCGGCGATAAGGCCGTCGCGCACAAGCAACCAACCATCCGCGATCTCTTGATGGCCGGTGAACACCAGGCCGGCCCTGATGAGAAGCGAGGACGTCAAGCTCTAGACGCCGAGGAGGTCGTGCGGCCGCACCGGCACGCGGTTCACGGGCCTGCCGCTGGCGGATCTGATGGCGGAGACGATGGCCGGGCCCGAGGAGATGGTGGGCGGCTCCCCCACCCCCTTCAGGCCGTAGGGCGCGTTGGGGTCGCCGAGCTCGAGGATGTCCATGCGCACAGGCGGCATGTCCAGCGTGGTCGGCAGGAGATAATCGGTGAACGAAGGGTTCCGGATCACCCCGTCCTTGACCTGGATCTCCTCCATGACCGCAAGGCCGAGGCCCTGCGCAGCGCCGCCCTCCAGCTGACCCTCGACAGCCTGCGGATTGATCGCCTTGCCGACGTCCTGGGCCGTCGCCAGCTCGACGACCTTGACCAGGCCCAGTTCGGTGTCGACGTCGACCACGGCGCGGTGGGCGGCAAACGCGAACTGCATGTGGGCGTTCGCCTGCCCGGTTTCGGCATCCAGGCGGGCGGTGCGCCGCGGGCGAAACTCACGCGTCTCTTCAATGACCTCTTCGCCGAGCAGGGTCGCGAGGGTGATGACCGTTGACCCGTCCGCGGCGACGATGGCGTCATGCTCGAGCCTCCAGCCGGATTCGTCGGCATCGCTGTCGGCGCGGCCCAGCCCGGACAGCTCTGAGACGGCCAATGCCAGCACTCGCTCTCGCACCGCCTCGCACGCCGCCTTCACCGCGCCGCCGGTGATGTACGTCTGCCGCGAGGCGGATGACGACCCCGACGAGCCGACCTGCGTATCCGCGTTGAGCACCGCGACATCGTGCACGCCCAGCTCGGTGCCGGCGATCTGCGCCTGCACCGTCACCAGGCCCTGTCCCACCTCAGCGCCGGCAGTGTGGACCTCGACACGCGGACGGCCGCCGGCGACCGACAACTTGACCCGCGCGGTCGAGTAATCGTTGAAGCCCTCGGAGTAGCCGACGTTCTTGAATCCCACCGCGTACCCGACACCTCGACGCACAGCCTCGCCATGGGTGGTGTTGGAAACGCCGCCTGGCATCTGGGTCAGGTCGAGGTGGGCGGACGCGGCGGCCGCCGGCTGCGGCATCGCTTTGACCCTACGCAGCAGCTCCGCCACGGGGACCGGGCCATCGATCACCTGGCCGGTGATCAGGCTGCTCCCGGTCTCCAGCGCATTGCGGATGCGCACGTCGACAGGGTCCATGCCCAGCGCCTCGGCGAGCTTGTCCATCTGGGCCTCGTGCGCGTAGCAGTTCTGCACGGAGCCGAAGCCGCGCATGGCGCCGCAGGGTGGATTGTTGGTGTAGACGACCCAGCCGTCGATGGCGGCGTTCGCGCATTCGTAGGGTCCCACCGCGAAGCAGCACGCGTTGGAGATCACCGCCGTCGAGCTGGACGCATAGGCGCCGCCATCGAGAAGGATGCGCGCGCGCACGTACATGAGTTTTCCGTCTCGCGTCGCACCGTGTTCGTAGCGCATCCGCGCCGGGTGCCGATGCACGTGCCCGACGAACGATTCCGAACGCGAGTAGGCCATCTTCACCGGGCGGCCGCAGCGCAGGGCCAGCATGCATGCGTGAGCCTGCATCGACAGGTCCTCGCGCGCGCCAAACGCGCCGCCGATGCCGGCCATGGTGAGTCGCACCTTCTCGGGCGGCAGTCCAAGGCACTCCGCGAGCTGGTCCCGGTCGACATGCAGCCACTGCGTGGCGATGTAGAGATCGACGCCGCCCTCGCCGTCCGGAATCGCGAGACCCGACTCAGGGCCAAGCGGCGCCTGGTCCTGCATGCCGACCTCGTACTCGCCCTTGACGACCACGTCCGCGTGCGGGTCCTGGTCGCCTCGCCGGATCTTGATCCGCCGGGTGATGTTGCCGTCGGGATGCAGTCGAGGTGCGTCATCCGAGAGCGCTTCCTCGGGATCGCTCAGCGGTTTCAGGACCTCGTACTCGACCCGCACCGCCTGCGCCGCGCGCCGGGCATGCTCGGGATGGTCGGCGGCCACCAGCGCAACCGCCTCGCCCCAGTAACGCACGACATCCATCCGATGCGTGCGTAAGGGTGCGGGCTGCGCACCGTCGCGCCCCACAGCATGCCTTCGACCTGCAGGTCGGACGAGTACGGGAAATCGCCGCGCGTTTTGAGGGCGGCGTCGGGGCGCTGGACCGCGTCGCCAACACGGCCGCTCACGGCTGACGGCGGCGCAAGCCTCGGTCGCGCGGTCACGTCGAGGCCATCCGCTCGGCGGCGAGGTGCACTGCGTCGAGGATCTTGGCGTAGCCCGTGCACCGGCAGATGTTCCCCGCCAGGGCCTCCCGGATCTCGACGGTGGTCGGCTCAGGTGTATGGCGCAGCAGGTCGTGAGCGGCGACGATCAGCCCGGGTGTGCAGAAGCCGCACTGGACCGCGCCCGCCTCGACGAACGCCTGCTGCACAGGATGCAGGGCATGGCCGTCGGCGATCCCTTCGACCGTGACGATGTCGCGGCCCTGCGCCTGCCCGCCGAGCACAAGGCACGCGCACACCAGGGTCCCATCCACATAAACGGAGCACGATCCGCACTCGCCCTGCTCGCACGCGTTCTTCGAGCCGTAAAGGCCCAGCCTCTCTCGGAGGATGTAGAGCAGGCTTTCACCCTCCCAAACCTCATCAGCGCTGACCCGCTGCCCGTTGACGGTGAACGTGACCTTCATGCCACGGACTTCCGCCGATACTCGTCCCAAGCCCAGGCGAATGTGCGCCGCGCCAGCACCGCGAGCGCGTGCCGCCGGTAGGCGGCGGTGCCGCGCACGTCGTCGATCGGCCGCGCCGCCGCGGCGACAAGGTCCCCAAATCGAACCAGCGCGCTGGGATCGATCTCGCCCCGCTTCTCCCACAGCCCGCCCTCGTCGAGGACGCCCTGCATGAAGGCTTCCGCCTCGCCGGCGGTCACCGGCGTGGGCGCGGCCGAGCCTATCCCGGTGCCGACTCGCTTCCGCTTGGCGTCCAGCGTGAGCGCAAAGGAGCAAACGGCGATGACCATCGCGTTGCGAGTGCCGACCTTCGAGAACTGCTGGGGCCCGTTCGAAGGCTCGATAAGGAATGCCGCGATCAGCTCGTCCTTGCGCATCGCGTTTTTCTTGGGGCCGACATAGAAGTCGCGTGCAGGGATGCGGCGGATGCCTGCGCTCGAGGCCAGCTCGACCACCGCCTTCGATGCGAGCAGTGGCGGGTGCGCGTCACCGGCAGGAGAAGCCGAACCGAGGTTGCCTCCGACCGTGCCTCGATTCCTGATCTGAGGCGAGCCGACGGTGCGGGACGCCATGGCCAGGCCAGGCAGCCGGTCGCCCAGCTCGCTGATGATTCGCGTGTACGTCACGCCGGCGCCGATACGCAGGTAACCGTCCTCGGGCCCCCAATCGTCAAGCTCGGCGACACTGGCGAGATCGATCACCGAGTCCGGCCGGCTGCGGTCGAAGTTGATCTCGACCATCACGTCTGTGCCGCCGGCGATCGGCAGCGCGTCGGGATGGGCGGCCTTCATCGCCAGCGCCTCGGCCCATGTCCTTGGTTGAAGGAACTCCATCCGCTACCAGGCCAGGCCCGGCTCCGGGGCATCGTCGCGCGTGACCGTGCCTTCGATGAGCCCATACGGGCGATCCGCGGCGTGGAAGACCTCGCTGCGGTTCTCGAGGCCGAACGGCGACAGGTCCACGACGAAGTGATGCTTGTTCGGGAGCGAAAGGCGAATCTCCGCGATCTCGGATCGAGACTCGAGCGCGGCTGAGCCCATGTCATAGAGCGTCTGCTGCAGCGCGAGGCTGTGCTTGGACGCAAACGCCTCGATCAGGGCCGTGCGCGCGTCAGCGAAAGCCGCGGCCCAGTCGACGTCGAGCCGCCCGTAACGCCACCGCGCGACCACCGCCGTCGCCAGCACGCGGTCGCGTGTCTCCTCGAGCGTCGTGAAGCGATCTTTGGGATAGCCCCAGAACTCCGAGCCGGTCGATTTCAGCAGGACCAGGTCGCTCAGTCCGGACACGACCCACGCGCGTTCTTTCATACATGTGACCGTGGTGAGGCGCTTCTCCGCGCCGGCACGAAGGAAGGAGTGTGGATGAGGCCGGCCGCCGACGTCTATGCGGTCCCACGGATACTCCTCGATCGACACGCGCGCGCGATGGACGGCAGCGAACTCTCCGGCGAAATGGCGGGCAAGGCGCAGCGCGAATTCCTCGATCTCGCCGACCGGCACTTCCTTCGCGAACGCGAACACGGTGTTCTTCTGCGTGTCGGTGGGAACGATCTTGCTGTTGTCGCCCGCCGTGTGACTGGCGTCGAACTCGCCCGCGAGCGTAATGCTCACGTTGACGTCTTTGATCGAATGGGTCTCGCCGTCCCTGGTCACGCGAACCAGGTGCGTCTCCGCCTTGCCGTACTGGTTGTCGCCCAGGACGATCGTCATCGCTAGCGGCCCTTGTATGTCGAGTACCCGAACGGGCTCAGCAGCAGCGGCACGTGGACGTGCGTCTCCCCCTCGGCCACGGCGAACATGACCGACACCTCGGGATAGAACGCGTCGGTCTCGAACGACTTGAAGTAGGCGCCGGTGGCGAAGTCCAACCGGTACTCGCCGGCTTCCAAGCGGCCGCCGATCTCCTTGACCCGGCCGTTGGCATCGGTGACGGCGTGACCGAGGTTGGACCAGTCCCCGTTGGGCCTGCGGAAGTTGAGAGCAACCGCGACTCCCGCAGCCGGATGCCCTCGCATCGTGTCGAGAACGTGGGTTGAGACGCTCACTCGGTCAACATCCGCTCGAGACGAAGCCTTGCGATTTTACGGAGCTCCGAGGCAGCCACCGCGGCCTCGGTTGCAGGGTCGTTGCGCAGGCGCTCGCGCAGCGCAGCGAGGATCTCGTCGGCGGTGCGTCCCGCCGCTGAGATGAGGAAGACGTGGCCGAAGCGCTCCTCGTAGCGGCGGTTGCCATCCGCCAGCGCCGCCACGGTCTCGGCAGCCGCCGAGCGAACCCCGCCCTGCTCACGCTCAGAAGATTCGGGCGCGTGCCCGCCCTTCTCACCAATCCTGGGGTGCGCGGCAAGGGCGGCCATCCAACCGGTGGGCGCCAATTCCGCCCACGCTGAGTCGCACGCGGCGAGCACCTCGGCCAAACCTGCGTACGGCCGCCCGGCCGCCACCCGCCCCGCCCACGCACGCGAAGCAAAGCACTCGCGAAGCTCGCGCTCGGCCTCATCTCGAGGCAGATCGTTGAAGCGCGCCAGGCCATCACTCAATCCCCAGGGGCACCAGCTCGAAGCGGGCGACGTCGACGAGCCCGCGGTCGGTGATCTTCAGCTCGGGGATGACCGACAGCGCGAGGAAGCTCAGCGTCATGAAAGGCGCTGCAATCGACGCGCCCATGCCGGCGAGGCGCCGCTCCATCGAGCTGAGACGCTCATGGACCTGTGCCAGCGGTTGGTCGCTCATCAGGCCGGCGACTGGCAGCGGGAGCTCCTCGATTACATGTCCGCCCTCAGCGACAACGATCCCGCCGCCGATCTCGGCCAGACGGCAAGCGCACGCGGCCATATCGGCATCGTCGACTCCGAGCACGACCACGTTGTGCGCGTCGTGCGCGACCGTAGAAGCAAACGCGCCCCGCTGTAGACCGATGTTGGTCGCGAACCCGAGGCCGGCGCGCCCACTGGCGTGATGGCGCTCGAGCACCGCGATCTTGACCAGGTCTCTGGCCGGGTCGGCGACGATGCTGCCGTCGCGAACCGACGGCTCTGCCACCACGGATCGCGTCAGGAGCTGGCCGGGGACCACACCGATCACCCTGATCTGGCGCGGTCCAGCCGGAATATGAAACGACGAGGCCGTGACCGGCGCAAGGTATACGGTCTGCCGCACCCATTCCGGCACGGTCAACTTGACGAAATGCGGAGGCGCGCCCCGCTTCAGCACCTCACGCGGTGTGAACGAACGAAGATCGTCCAGGACAAGGATGTCCGCCTGGTAGCCGGGCGCGATGGCACCAAGGTGCCACAGGCGGTGATACGTCGCGGAGTTGATCGTGGCCATGACGACCGCATCCTCGGGGCTGATTCCCTCCGCCACCGCCACGCGGACCATCTGGTTGATGTGTCCCTCCTCGACGATGAAGCCTGGCTCGCGGTCGTCGGTGCAAAACATGCAGTAGTCGCTGCCGTACTGCTTGACCACCGGCAATAGGTCGCGGAGGTTGCGCGCGATCGATGCTTCGCGCAGCATCACCCACATCCCGAGGCGACGCTTCTCCAGGGCCTCTTCGGCGGTGGTGGCTTCGTGATCCGAGCGTATACCCGCCGCGATATAAGCATTCAGGGCCGAGCCGCGGACCCCGGGCGCGTGGCCGTCCACGTGATCGGTTAGACCTGTGGTGAGCTTCGCGACCTCGGATTCGTCACCCGCGATGACGCCGGGAAAGTTCATCATCTCCGCGATCCCGATCGTGCGGTGGCGGCGTAATAGGCTTTCGATGTCGCCGGTCGTGAACGGACGCCTCGGCGACTCGAATCGCGATGCGGGGACGCAAGACGAAGCCATCACATAGACGTCGAGGGGCAGGTCGGTACAGCAGTCGAGCAGCCAGTGGATGCCGTCGGTTCCAAGCACGTTGGCGATCTCGTGGGGGTCGGCCACGACCGCGGTCGTGCCGTGCGCCAACACCGCCCGGGCGAACTCGTCGACCATCAGCTTGGAAGACTCGATGTGCATGTGGGCGTCGATGAACCCGGGCACCAGGAACGCCCCGGAGACGTCACGGCGCTCCCGACCACCCTCGTAGCGCCCGAGTCCGACGACGTGGCCGTCCTTGATGGCGACGTCGACGTCGAGCCATTCCTTCGTGAACACGGAGAGCACCTTTCCACCGGCCAGCACGAGGTCGGCCGGCTCGTCACCCCGCGCGACTGCCATCCAATGCGCGTCGATGAGGGTCAAGGATAAGGCCCTGTCAGGCGCGATTCACCGCCGGCCGATCACGGCCAGGTCGTTCCAGCGGTAGATCGCCTGCGAGACCTGGGCGCCGCGCCAGTCGCTGACGACGATGCCGACCTCCCGGCCGCCGAACCGGTCGTAGAAGCGTTTGGCCCCCAGGTTCGACTCGACCACGTGCAGGCTCATGCTTCGATGGCCATCCGCCGACCAGCGTGCCGCCGTCTGGCGCAGGAGCAGAGCCCCGATCCCGTGGCTGCGCCGGCCTGGCTGCACGTGAAGGGATTCGAGGAAGGGCTCGCCGCCCTCGCCGAGGTGGCTGAGCGCGAAGCCGGCAACAGAATGGTTCGCGTCTTCCGCGATCAGGAGCAGCGCGTGGTCCTGGTTGAGGATCCGCTCCATGTCGCGGCTGTGCTCGCGGACGTCAAGCAGCGGTTCCAGAACCTGGGCGCCGATCAAAGGCCGGTACGTGTCCTTCCAGCTGTTGACCCGGGCCGCCGCGATCGCGTCAAGGTCGGCGGCGCCGCCCTCGCGAACAGTCACCGGCGCAGCCGGCGCCTGGCCCGCGCCTCTGGCGCGGCGGGTGGCCAGCGTCGAGCCTACGAGGACGAGGACGAAACCCACGCCCATGCCCGGGGTGAAAGTCTCGTGAAGGACGAGGATGCCGGCGCCGGCCGCCACCGCCGGGTTGATGTACGTGATCACCGTCGCGCGGACCGGCCCGATCTCGGCGATCAGCGCGAAGAAGATAAGGAACGCAAGCGCGGTGCAAACCAGCGCCAGCACGGCCACCGAAGCGATCACGCCGGTGCTGGGAACGCGATGCGGCCACTGAAGTGCGGCGACGGGCGCATAAGCGCTTGCGCACATCGCCAGCGAGACCGCGGTCACGCTCACCGATGGCAACCCGGCGAGGTACCGAGACAGCACCGCCGGGCCGACCGCGTAGCCGACGACCACAACCGCCATCTCCACGAGTGGAAGCCATCCGGTTGCGCGCAGGTCGAAGCCAACGATCGCGGCAACGCCCACAAGTCCGAGCAGCAGCCCGGCCATGTTGACCGGTCCCATCCGATCGCGATTGCCGAACAGCGGCGCGATCACGGTGCCGAACAACGGCACCGCTGATATCAAGAGTCCCGCGAGCGAGCTCGAGATCTGCTGCTCAGCGGTCGATAGGGCGAGCCACGGGATCCCGATCTCGATCGTCGCGAAGATGACCAGCGGGCGCCACTTGTCGAGGAGGGAGCGCAGGCCGCCCAGCCGGATCGCGATCGGCAGCAGCACCAGCGCCGCGATGCCGGTCCTCATGAACACGAGCGTGGCAGGCGTCAGCTCGCTCACCGCGATGCGAATGAACAGGTACGGGATGCCCCAGATGAGGCACATCGCGACGAAAAGCAGCAGCCCTCGGCGGGTCATGGAGCCACAACATTAATGAGGACGCGCGAGCGGGCGCACCTCTCCTACCATGGGGCCCCCGCGACGACGTCCGGGAGGGAGGTCAGGGAGAGGGGCGTGAGCTGGATTGCTGCGCCTCGTCAACGGGCGCTTGAACCCGGTCCCCGGCTCCCGTGACCACGACCCGCACCCGCTGAACCGCATTGTTCTGGACCCCTTCGCGGTTCCAGTTTGGCTCGGAAGGCTGTACGTTGCCGGCGCCGTCCGTCGCGCGAACGCAGAGCTCGTACTCACCAGGTTTGGTGGCCGCCCACTCGTACCTCCACGACCGCCACGCATAGGGAGAAACCGATTCGCCCAGCTCGGCCGCGCTCCAGGTGCGGGCGCCGTCCGCGCTCAGCTCGACGGATTTGATAGGCGCGAGGCCGGACCAGGCGCGACCCATGAGGACCTGATGCGACGGTGACACGAACCGGATGCGCGACATGAAGTCCGGGATGCCCGGCGGGATCATCAGCGCTCGCGGCAGCATACGAGTGACGGGCTCGCCCGGATCGTCGTCGGAGCGGCGGTAGTGGTAGGCAGAAGCCTGCTGGTAGCCATCGAACGATCCTCCGAGCACCGTGATCCCTCGCAGCCACTTGACGTGGGCCATGCCGTACCACCCGGGAACGATCAGCCGCAGCGGAAAACCGTGCTGGGGTGGCAGGGGCTGCCCATTGATCGCCCAGGCGAGCATGACCTCTTCGCGCCGGCATTCGGGCAGCGGGAGGCTGCGTTCGTACTGCTGCTCGATCTCGCCCTGGATGCCGCGGTCGAGGCCGGTGAAGGCCACGTCGCCGGAGCTGTCGATGGGCTCGGCCTCGTCCAGGATGGACGCCAACGAGGTTCCGGTCCACTCGGCAGTCCCCACCGCCTCGACCAGCCAGGGCTGGCTCAGGGGTCGGGGCGAGAGGCGTGCGCGGCCGTTGCCCGCGCACTCGAGGGTGACCGGGATGGTCATCGCAGGCCGGCGCTGCATCTCCTCGAGGCTGAGGTTCAGCGGATGGCGCACCCGGCCACCCACGGTCAGCGTCCAGGCCGACGGATCGACCGCCGGGATGTCGAAATGAATCAGCAGGTAGTGGAGCCCGATCGGCGTGATCGGGTAGCGCAGCGCCTCGAGCGGCATCGAGTGGTTGCGAACAGCCAGCTGGAGCTCCGATGGAGTGATGTCCGGGCTGCTGATGAGCGTTCCAGCGACCGGGATGTCGGTGACCCTCTCAGCCATGGTTGCCGATAAAGATGACGCGCGCGAGACCCGCCCGGATGTGCAAACATTTGTTCGTCATGGCACTGGGGGGCGCCGAAGACCTGGGCTTGAACACGGCCGACCCGAAAACGCTGGTGGTGGACCTCAACTGCGCGTTCGCCTCGATCGAGCAGCAACACGAGCCCGCACTGCGCAGCCGGCCACTGGCCGTGGCGGCCTACGCCACAGGCGCGGCCACGATTGTCTCGGCTTCGAGAGAGGCCCGCGACCTCGGCATCAAGACAGGGATGAGAGTCTTCGAGGCCATGGCGATCTATCCGGGCATCGAGGTGCGCGAGCCGAACCCGCCTCGATATCGTGCGGTGTCGGACCAGCTCATCGAGATCATGAGGCGGCACAGCCCCGACGTGCTGCGAATGTCGATCGACGAGGCATCCATGAACCTGGCCGGCACTCCAGACCTGGTCCGCCTCGGACCCGAGGGCGTCGCCCGCGCCATAAAGGCCGGGCTGAGGAAAGAGGTCGGCGAATGCATCACCTCGTCGGTCGGCATCTCCACATCGATCTGGATGGCGAAGCAGGCGTCCAATCTCGACAAGCGGGACGGCCTCGAGAGGATCGATCACACCAACCTCGTCTCTGTTTTCGCTCGCCTGCGACTCACCGACCTTTCGGGGATCGCCGAAGCCAGCGCACGCCGCCTCCTCCGCGCCGGAATCCACACCCCGCTCGAGTTCCTGCACGCGAGCGTCGAACAGCTGCGGCTCGCGGGAATGCTCGCCCCGGTGGCGGAGGGATGGCTTCGCCGGCTTCGAGGCTTCGAGGGCGGGGCCTTCGAAGGTCCCGCGCGCAAGAGCTACAG
>VBHX01000220.1 GCA_005879945.1 Chloroflexota bacterium | reverse complement strand
CTCGTCCTCGGTCAAGACGTGGAAGTTGGTGCGATTGGCGTTTCCAGGCGGCGCCGGTGGCGCCTCCCTGTTCCAGTAGTCGATGTAGCCCTTGGTCGCTGTGATGCCCTCGAATACCGCGTCGGACGTTCCGACCAGGTGACAGCTGACGCTCAGAAGGCCGCCCGTGTCGTCGGAGTAGCGAATTTTCAGCACCGCGAGGCCCGCGCTTTCATCCTCGCGATCGCCGACGTTGTCGTGTGGAAGAGGCGGCGTTCCCGGCGCTGCCACCCAGGTGACGAGTCCCCTGGTTCTGTAGGTACCGCTCCCCGTTTGCTCACCGGCGGGATTGAACGTGGTCCAGTTGCCTCCGCCGTTCGTGCCGCCGTTCGTCGAAAAGGTACCGGAGCCGGTGAGCGTGATCTTCGAGCCGTCATTTGCGCGGGCCGACGCTATTCCACCCGGGGACAACGTGCCCGTGGTGAAGTCGACGCTGATGATGTCCCACCTGACGCGAATGCCGTCCGCGAACACGGTCGTAGGAATGCCTACCGCTCCCAAGACTCCGGCTGCCCCCGCTCCTTTGAGAAGGTCCCTGCGGCTGATCACCATTCTTTTCATAACTCCCTCCTGTTGAGTCATTCGCCGTGTCCACCGCGAAGCACGTGGAACAGCGTGAATCCACCCGACTGCTTGAAGTGGAAATTCAGCACATCGAGATGCGCGCCTTCTTCGATCGGGAACCTGACGCCCGGCAAGGCGCAATCGACGCCCAAGACGGCTTCCACCATGCCGCCGGCTGCAGGAAGCACAGCTATATGCAGGACGAGGAGCCCGCCCGTCGTCTGCTCGAGCGTACCGATGCCATCCTTCGCCCCCGCGGGGGCAAGGTTTCCGCCTGCCGGCGTCCAACTCTGGAACGAGGTGACTCTGTAGATTCCGTGGGCCACCTCGGTGCCGTCCGCGTGCCTGTGCACGAACGTTCCGCCGCCAGTTGCCCTTTTCTTCTTCGGCTCGGCATGCCCCGAGCCGGACAGCGTTACCACGTCTCCGGTGGCTTCGTCGGTTGCCTGGTTCGTCCCACCGGCCAGGGCGGTGCCTTGTAGGAACTGGACGAGGTCCCAGCGGAGCAGGTCCACACCTCCGTCCTCGGCGAACGCCGTCGCCGGAATCCCCACCGCACCGAGGACCCCGACTGCGCCTGCTCCTTTTAGAAGTTGCCGGCGACTGAGCACCAGATCTTTCATGGCATGCCTCCGCACGGAGTTAGCCGAGTGCATCGATCGATCGCTTTCAGACGTCAGCTTTACGACCGATAAATCAATTGAATTCAAACCCTTGTGGGGTCATGCCGTCAATGGGTCGAATAGCTCATATCTGTTGGACGCTTGCGATCTTCTCCAGCGCTGCGATCCGCTCCTCGATTGGCGGGTGAGTATCGAAGAGGTGGTTGAAGAAGCTCCCGTGGTGCTCGGTGGGATTGTCGATGCACATCGCGGCGACCGCATGGTTGAACTTCTCGGGTGGCTTGTCGTTGGACGCGATCTTCTTCAGGGCGTTGATGAGCCCGACAGGATTCCGCGTCAGCTCGACCCCGCTGACATCCGCGAGTGACTCGCGCTGGCGCGAAAGGGCCATCTGCATGATCGGTCCCACGAGGAAGGCGATGACCGTGAAGATGGCGCCGATCGCGAACACGACCAGCATCGCGCGTGCGTCTCGGCTGCGGAAGCGCAGCGCTCCGTTCCAGTACATGCTCGCGATGAGCGCGGCCAATCCGATCATGGTCGTGACAACCAGCAGCAGCCGCACGTCGTAGTTCTTGACGTGGCTCATCTCATGTGCGAGCACGCCCTCGAGCTCCTCGCGATTCATCATCTGCAGAAGTCCGTTGGGGACAGGCACCCCGTCGCCGATCGCCAGCGTCTGGACGATGTTGTAGAGCTGCTGGTACTGGCGCGGGTCGGCCTCAACGGCTCCGGCCGCGGACAGCACCGTGGCGGCGCCGAAGTAGTACGAGAACAGCGCGGCGCTGATCCCCAGGAGTCCCAACACAACGGTGCCAAGCACCGCGTAGCTGGTGCCACCGGCGAATTCGCCGATGACGAACCCGGCGAGCAGCCAGACGATCAGGAACAGCGAAATGACGACGATGCTGTTGCGCTTGTTGCGGGCGATCTGGTGGTACATCGGTCAGTGACGAGTTTACGTGGACGCGCGACGCCCCCCGCCCAGCGCCTGCTGCACCGATTTGGCCACCCAGGCGCCCCAGATCTGCGCCCAGACCAGCCCGTTGCCGAACGCCGACTGCTCCTCGGCGTGGTGCTTGAAGTGGTACGTCCAGAGCGCCCGATGCTGCTCGTAGAGCCTCTGCCGGTTGTCACCCTTTTCGGGTCTCTCGAGCTCCTGGTGGCTGGCCGTGGCGGTCGGTAGGTAGAAGACCTTCCAGCCGCCGAGCTTGAGCCGGTAGCAGAGGTCGATGTCCTCGCCGTACATGAAGTAGCGAGGGTCGAAGAAGCCGACGCGGTCGAGGGCCGCGCGGCGAAACATCAGGCAGTCGGCGGAGCCGGCGTCGATCTCGTGGACGTCGGACTCGTCGAGGTGGCCCATGTTCTCGCGCCCGAATCGGGAACTCTTCGGAAAGAGTTTGCTGAGGCCGACGGTGTTGTAGAAGAGCGTGCTCGGCAGTGGAAACCCGCGCCGCGCAGCCGGGTCGAGCGTTCCGTCCGCCCGCAGCAGACGCGGCCCGACGGCGCCTGCGTCCGGGCGGGTGAGCATGAAGTCGGCCAGCCGGCCGACACAGGTCTGGTCGACGACCACGCCCGGATTTAGGAGCAGCACGAATCGGCCCGTGCAGCGCTCGAGGCCGACGTTGGCGGCGCGCCCGAAACCGAGGTTCTTCTCCTGGATCAGGACAGTGGCCTTCGGGTACTCGGCGGTCACCGCAGCGGCAGAGCCGTCGCTCGAGTCGTTGTCGACGACCACCGCCTCGACCGGCACATCGGCGCTTGCGAACAGCGCCTGCACGCACTGGAGAAGGCTGTCCCTGGCGTTGTGAGTGACGATCAATGCTGAGACGACGGGCTTCGGCGGTTCGGGCATCGCTGGTGAATTATCAACGCCGGGACCCGAAGTACACCTCAAGTAGAATCTCCCGGACTGTGCAGACCGGCGCCACGACGGGCCTTCGGGAGCGTCTGGTCCAACTCAGCAAGAGCCGGTTGGTCCGGCAGAACGCCATCCTCTTCAGTGGCGGGCTGGTTGCGGGCATCGGCGGTTTCGTCTTCCACGCCATCGCCGGCCGCATCCTCGGCCCGTCGATCTACGGCCAGGTCGCCTTTCTCATCGCGGTCTACGCGGTGGGCACGGCGCCGGCGCTGATCCTCATCGTCGTCCTCGCCCGCTACACGGCCACGCTGGCCGCGCGCGGAGACCCCGGAGTGCGCTCACTGCTCACGCGGACCATCCGCCTAATCGCCATCCCGTGCCTGCTGGCGGTGCTGTTCACGGCCCTGTTTGCTCGCCCGATCGCCGCCTTTGAGCACCTCGGTTCGACGATCCCCGTGCTCATCCTTGGCTTTTCGATCGCCCTGGTCTGGCAGGTTGCAATTCCGCGCGGCATCCTCCAGGGCCTGCAGCGCTTCACCGCGCTGTCGCTGAACCTGTCAATGGAGCTGGTGGTGCGGACGATCCTCGTCTATGCGCTGCTGGCGGCGGGATATGCGGTGTCCGGCGCGATGGCGGCCGTGTTCGTGGGCCTTGCCTTCGCTTTCTTCCTCGGCATCTATACGCTTCGCGATCACTTCCGCGGTACCGGCACGCGGGTGCGCCTGCGCGTGATGGCGGGGTTCTCGCTCACCGCGGCCGCGGGGATCATCGGCGTGCAGATCCTCTACAACCAGGACGTCATCCTCGCCGAGCACTACCTGAGTGCTCACGAGGGCGGCATCTACGGCGGCCTTAACAAGATCGGAACGATCCTCTACTTCCTCACCCTGAGCGTGAGCCAGGTCCTGTTTCCGCGGGTCGTCGAGGCCGTGGCCAAAGAGGAACACCCCGGCCGCATCCTCCTGTCGTCCGCGGGCATCCTGAGCGTGCTCGGAGCCGGCGCGCTTTTCGTCTTCGCCGTGGTCCCGGGGCTCGTGGTCAACGTGCTGTTTGGCAAGGGCTTCGTGGACGCCACCCCGTTCGTGTTTCTGGTCGGCGTCATCGGGTTGTCGCTCTCGCTGAACAACCTGCTGGTGCAGTTCTTCATGGCCGTGCACGACCGGGTTTTCGTGCCGATTCTCTTCGCCGCCTGCATCGTCGAGGCGGTACTGATCGTGCTGTTTCACGCGCACGTAGGGCAGGTCGTCCTGGACGTTTTGGTCGCGCTGGTGGGGCTGCTGGCGCTGCTCAGCATCCGGTGCTATTTGCTCCTCCCCACACTGCGGGCGGAGAGTCTTCAGGAGGCCGAGGTTCCCGTCAAGTAGCCGGGGCGGGTATCCTTGTGCGGTTGTGCGAATCGTAGTCAAGGATCCCGAGGAGTTCGAGCAGGCTCTGCGGGAGTTCCGCCGCAAGGTGCAGGAGCAGGGGCTCGTGCGCGAGATGCGACGCCGTTCGCACTACGTCCCGCCGGCGGAAGCTCGCAAGATCAAAAGCCTCCGCGCCCGGCGCCGCCGAACCAGGTAGTGGTTTTCCTCCCCACCGTGTGGGGAGTCCGCCTTTCCTCCCCGCCGTGCGGGGAGGTCCGCGCGCAGCGCGGGGTGGGGAGTCCGCCTAACCCAAGCCGGTATAATTCCCCGGTTCGGTGACCATGGCGGAGGGGAAACACCCGTTCCCTTTCCGAACACGGAAGTTAAGCCCTCCAGCGCCGATGGTACTGTCGGGGTAACCCGATGGGAGAGTAGGTCGTTGCCGAGCGTTCTTATAAGTCCCGCGACCCGCAAGGGTGGCGGGACTTAGCTTTTATCGAAGGTTGAGGTCTCCCGCCGACCTCCCCACTTTGGGGAGGCTTTCTGCGGGGGAAATGGGGGATGGCTAGATATTTGGCCCTGTTGTAAGGGTCAGCGTCTTGGTGTGCGAGGAGTTGTTCGCGTCCAGCCAAGTGACCGCGACACTCGCGCCCGGCTTGAAGACGTGGAGCGCATTGCCGAGGGTGGCGGTTGAGTCAACCGATGTGCTCCCTACGGCGGTGATCAACGACCCAACGGTGATGCCCGCCTTCTCCGCCGGCGAGCCGCTCTGCACAGCGGTCACGAATGCGCCACCCTGCTGGTCCTTGATCCCGACCCCGATGTAACCGACCGGGCCGATGAAGACGCCGTTACCGGCCTGCCCAGCGCGGATCTGGTTGACGACCGACAGCGCGGTGTTGG
>VBHX01000019.1 GCA_005879945.1 Chloroflexota bacterium | reverse complement strand
ACGGTGCGCTGCCACATGAGGTCTCAGCCGCGGTGGCGCACCCCGGCCGCGGTCTCGAGGGCGATCGTCATTTCGATGACTCCGGCGCATGCGACATTACCCTCATCGAGGCCGAAGCGCTAAACAAGCTGGTAGCCGAGCACGGCATCGATCTGCGGCGAGGAGAATCCCGGCGTCAGGTCGTCGTCAGCGGGATCGACCTGGGCGACTTCATCGGACGCCGGTTTCAGATTGGCGACATCGAATGCGAAGGCGAGGAGCGATGCGAGCCGTGCCAGGATCTGGTCCGGGCGGTCGATTCATCGCTGGTCCTTCGCGGCTTGCTGCACAGCGGCCTGCGCGCCAGCGTGCTGAAGGGCGGGACGATCCACGTCGGCGAGACCGTGAAACCGTCAGCGGTTTAACGGGTCAGCTGAACGCCCGTCGGGCTGATTCGATCGCTCGGTCCATAGCGGCCGCCGGTGCAGTCATGGCGTCGCCATGACCCACCGCGAGCAACGATGGGTTGAGCGCCCGCAGCGCGATCGCCGATGCCAGCGCCGAATGCTTGTTCCACGTGGCCATCGCCGGGAACGGAAACAACAGCCTCATATCCCCTGACACCGCGATGCCGCCGCGGGTCTGAAACGCGTCGCCGGCGATCAAGCTGTGATCGCGAACGTCGATCAAGGCAACATGTCCCGGAGTATGTCCAGGCGACGCGACCACCTCCAGCGACCCCACGCGATCGCCTGGCTTGAGCACCCGGTCGGGCTTCCAATCGACCTTGACGAAGTAGCCTTTCACCTCGCTCTGCGGCTCGGTCGCGCGCAGGCTCTTGTCTCCGGCCAGGATGGGAGCGTCGCGCTCAGAGATCGAGACCTCGACCCCGCGAAACTGGCTCCGGACGCCGGCTCTCGCTGTCGACCAGCGTGAGCCCGTCGTCCTCGACCACCAGGTAGCAGTTCATCGGGAACACAGCCGGGTATCGGGTGAGCTGAATCAGATTGGCGCCATGCCAAGTTGTCTTCATTCCGCAACACAGTACCGGGCAGGCCCACCCGAGCTGGATCGAGGGGCATCAATCGCCGCCTTCTCGGTTAGGCTCACGGCGATGCCGGACCCGGACCAGCTGGCCGACCGAGCGTTTCGCGCCGCGGAGTACGACTTCAGCCGGTTGATGGATCTCCCCGAGGCACTCTTGAGCCGCGGGGACCGGCATGGTGTGAGGCTCCTTATCGCGCCCACCCGCGCACTTCCGGACGGGGCCCTCGACGCGATTCTGTCGTGGCGTCTCGGCCAGTACCTGCTTACCCGCTTCTACGACGCCGACGTCGTCGCGGCCCAGAACATGGTGCGCGAGGACGCCAAAGGAGTACATGACGGCGACATCCACGGCCTCGCCATCGATTCGGATGGGGGCCTGCTGACATACCTGACGCTGAAGCAGCCGGACGGCCTCAATGGACACGCCTACGGCAGCCGAGAGCGGCCGGATTTTCCATGCGAGGAGGTTCACGGACGTGGCTGGCAGGACTGCATCGTCGGAGCCTCAGACGTGGCGGCCGACGAGTGCTGGGAGCTGGCTCGATTCGTTACCGATCAGCGCCGGCGCGAGGACCCGCTCATCCACCGTGGTGCCCTCGAGATCGCCCTCGTCGCGGCCCGCCTCGCCTGCAGGCCTGCGTATGCGACCCGCGTGAAGCTGGTCACCGGCGACCTCGATCCCGACATCGCGCTTCGCAACCTTCGGTATTTCTTCGTACCCGTCGCAACGTTCGCCCCTCATCACGTGAGCCTCGCCGATGGTCATCCTCTTCGCCCTCGCTATGCGGATCACGCCACCGCGCCCTTCCTCGCCAACGTCGCCGACATCGACTGGGCCACGTTCGTGCGCTGGTCGGACATCGACCTCGCGCTCAATTCGGGCGAGGAAGAGACTTACCTGCGATTTCTGCTCCTGCGCCAGTTCGTGAGCGTGAAGGAGTCGTCCCTCAAGCTGCCCAACCAACCTCAGCAAGAGTCGCAGTATCCGGTCGATGCGCTGACATCCGCGTCCTCGCTTGGCGCGTCGAATGCTCTGTGGCGAAGCGCGACGTCGGGTGCGATTCCGTGGCAGGCCCTCACCCTCGGACCGGGCGAGCCTCTTCCCCGAGATCGGGTCTGCTGGATAGTCGAGGGGTTCGCGCAGGCCCTCACATATCGGCCTGAAGGCCTCGCGCATCTCGCGGGTATCGGACCGGAAGTTTGCTTCGTGCCTCACGAGTCGATGGCCGCCTCGATCGCCGCCCTCGACGCCGCCATGCCATTGCGCGTATTGACGACGTCGCGTGAAGACTTCGAGACCTTCTGGAGACAGCGCCAGGCGCTGTTCGAGACGACATCCGAGAAGCTCTATGGAATGAGTGAGATTGTCCGTGTCGCCACAGCCTGAAGAGCACGAAGCGTTCTACAAAGAGCTCACCGCTCGCAACCGCGGCCTGGTCGCGCCCGACCTTCAGTCTGCCCTGAGGCGAGCTCGCTTCGTCATTGCCGGGTGTGGCTCAACTGGCGGTGCCGTGTTGATGCCGCTGGTCAGAACCGGCGCTGAGTGCTTGGTGCTGCTCGACCCTGGCGAGTACGAGCTGAGCAACCTCAACCGGCAGGACGCGACCCTCGAGGACGTCGGTCGCAACAAGGCGCGAGCATGCGCGGATCGATTGCTCGCGGTCAATCCGTTCTGCTCGATCGACGTGCACGAGGAGGGCGTGGTGGCATCCGCGGTATCAGACATCGTGCGGGAGGGCGATTTCGTGATCGATGCCATCGACGTGACATCACAGGAAGGAATCGATGCCAAGCTCGCCCTACATGCAGTGGCGACCTCGAAGCGGCTCACGGTGATGACCGCCTACGACATCGCCGCCACCCAGTTCATCGAGATCTTCGATTACCGAAAGGTGCGCAAGCCGCTGGGCGGTCGGGTCAGGAATCCCGATGCTGGGGCGGAGGCGATCCTCCGGAGCCTGATTCCGCCGCTTGCCCTGCCGCGCGAGATCTTCTCGGTGCTCCTCGAGAGACGCCGCGACCCGACTCTCGGCTTTCCGCAGCTCGCCATGACCTCGACGTTGCTTGGCGCGCTGGCAGTGGAGATCGTGCTCCGTCTGCTGGCCGGAAAGCCGGTCAAGCGGCGGATCCGCGTCGACCTTGGCGACCTCGTGCGCCCGACTTTGCGACGGGCTGCCGGTCAGGCGCGGACCAAGCTCGACCTGGCCGACCTGTGGGTGAAGATGCGATGACGGAGCGTGTGAAAGGCCTGGTGGTGGCGGACGGGGCCAACGAGTTCGACGGACTTGTGGCCCTCGTCGAAGCTGCATGGCGCTGGCCGGGTCTGCGGCGCGAGATGCGCGCTGCTCAGGGCTACGTGAGCCACCGGCTGTGGTACTCGTTTCCGACCACCGTCGGGATCTTTAGCTGGTGGGAGGACGAGGCTTCGGCATACCGGTTCGCGCATCTTCCCGCGCACCTCGAGTTCTGGGAGTGGGCGACCCGACCCGGTCACACCCGAGGTGGCTGGCTGGCCTTCTACGCGTTCGCCCACGGCGGTCCTTTGTGGGGCAACGGCGTGCGCAAGCAGGTGCTGGATTTCGGGCGCTTCACGCATCAACCCGACGGCGCGCCGCCCAAGGGCACGCCGGCGCAGAGGCGCTCCGGGGCGCGGCCGAGCTGAAGCCGATTTCGTGGGCGGCCGCCATCACAGTGGTCGAGGCGGTCGCGCGCGGGCTGCTGCCCACCCGCTCGCGCGCGTGGATCGCCGCCTATTCGGTTCTCGGCGCCGCGGCCGTGATCGACCGCGCTCCGATGCCGAGGCGGCGAGGCGGCCCGACCGCGATGTGGATCGGCATCCCGCTCGCACTCGCCGGGTATCCGCTTGGCTGCGCCCTGCTCGGCCACCGGCTGTACCAGAGACCTCGGGATCCGGCAGCGGTCGAGCTGACTGCGCTGGCGGCGGTGGTGGCGCCGGTGGAAGAGCTCACCTGGGGCTGGCTGATCGAGCCGCGCATCGGCATCCCCGCGACCGCTGCACTGTTCGCCGCCAAGCACGTCGTGATCGATGGGAAATGGCGGCGCGCCGCCGGACTGGGTCTGTTCTGGGTAGGTCTCGGCCTTGTGCGCAGGCGCTCACCAATGCTTGCGCTGGGCCTCCACGTCGCGGCCAACGCATCGGGCGTGATGCTCGGCCACCTCACTGGAGAGGACAGGTTCTGACCTAGGAACGCAGGCTCCGAGTCAGCAGGTTGAGCAGGGCAGGATCACCGATCACGTTCAGCCCTATGAGGACGCCGGCTGCGAGAGCAGATGGGAATCGGGACGAAGCTGACGCGACTCTTGATCCTCGAGCGGGACTTCAACCCCCGGCCGCACGACCGTCATCCTGGTCCGCGAGGCCGTTGGCTTCTGACCTGCCTCGGCGTCCGGTCTGAGTTCTCAGGCTCGCCCTGGCGTTCCCCTAGAGGAGGTGAAAGTGGATTCGACGACTTTGGTGATCGTTGGCGTAGTCGTTCTCGTGGTGATCGTGGCTTTGATCGTCCTGAGCAGGAGATCGAGCGTGGGTGGACGACCCGCCCTCAAGGCGCTGACCCCAGAGGCCCGCGACCGCTATCTGGCGAGGTGGGACGAGATCGAGTCGCGCTTCCTCGAAGCGCCTGAGGAAGCCGTGCGCGAGGCGGACGCGCTCATCCTCGCCATGCTCGGCGAGCGCGAGCACCCTCTTGGTCACGAGCGCCTGCCGGAAGGGATGCGCCAGGCGCGCAAGGACGCCTCACGAGGGGGAACCGAGGGTATGCGGGTGGCGATGCTCCACTACCGTGCGGTGATGGAAGAGATGGCCGGAGTGCCCGACGCGGGTCGCGAGCCGATGCAGCGCGGTCGCCGGGAGATCGCCTAGCCGGCACCGACTTCGCATGAGGATCGGCTTCTAGCCGATCCTCACGTCTCGCCTCTTCGCGGCGGATAATGCCGCCGTGGCGCAGAGGGCCGTCCTGCCGCTCGACGTCCAGAACTCATACCGAGCCCGCTACCGCGCGATGCGGCCGGGTTGGAGCTCCAGCGGCGAGCAGTTCGAGGCTCTCGTTCGCTCTCATTTGACCCCCGACTCAAACGTTATGGATCTCGGCTGCGGCCGCGGTGGGGTGGTCGAGCTGTTCTGGCGCAACGTCAAGCTCGCCGCCGGTCTCGACCCTGACGTTTCGTCCCTCGCGGAGCATCGTGCCCATAACATGCCGGTGGTCAGGGGCCGGGGTGAGCAGCTGCCCTTCGCCGGCGAATCCTTTGATCTCGTCGTCTGCATCTGGGTGCTCGAGCATCTGCGCAGCCCCGAGGCCGTGCTGCGCGAGGTGCGGCGCGTCTTGCGTCCCGGCGGGCATTTCGTTTTCCTCACGCCCAACCTTCGCAACCCGCTCCTGGCCTTCAACCGGCTTGGCCGCGCCTTGCCTCAGCTGCAGCGCCGGTTGGTGCCAAAGCTGTACGGGCGAGTTGAGGCGGACACGTTTCCCGTGCAGTACCGAGCCAATACGGCGGGGACGATCCGCACCCTCGCCCAGCGCAGCGGCCTGACGGTGGCCGACCTACGCGTCGTCCCCGACCCGACTTACCTCGCCTTCAACAGTTTCATGTTCCGAGCGTCGGTCATGTCGGAGGGCCTGATGCCGCGAGGGTGGGGCGTTCACCTGCTCGGCGACCTCACGCGCTAGGGCTTAGCGCGCCGCGGGCACGCGGGCGGCGCCGCCACCACCGGTGAGTCTGGCTGCGACCAGCACCGGGATGATGGTGACGAGGATCACAAAAGACACCACGACATTCACCTCGGGCAGGAGGATGCCGTGTCGGATCTGGCCAAAGATCCAGATCGGCAGGGTGCTCTGAGCCCCCGCGGTGAAAGTCGTCACGATCACCTCGTCGAACGAGAGCGCGAAGGCCAGCATGGCGCCCGCCACGACGGACGTCGAGATGAGCGGCAGCGTTATGTCCTTGAAAGTCTGAAACCCGTTGGCGCCGAGGTCTGCCGCTGCCTCTACCAGCGAACCCTGCGTCCGGCGCAGCCGAGCGAGCACGTTGTTATAGACGACCACGATGCAGAAGGTCGCGTGGCCGACGACGATCGTCCAGATCGAAAACGTAATGCCGCCGAAGTTGAAGAAGGCGTTGAGCGCGATGCCCGTGATGATTCCGGGCAGAGCGAGTGGGAGTATGAACAGAAGACTCACGGCGTCGCGCCCGAAGAATGTTGTGCGGTGGATGGCGAAGGCAGCGCACGAGCCGAGAACGAGGGCAAGGGCCGTGGCAGCGAGCCCGGCCTGCAACGAAAGCACCAGCGCAGAGCGGACATCCGAATCGTTCCACGTCGCCGTGAACCATTTGAAGGTCAGGCCGGCAATGGGCCAGCTCTCGATGTTCGATGTGTTGAAGGCATAGAAGAAAATCAAGAGGATCGGGATAAAAAGGAAGAGAAGGATCAGAGCGGCCCAGATCCTCAGCGCGAGCTTTGTCCACCGTCCTTCCACGTTTATAGGGCCTCAAACGCGCCGATGTAGACGACGTTGCCGATGAACGTCGACCCCGCGCCGCCGACCAGGATCGGTGTGATGTAGTCGCCGAGGGTCAATGAGAAAGTGAAGATTGATCCTGCCACCACTCCCGGTATTGCGAGCGGGACCACGATGTCAAGCACCGCCCTCCAACGCCTGGCCCCAAGGTCGGCCGCCGCCTCGAGCAGCGAGTCTGGAACCCGCTCCAGGGCCGCGTAGGTGGGGATGATCATGAACGGCAGCCAGATGTACGAGAACACCAACCACATCGCGGTGTTCGTGTATCCGATGTTCGCCGGCGGAAGGCCAATCGACTGAAGGCTCCAGTTAAGGATCCCGCTGTGGTTGAGGATCAGGATCCATGCATAGACGCGCGCGAGATAGCTGGCCCAGAGCGGCAGCAGGACAGCGGCGAAGAGGATGGTTTGCGTCCTGCGTGAGGCGACTTTCGCCATGTAGTAGGCGAAGGGGAACGCCAGAAGACCGTCGGTGACGGTCACAAGAGCGGCGATCCCAACCGTCCGGCCGATGATGAGGCGGTAAGCCGGCTCCGTGAGGATGATCCGGAAGTTGTCCAGGTTCCACACCTGCACGATCTGGGTCGTGAACGTGTCGATCGTCCAGAAGGCCGTTATCAGCAGCAGGACGAGGGAGGTCAGGTAGACGAGAACGAACCAGGCGAGGGGCGGCGTCAGCAGCAGCGCAGGGCGCACCCACGGCCAACGCCACAGGAGCGTCTGAAGCGGGGCGGCCCCGCGATTCTTGCGGAGCCGCCCTGCGTCTGTTACGGCCAAGCTATGCGGTGATCGTTGTCCAGGCGGCCTGCCACTGCGCGTAAGGAATGCAGTTGTTGCTTCCGTCGTCGCAGGTGGCGGTCGGCGTCGTCCAGAACTTGATGGTGTTGAAGTAAGACCCTGGCGCGTCCGCATGATACTGGGCGCACGATCCGGCCGACAACGCCTCCATTTCGGCGCATGCCTTGGTGTTCACGGGCGTTTCGCCGAAGGACAGTGCCTGCATTGCCTGGACCTTGGGGGTGCTGACCCACTTCGTCCAGAGGTACGCGCAGTTGGGGTGAGTGGCCTTGGTGGCCAGCATCCATGTGTCGGCCCATCCGGTCGCCCCTTCGATCGGGATGGTTTCGGCAACGGCCGCGCCGGCGGCCTTGAGCTGGATGGTCTGGAACGGCCATGCGGCGCCCGCGACCACGTCACCGTTCTGGAAGAGCGTGATCTCATCCGTCGCCAGGGCCCAGTACTTCTTGATGAGCGGCCGCTGTTGCTTGAGCAGTGCGACCGAGGCGTCGAACTGCTTCTGGGTCAGCTCATAGGGATCCTTGATGCCGAGGTTGGGCTGCGTCTTGCTCAGATAGAGTGCCGCGTCCGCGATCTGGATCGGGTTGTCCGGCACCGTCAGCAGGCCCTTGTTCGCCGGGTCGTAGATGGTGCTCCAGCTGGTCGGCGCGTTGGGGAACTTCTTGGTGCTGTACAGCAAGGTGTTGGGACCCCACTGCAGCGAGATGCCGTAGTGAATGCCGTTGATGGTGTTGTACCCAGGCGCCTTGAAGTAGGTCTGGAAGTTGGCAAAGTCCGGAATGAGCGACGTGTTCATTGGCTTGACGTCGCCGCCGTAGATGAGGCGCAGGTCGGCGTCACCGGACGCGGACACCATGTCCCACTGGCCGGCTCCGCCGTCCTTCATAAGGCTGACCATCTCGTCCGACGAGCCGGCGGGCTTCTGGTTGACCTTGCACCCGGTCGTCGCCGTGAAGGGGTCGACCCAGGACTTGTCGGCGTAGCCGTCCCACAGCACGAGGTTCAGCTGGCCTTCGCCGGGACCTATCGATGTTTGCGGCGCCATCGATGCCGTCGGCGGCTGTTTTGCGCTTGAGCCCCCCGTCGATGTCGTGGAGCCACAGGCGGTGATCGTGATCAAAGCCGCTGCGGCGAGCGTGCCCAGCCGCACCCATATGGCTGGGTCATCTGTCGATCTCATTCTTCCTACTTCTCCTTGGTGTTCTCTACCGATGCTGGTTTCGCATCCGGCTCCTGCTGCTGATCGAGCACGTAAGTGTGCTCCGGCGCCCATGCGAGCCGGATGCGGCGGCCCCCAATTTGCAGCGCTTCGTCTGCAGCTTCAGTATTCTGGCGCACCGCCACCAGCGGCTCACCTTGGTCCAGCCGGACGTTGAAGCGCGTCGACTGACCCACATAAATGACCTGCTCGACCACGCCGGGCTCGACAGTCATCCCCGGTTCCGGCGAATCCTCCTCGAGCAGGATGTGCAGCTTCTCCGGCCTGACCACGAACTTGATGCCGTCGCGTGTCAACAGGTTGGAGATGCCGATGAACCCGGCTACGAACTCGGTCGCAGGCCGTTCGTAGAGCTCTAGCGGCGGGCCGATCTGCTCGATGCGCCCGTTCGCCATCACCGCCACGCGGTCGCTCATCGTGAGCGCCTCCTCCTGGTCGTGGGTGACATAGATGAAGGTGATGCCGACCTGCTTCTGGATACGCTTGAGCTCGAGCTGCATCTCCTGGCGCAGCTTGAGGTCCAGGGCCCCCAGCGGCTCGTCGAGTAAGAGCACCTCGGGCTCGTTGACGACGGCGCGCGCCAGGGCGACGCGCTGGCGCTGGCCTCCTGACAGCTGGTTCGGCCTGCGCTTGTCGAGGCCGACCAGCCGCACCATCCTCACCGCTCGCTCGACGCGCTCGCGCCGCTCGGCGGCGGGGACGCCCTTCACGCGCAGCCCGTAGCCGATGTTCTCCCCCACGGTCATGTGTGGGAATAGCGCGTAGTCCTGGAAGACGGTGTTGGTCTCACGGAGGTGGGGCGGCATCGAGGTGACGTCACGCCCGCCCAGCTCGATCCTTCCGGCGTCGGGACGCTCGAACCCGGCGATCAGACGAAGGAGCGTGGTTTTGCCCGAGCCCGACGGACCGAGAAGCGTGAAGAACTCGCCCTCGTCGACGGTCAGGTCGACGCCGTCGACCCCGACGACGTGCCCGTAGTTCTTCCGCACGCCGTGCAGGCGCAGCGCGGCCGGGTGTGGACTCTGGCCACCCGCCGCTTCGGGCTTCGCCTCCTTCGACTTGACCGCCATTACGCTGCTGCCTTCAGTCCAGTGACGCCATCACGTGCTTGACCTGCGTGTACTCCTCGAGGGAGTAGATCGACATGTCCTTGCCGTAGCCGCTTTGCTTATAGCCGCCATGCGGCATCTCGTTGACAAGCGGGATGTGGGTGTTGATCCACACAGTCCCAAACTGGAGCCGGCGAGCCATGCGCAGCGCGCGGCCGACGTCGCGGGTCCAGACCGAGGCCGCCAGGCCGTAGTCCACAGAGTTCGCCCATTCCAACGCCTGCTCCTCTTCGGTGAAGCGCTGGATTGTAACCACCGGGCCGAACACCTCACGCTTCACGATCTCGGCATCGGGTCCGGGGGGGAGGACGATGGTCGGCTCATACCACCAACCGGCACGCTTGATGCGGGCGCCACCCGTGGCGACCTCGGCGCCGGCTTTGCGCGCGCGGTCGACGAAGCCGGACACCCGCTCGAGCTGCTCCTCCGAGACCAGCGGTCCCATGTCGGTGTCGGCTGCGGCCGGGTCGCCGACCTTCAATGACTCGACCGCAGGGACCAGGTCCTTGACCAGCTTGTCGTGAATGCGCGGGCCAGCGATGACGCGCGTCGCCGCGGTGCAGTCCTGCCCCGCATTGAAGAAGCCGCCGATCTTGATCCCCTCGACCACGGCATTCAGGTCCGCGTCGTCGAAGACGATCACGGGCGCCTTGCCGCCCAACTCGAGATGCACCCGCTTCAAGGTAGATGCCGCCTCGCGCGCCACCAGCTTGCCGGTGGCGACGTCGCCCGTGAGCGAAACCATCGCCACGCCGGGATGGCGGACGATCGCCGCGCCTACCGGCTCGCCGTCACCCGTGACGACGTTGAGAACGCCCTTCGGAAAGATGTCCTCAGCCAGCTCGGCGAGGCGCAGGAGGCTCAGCGGTGTCCACTCCGAGGGCTTGATGACGACGGTGTTGCCTGCGGCCAGCGCGGGACCGAGCTTCCAGGCCGCCATCATCAGCGGGTAGTTCCACGGCGCGATCGAGCCCACGACGCCGAGCGGCTCGCGGCGCAGGATGCTGGTGAAACCCTTCATGTACTCGCCGGCCGCCCGCCCTTCGAGCAGCCGCGCGGCGCCGGCGAAGAAACGGAAACAGTCGGCGATCGGCGGGATTTCTTCCGAGAGGGTCGGGGCCAGCGGCTTGCCGACGTTCTCGGACTCGATGCGGGCCAGCTCATCGCCGTTCAGCGCGATGACCTCCGCGAGCTTGAGCAGGCGTTCGCTGCGGTCGCGCGGCGTGCTGTCGAACCACACGTCATCGAAAGCGTCACGAGCGGCTCGAACTGCAAGGTTGACGTCTTCCTCGGTGCCCTTCGGCACGGCAGCGATGACCTTGCCGGTGGCGGGGTTGATGATGTCCTGGTACTCGCGCCCGGATCCCTCCACCCACTTGCCGTCGATGAACATCTGGTGGCGCTTAAGCGTGGTGCTCATTTCTCACTCCTTGCGGAAACGCCGGCGACCTCGGCCAAGGATTCGCCGAGGATGTCAAGCCCTTCCATCAACTGGTCGTCGGGGATCGTCAGCGGCATCAGCGTGCGGATGACGTTGTGGTGGCTGCCCGAGCGCAGAAGCAGAAGTCCGCGCTCGCGGGCGGCGCCGAGGATGCGAGCGGCCTCGGTGTCGGCCGGGGTCTTGGACTTGCGGTCGCGCACAAGCTCCATCCCGGCCATCGCGCCCATGACGCGGACGTCACCGACAATCTCGTGCTCGGCCGCCCAGCTGCGCATCCGCTCTTCGACCACCGAGCCGATCCGCGCGGCGCGCTCCGGCAGCCGCTCGTCGCGCATGACATCCAGCACCGCAAGCCCGGCCGCACAGGCGACGGGGTTGCCCGCATAAGTGCCGCCCAGGCCGCCGGGCGCCGGTGCATCCATCACCTCGGCCCGACCCACGACCGCCGACAGCGGGAAGCCCGCGGCGAGGCTCTTGGCGATCGTCACCAGGTCGGGCGTGACGCCGGCGTGCTCGATGGCCCAGAACTTGCCAGTTCGGCCGAAGCCGGTCTGAATCTCGTCGACGATCAGGAGGATCCCGTGGCGCGTGGCTAGCTCGCGGAGCGCGCGCAGGAAATCTAGCGGGGCGGGCACGAACCCGCCTTCACCCAGGACCGGCTCAATGATGATCGCGGCGACGCGCTCGGCTGAGACCGCCGATTCGAACAGGTTGTCGAGCGCGGCGAGAGCCTGCTCCGAGCTCCAGCCCCGATATTCGTAAGGGAAGGGGGTCTGATAGACCTCCGCCGCGTACGGGCCGAAGTTCTGCTTGTACGGGTTGACCGACCCGGTCAGGCTGAGGGCCAGGAGCGTGCGGCCGTGGAAGCCGCCGGTGAAGCTGATGATCGCCGGCCGGCCCGTCGCCGCGCGCGCGATCTTGACCGCGTTCTCGACAGCCTCCGCGCCGGTGCTGAAGAAGATCGCCTTCTTTGCGCCCTCGCCAGGCGCCACATCGCACAGGCGCTGGGCCAGGCGCAGGTAGGATTCGTACATCACGACCTGGAACGCGGTGTGCGTGGCGTGGTCGAGCTGGTCGCGAACCGCGGCCATGACGCGCGGGTGGTTGTGGCCGACGTTCATGACGCCGATGCCGCCGACGAAGTCGACATAACGCCTGCCGGACGAGTCCCAGACCTCGGAGCCCAGCGCATGATCGGCGACGAGCGGGTGCGCGGTCGTGACGCCGCGCGGCACGTATCGCTCGCGTAGAGCCTTCAGCTCGTCAGCGTTTTCGCCCAACGTTTCCGTCATTCAATCACAGCCTAGACTTGGGCCCACTTGGACCCCAAAGCCGCCGTCGAGAGGCTCTGGCCTGACCGCGGGGCGCACGTCGTGCCGCTGTCGGGCGGGATCACGAACCACAACTTCAAGGTCGACGTGAACGGCCAGGTGTTCGTGCTTCGCGTCGGCGGCGCGGAAACCGGCCTCCTCGGTATCGACCGGCAGGTCGAGTACGAGGCGAACCGGCGGGCGGCCGAGGTTGGCGTGGGTCCGGAGGTGGCGGGTTTCATCAAGGACGAGGGCTGGCTCGTCACGAGGTTCATCGACGGCAGGCCCATTCCGCTCGATGAGTTTCGCCGGCCGGAGACCATCCGCCGGGTGGTCGACGCGCTGCGAAGGTTTCACGATTCGCCGCCGATCCCGGGCCGCTTTGACGCGCATGCGGTGGTCGAGGAGTACCGGCGCGAAGCCGAGGTTCACGGCGTTGACATTCCGGAGGAATACGCCGGCGCGCACGCCATGTCCGAGCGGATTCGACGGCTTCGCGGCCCGCAGCCGACGGTGCCCTGCCACAACGACCTGCTCAACGCCAACTTCCTCGACGACGGCGAGATCAAGATCGTCGACTGGGAGTACGCGGGCATGGGCGATCGCTTCTTCGACCTGGCGAACCTTTCCGTCAATCAAGAGTTCGGTGCGGCGGAGGACGAGATCCTCCTGACGTCGTATTTCGGTGAGGCGACGGCGGCAAGCATGGCCTCGCTGGGGATGATGAAGTTCATGTCCGATTTTCGCGAGGCGATGTGGGGTGTGCTGCAGAGCGGTATCTCCGAGCTCGATTTCGATTTCAACGGCTATGCGGCCAAGCATTTCGATCGCCTAGCTGCGCACTCGCGCGCCCTGAGGGTCGAATAGGGGTTCGTCGGCCACGCGACCCGGCACCCAGGTGCCGAATATCTCCACCTCGACGTTGGTGCCCCTGCCGGCGCCTGCCGGCACGTATGCGTACGCGATCGACTTTCCAACCGTGTATCCGTAGCCGCCGCTGGTGACACGGCCGGCGATCTCGCCCGCGATGCGAACTGGCTCCGAGCCGAGCGCGACCGAGTGGGGATCGTCGAGCACGAGACACGCCAGCCGCGTTGCGGCCTGGGCCTCGCGCGGTTTCAACAGGGCTTCGCGACCGATGAAGTCGCCCTTGTCGAGCTTGACGAAGACGCCCAATCCCGCTTCGTATGGGTTGACCTCAGGGCCGATGTCCGCGCCCCACACGCGGTAGCCTTTCTCGAGCCGCATCGAATCGACCGCTTTATAGCCGCCGGCGCCCAGGCCATGGGCGCGACCCGCGTCCCAGATCGTGTCCCACAACCGCAGCCCGAACTCGGACGGGCAGTACAGCTCCCAGCCGAGCTCGCCCACGTACGTCACCCGCAGCGCCAAGCAAGGAACCGAGCCGATCGCCAGCTGCTGCGCGGTCATGTAGGGGAAGGCGGCGTTGCCGAGGTCGGTTGGGGTGAGCGGCTGGAGAATCGTCCGAGCGGCGGGACCCCACAGCCCGATGCACGCGAGCGACGAGGTTACGTCCTCGACCTGGACTGATCCGTCCTCGGGGACGTGGTCGCGGATCCAGTAGAGGTCGTGCTGTCCGAACGCGGTGCCGGTGACGATCCGGAACCTGTCCTCGGCCAGGCGCGTGATGGTGAAGTCGCATTCGATGCCACCGCCGTCGTTGAGCATCTGTGTGTAGGTGAGGGCGCCCACGCGCCGAGCGACCCGGTTGTCGCTGAGATTCTCGAGGAAGTCGGCCGCGCCGCGGCCGCGGACCTCGATCTTGGCGAACGACGTGAAGTCGAAAAGCGCGGCCGTCTCGCGACACGCCCTGTGCTCGGCCTCGATGGCCGGCGACCACAGGCGGCCCGCCCACCCGCGCGGACGCAGCGACTCATCGCCTTTCTGCGAATTGGGCTCGAACCAGTTGGCCCGCTCCCATCCCGACTTCTCGCCGAAGGCCGCGCCGAGCTCGTTCAAGCGCGGGTAGGCCGGCGAAAGTCGCAGCGGCCTTCCGGCGCTGCGCTCGTGACCGGGGTACTTGACGTCGTAGTAGGTTGAATAGACCTCGATCGTCCTCGCCAGCGTGTACTCGCGGCTGATGTAGTGGCGGCCGAACCGCCGTGAGTCCATCTCCCACGCGTCGAGATGCGGGCGGCCGTCCACGATCCACTCCGCGACCAGGCGGCCCATTCCCCCCGCGCCGGCAAGGCCGTGGGCGCAGAATCCCGCCGCCACCCAGAATCCGCGCACCTCGGTTGGACCGAGGATGAACTCGCCGTCCGGCGTGAACGCCTCCGGCCCGTTCACGAGGCGAACGACGCGCGCGTCCTTCAATGTGGGGGTGCGAACGATGGCGTTCGTCATCAACGGCTCGAAGCGCTCCCAGTCCGGCTCGAGCAACTTCCCGTTGAAGTCAGGCGGGATGCCGCTGAGACTCCACGGCTTCGGGTCGCGCTCGTACCCGCCCATGACCAGGCCGCCGGATTCGGGTCGGTAGTAGACGAGCAGCGACGGGTCGCGCATGGTCGGCATGTCGCGTGGGAGGTCCGAGGGAGTCGTGATGAGGTACTCGTGCGCCATCGGGATGAGCGGCACCGTGACGCCGACGAGGCGGCCGATCTCTGAAGCGAACATGCCGCCGGCGTTGACCACGAGCTCTGTCTCGATGGCGCCCTTGTCGGTCACGACTTTCTTGACTCGTCCGGCCGCGGTCTCGATCGCTGTCACCCGCGTTTCCTCATTTATCTCCGCGCCGCGGCGACGGGCGCCCTCGACCAGCGCGAAGGTCAGCTGACTCGGGTCGATGTAGCCGTCGGTGGACAGGTATGCGGCGCCCAGCACGCCCTCGGTCGACATCGGCGGAAACATGTGCTGCGCCTCGTGCGCGGAGATGAGCTCGAGCGGCAAGCCGAAGGTCTTGGCCCATCCCGCCTGGCGTGCGAGCTCCTCCATGCGCTCTGTGCTGGAAGCAAGACGCAGCGAACCGACCTCGTGCCATCCGGTCTCGAGGCTGACCTCCTCGCCCAGGGTGCGGTAGAGGTCGACCGAGTCCATCATCATCTGGGTCAGGCTGAGCGAGCCGCGCAGCTGGCCGACGAGCCCGGCCGAGTGGAAGGTCGATCCACTGGTCACTCGGGACCTTTCGACCAGCACCACGTCCGTCCAGCCGAGCCGCGCGAGCCAATAGACGATGGCGGCGCCGCCGACGCCGCCGCCGATTACAACGGCTTTCGCGTGGGTTTTCAATCGCGAGAGAAGAGGGGCCGGCGAGACCGGCCCCTCATCAAAACCTAGACCGCCGGCGCCTCGGCCGGCTTGATTGCCTGCGTCTCAGGCATGCCACGCTGAGCGAACACGTAGTAAATCGCGCCAACGACCACGATCACCCCGACGGTGGCTTCGAAGATCGGGATGTTCCCGAGGAAGCCCGGCAGGCTGACATTGGGAAGCAAGCTCAGGGGCGGGTTGCTGCTGGTTCGAGGCCATAGGAAGTTGACGATCATGCTGATGCCCCAAACGAGGCCGAGCACGTTGACCACCATGCCCCAGCTGCCGAGCTTGAAGGGTGCATTCTCTTTGGGCCAACCTCGGAAGCGAGCCAGCAGGATGGCGATGTTGCCGAGGATGTACGACAGGTAGATCATGCCGGTCGCGGCGATCGCGATGATGCCGGCGCCGGCGTAGTAGAGAAGCGGAATGGCCGACAGCACGCCGATCACGATGCATGTACCGACCGGGGTGTGCAGGGTTGGGTTGACCCTGTTGAAAACGTTGCCGAATGGCAGCTTGCCGTCGCGGGCCATACCGAATGCCAGACGGATGGTCGAGGTCTGAATGGCGAGGCAGCAGACATAGATGGCGGCGAATACGACGAAGAGATACATGTTCGCGGCCCAGCCAGGCAGGTTGCCCGTGATGATGTCGACCGGTGGTGCCGCCTTGCCCGCGCTCACGTCGGCGACGTACTTGTCGATGTCGCCAGGGATGGCGAGCAGTGTGGCGAATAGGAAGATGGCCCCGATGATCGCGGCCCCCACGATCGCGGCGATGACCGCTCGCGGAGCTTCGCGCCGCGGATTCTTGGTCTCCTCCGCGAGCGTGCTCGCGGTGTCGAAGCCATAGATCACGAACAGGGACATGAACATTGCGGCGAAGAACGTTCCGTATGGGTTGGCGCCTCCTGCCGTCAAGGCGCTCGTATCGAACACGACCGAGGGTGATTGGTGTCTGAAGAAGAAAAGCAGGACGAGCGCGAACACAACCATGCCGAGGATTTCGAACACCACTCCGGTGTTGTTGACGATGGCGACGAGCCGGACGCCGAAGATGTTGAGCAGCGTGGTGCTGACGAGCACAATCGCCCCGATCGTCACTTGCGACCCGGTGTTGTTGGGGATGTTGAGGCCAAGGTTGTTCAGCAATGGAATGAGAACGATCGGAACCGTGACGTCGACTGCGGTCACCGTCAGCACGCCGGCAAAGAGATAGATCCAGCCGGTGAACCACGAATAGTGGCGGTTGGACAGATACTTGGTCCACTGGTAGACCGATCCCGCGACCGGAAAGTGCGAGCTGACCTCGGCGAAGTTCAGGCCGATGATCAGCTGCCCGATGACGACGATCGGCCAGCTCCAGATGAATGCGGGTCCGCCGATACCAATGCCGAGCGCATACAGGGTGAAGATGCCTGTGGACGGCGAGATGTAGGAGAAGGCGACGGCGAAGCTGGAGTAGACGCCCAGCGCCCGCCTCAGCTCTTGTTGATAGCCGAACCGGGCGAGATCCCGGCTGTCCGCATGGTGCGCTTCGTCTGACAAGCTGCTACCCCTCCCTGGGCACATCGCCCGCCCGAAACGTTTGTTACAGAGTTGGAGGGAACCTATCACTCGTTACAGATTTCGTCAAACGAGCGAGTGGGACCGGGTCAGGCCACGGCCTGACCCGGCCACTATTCGGTGCTTACATCTGGACGATTGGGCGGACCTCCATGGCTCCGACCAGCGCGACCGGGCACTTGGCCGCATACGCCACCGCCTCGTCCAGGTCTTTGGCCTCGATCACGTAGAAGCCGACCAGCTGGTCGCCAGTCTTGAGGAAGGGTCCTGAAGTGGCCTCAGTGTGGCCGTTGCGGACGCGGACTGTCGTCGAGGTCTTCGATGGCTGTACCGGATCGCCGGCCTTGAACATGCCCTTGCCGTCGATCTCGGCGAAGTATTCGTTGAAGGCATTGTTCTGGGCGTCGAACGCAGGGCTGCCCGGCGCGGGCATCTTCGACTCGTCGGCATAGAGAAGGTAGAGGTACTTCACGGATGACTCCTTATTGGTTCGCCGCCGCTGGGGCGGTGGGCTAGACGGGTTTGGCTTGGGCCAGGACTTGCTCGCGGCTGACACCCTGCATGTGGTGAACCTCGCTGGCGTGGTCCTGCACACCCTTCACGAGCTTCTCCTCGTCATCGGTTTCGAGCACCCAGCCGCACTCACATTCGACTCGCTTCTTCATGTCACTCCTTGTCCCTGCCCGGCCTGGCAACGTCATCCTGACCCTCCGGGCTTGCAGAATCTTTGCAAGCAGATTAGATGCTGAGGATCTACCTGATGGGCGAAGTGCAGGTCGAGAACGATGGTCGCCTGCTGCGTGAGTCGCAGCTGGGCGGGCCGCAGGGCCGCTTCGTGCGTGCGCACCTGGTCACCGAGAGAACGAGGGCCGTCACCCAGTCAGAGCTCGCCGAGGCGCTGTGGCCGGGAACGCTCCCCGCCTCGTGGGCCATGACCCTCAGCGCCATCGTCAGCAGACTGCGCTCGCGATTGGCCGGCATCGGCTTGCCGCGATCGCGAATCATTGGAAACGCTTTTGGCTGTTATCAGCTCACACCTCCCGGCGAAACGTGGGTCGATGTCGAGGCAGCGATGGCCGGGGTCGATGCTGCTGAAGGCGCGCTTGCCGCCGGCAATCCACAAGCCGCATATGGACCGTCGCTGATCGCGACCACGGTCCTGCGCCGTCCGTTCTTGCTTGGGCACGACGGCGCGTGGGTAGACGAGCGGCGCGCCGCGCTCGCCGCGAGCCTCATCCGCGCGCTGGACTGCCGCGTCGAGGCGCTGGTCGCCAACCACGAGTCGGTGCTGGCGCTGGCCCACGCGCGCGATGCGGTGCGGCTCGAGCCATATCGAGAATCGGGCTATCGCCGGCTCATGCGCATGCTCGCGGCAGGCGGCGATCGCGCCGAGGCCGTCCGCGTTTATCAGCAGTGCCGCGACCTGCTCAGAGCTGACCTGGGCGTGGCTCCGTCTTCAGAGACGGAGGAGCTGTACCGGGAAGTCACTCGATAAGAGGTGAGGGAGGGCAGCGCGGCCCTCCCCCATATCCAAACTACTCAGCCCGTCCGAACGCCTTGATCTCCTCGAGCTCCTTCTCCGTCAGCTCGCGGGGCTGCTCGCCGCGGTTGACCTTTTCCGACTCCACGTGATGCTTGATGGTCGCCACGATCTCCGGATTGGCGAGCGTGGTGATGTCGCCCGGGCTCGTGAAATTGGAGATGCCGGCGATGACGCGGCGCATGATCTTGCCCGATCGGGTCTTCGGCATGTCGGGCACGATCCAGACGTTCTTTGGTCGCGCGATCTTCCCGATCAAGCGCTCGATCGCGGCCGAGACCTTCTCTTCGATCTGCTTGCTCGGCTTCACGCCCGGCTTGAGCGCTATGTAGATCTCCACCGCCCGTCCTCGCAGGTCGTCGACAACCGGCACCGCGGCGGCTTCGGCAATCTCCTCGACTGTCAGGCTGGCGGACTCGAGCTCCTTGGTGCCCAGCCGGTGCCCGGCAACATTTGGCCAGTCGTGCCAGTCCTTGCTGCCCTTCTTCCTGTTGTATTTGGCGTAATACGTCGACACGAATCTATCCGGGTCTCCGTAGATGGTCTGGAAGATGCCCGGCCAGGGGTTGCGGATCGTGATGTTGCCCGCCTTGCTGCTGCCCTTCGGAATCGGCTTGGCTCCTTCGTCGAGGATCTCCGGAAAGATACCCAGCACGCCCGGGCCGCAGCTTCCGGGCTTCATCGGCTGGAGGGCGGGCAGGGTGCTGCACAGGAACCCGCCGTTCTCCGTTTGCCACCACGTGTCCACGATGACCGCCTCGTTCTTCCCGACCTCGTGGTAGTACCAGCGCCACACCTCGGGTTCGATCGGCTCGCCGACCGTCGTCATGTGCTTGAAGCGGTAGTTGTACTTCCGTGGCTCCTCTGGACCCAGCTTGCGCAGCATGCGGATCGTCGTCGGCGCGGTGTGGAAGATGTTGATGTTCAAGCGCTCGGCGATCCTCCAGGGCCGGCCTGGGTCCGGGTATGTGGGCACGCCCTCGTACATGACGCTCGTGGCCCCCAGCGCGAGCGGGCCGTAGACGATGTAGGAATGGCCGGTGATCCAACCGATGTCAGCGAAGCACCAGTAGGTGTCCTCCGGGTGGATGTCCTGGTAGTACTTCGACGTCCCGGCGACATAAGAGAGGTAGCCACCCGTGCTGTGCTGGCAGCCCTTGGGCTTGGCGGTGGTGCCGCTGGTGTACATGAGGAAGAGCGGCGCCTCAGCCGGCATTGACACCGGTTCCACGATCTGGCCCTTGTAGTCGGCCAGCAGCTCGTCGATGAAGAAGTCGCGGCCCTTCACCATCTCCGTCTTCGATGAGTACTTGCCGGGGATGCGCCGCCAGATCAGCACCTTTTCGACCTTCTGGCCTTGCTTCTTCGCCTCCTCGACGGCTTCCTCGGCCTTGATCTTGTGGTCGAGCAGCTCGCCGTTGCGGTAGTACCCGTCCATCGTGATGAGGACTTCGCTGCCCGAGTCAGCAATACGGCCGCCACAGGCCGCACCGCTGAATCCGCCGAACACCTCGGAGTGGATCACACCGAGGCGCGCGCACGCGAGCATCGATACAGGGAGCTCCGGGACCATCGGCAGATGGAATGTGACCCGGTCGCCGGCCTTCAGCCCGCAAAAATCCCTGAGCAATGCGGCGAACTCGTTGACGCGCTTGTAGAGCTCCTGGTAAGTGACGACCTGCGTGGCCTCGGCCTCTGGCTCGGGCACCCAGATGAGCGCGGCCTTGTTCCGGTACTTCGTGAGGTGCCGGTCGACGCAGTTGAACGAGGCGTTGAGCTTTCCACCGACGAACCACTTCCAGAACGGAGCGTTGCTCGTGTCGAGGGTGGTGTGCCAGTACTTGTCCCAGGTCAGCAGGTCCGCGTATTCCTTGAAGCATTCGGGGAAGTTCTTCTCGGCGAATCGATCGAAGATCGCGGGATCGTTGGCGTTCGCCTGACCGATGAACTTCGCTGGAGGATAGAAGTACTCCTCCTCCTTCCAGTGAACGGCTATCTCTGCTTCGGTGACCTGGACTTCACTCATGCTTTGACCTCCGTAACTTCGATCAGGACCAGATCGGATTGCCAACGGGGAGGATCGGCTTTGCTCGCATGCTGTTCGCGACCACCGCCGCGGACGCGTACCAGGCCACGAGGGCCGTGATGATGCCCATCCAGCCGCCAAGCCCGACCAGACCTGCGCCCGCCTTACTGCCGCTGAAATTGCCGATGAACAGCAGGATCTCGGTGATCTCCAGGGTCAGAAATACCAAGAAGACAGACATGTTCAGCCGGGTGCTCCACAACAGCATGTAGGTATTGAAGATCGCGAAGGCGAGCAGGATCCATCCGAGCGATACGGTTATGTCGGTCGCCGGTACCTTGCCCCAAAGAACGAGCACCACCCAGGCGGCGAGGCCCATCCAGAAAGCTCCGTAGGTGGAAAACGCCGTGGCGCCGAACGTGTTGCCGGTCTTGAACTCCCACATCCCGGCCGCGAACTGGGCCACGCCGCCATAGAAGATCGCGTAGCCAAAGAACGGCAGCAGCGGCTCGGTGGCCGCGCCCAAGGCGTTGTGCGCGCTGAGGAGAAAGGTGGTGAGTGCGAAACCTCCCAGGCCCAACGCAGCGGGATTAGCGATTGCCGGCGGCGCAGCAGCGGCAGTTCTTGTTTCAGCCATGCCCAGCCCCCCAAAACGCCAGGGAAATCGGCCCTGGCGACCGATACCTAGTCCCCAATGCTACTGCCGCGCGCGCGAGTTCGCTCCTTCCCCGTTTGTGGCGCGATTTTTGACTTTCTTAAACGGCGTTTAGCGACCAGTCCGGGGCTAGCCTTCGTTCCCGCAGTTGGATACGTAAGTCGGATTAGGGGGCGATAAGCGATGCAATCGGGCGTCGTCGGATTGCGCGGCGCGATCACCGCGCTGTGGGAGGACGACCTGCGGTCGGTCCGGCAGGACCGGTACGACACCGATCGCGGGAAGGAGGCCCTGGCGTTCATCCAGCGCTTCAACGCGATGGTGGCGCAGCTCCGGGTGCCCATCCAGCAGGCGTGGGGCGCGGGCGGCCTCGTCCACGTGGCCGACAACTCGGACGTGGCCGGCCCCGGACAGCGGGTGTCGCAGACCCGGATCAAGCTACGCAACCACGGCGATGCCGTGCTCGTCGAGGCGTTCGCCTACGTCGGCGGCTCGCCGGCGCCCAATCCAGGGCTCGGCCTCGACCGCGAGATCAAGGTCGCCGAGGTCGGTGCCCTCCCATTCATTCAGGACCTCTACCGGACGCTGGTCACCTTCCTGCAGGCGGCGCTGAACGTGGACCTCACGCTCGCCGATTCGAGGTGGCTCTACGAGCAGGTGGTGGCGGACCATTTCACAGCCAGCGGGCGGTGGCCGACCCTCGGCGAGCTGTATCAGCGCGCCACGCGTGAGTTCGCGATCGAGGACAGCTTCGAAACCGTTAGCGGACTGTTCAAGTCGGAGGGCGTCGTCGATGGCGACGTCGCCGTCAGCCTCACGATCGACCGGCTGCACCAGTGCCGCGGGACCCAGGCCGACGCCGACAACTTCGTTCAGGCGATCCGGCTTGCGGTCGAGGCCGACCAGGCCATGCGCCGCCTCACATCTGAGGATGCGGTTCGCGAATTGAGCCTCGCCGAGCTCGGCGCAACCAAGCTCGGCCGCCTGCTTGCGCTGGCGCCTGACGTTTGCCGCGACCGCGAGGCCGCGGACGATTTCTCGACCTGGAGCTTTCTGCCCTCGTACAACGTGCACTTCTTTCGCCGCGTGAAGAGCGTCGACGAATATCTGGCGACAGCAGCCAACATCAACCTGACCAACGGCTCCGTTCCGAGCGACCTGGTCGCCCGGTCCAAACTGATCACGGGTGACGAGGACGGGGCGCTGCCCGACGGAGTCGTGACGTTCCTCATGACGGACGTGGTCGACTCCACACAGCGGTGGCTACAAAACCGAGCGCAGATGTATGGCGCGATGCGCCGCCACGACTTGCTCCTGACCGGGGCGATC
>VBHX01000219.1 GCA_005879945.1 Chloroflexota bacterium | reverse complement strand
TGTACTTGGGGCCGCGTAATTGCCGACAAGAAAGAGGCGGGATCCAGATCGAATCCCGTCTCTTCCGGCGTCTCTCAGCTCGCCATCGCGCGTCGAGTCTGCATCGTGAGCAGGCTCCCCACCGCCAGCACGACCAGGATCCCGATGATCCAGGCCGACCAGGCCAGGGCTGTCACCGCCGTGAACCCGAATGCCCACGGGCTCACGAAGAGGATCACCGCGAGAACACCGGGGATGATATCCAGTCCGCCAGCCCGCTTCATCGCGGCGTTCAGAATTCCGGCGAGCGCGATCAATGTGCCGAGGACGTAAGCCGTATAGGCGGCGACGTTCTGCGTCGCCTGACCAAATACGAATGGAGTCACGAACAGGATGACTCCGAGAGCGACAACGACCCAATCTTGCCAACGCCTCCATGTGGTCATGGCAGCAACCTCCTGGGCACGACCTCGGATCTTTGGGATGCGGTGGGCGCGCCCTCCGGGGGCCCGCAGTCCAGACTTCAGCTCGGAGTCGAGCAGCAAGTCGTTCGGTCCTGGGCGTTGCGCTAAGCCTTGCTCGCTCATCTCGTGAACCTCCTGCGAAAGTCACCAGCAAGTACTTGCGCCCGCAACCAGATATTCCTGAGATCGATCTCTGGTCGACAAGCAACGTGTTTCTGGCCGGGCATCGCCTGCGGGTTCAGGTCACATGACCAGGTTGCGCATCAGGTCATCCATCACGATGGAACCCGACCGTCGTATATCGACCTTCCGGTAGTGAGCGACGGGACTTAGATCAGCTCGCCATCCTCGCGAACGGCGTAGGAATCCGTGGAAGCGAGCTCATCCACGAGCGTGACGAGATTTCCCAACGTCGGCGATGGGTCCTCGCGACGATAGGCGAGCGCGAGCTCGACCAACGGTGCAGGGGAAAGTGACCGGTATGCAATTCCCTCGATAGGCATCGCGTATCGGCGAACCACCAGGACTGCCGCCGAGCCTGCCTTGACGACCGTTTCCATGGCAAGATCCGTCGGATCCTCAGACACGACATTCAGCTCGGCGCCGGTCTGCCGCACAAGCCACCGTCTGAGTGCTGCGAGCAGATACGGGTTGAGGGCGGATGGGGGCAGACCGATCGGCTCTTCGCGCAGCTCCCTGATTGGTATCGGGTCCATGCTCGCCAGGCGGTGATCCGCCCGCATTGCAAGGGCTACTTCTTCGCGTCGGATGGTTCGCGCCGCGATGCCATCGGGTCGACTGCTTGACAGCAGTGCGAATGCGGCGTCGGCGGCGTGGTCTTGAACCAGCTGCAGGTTCGGTCCTGACGATCCGGAAACGGTCTCGACCTCGACTCCCGGAAAGCGCCGGCGATACTCCGCGATGATCGCACCGGTTGTGAGCACATCGCCGGATGCCTGGTACGCGAGCTGGATGTGCCCAAGGGATCCCGAGGTGTAGCCGGTGAGGTCACGCAGCGCTATGTCCTCGGCGTGGACCAACCGCCGCGCATGCGGCAGCAAGACGATGCCCGGCGGGGCTAGGCGCACCTCCCTTGCGTTTCTTTCAAGGAGCTGAAGGCCGAGCTCGCGCTCAAGCGCCTGTATCCGCTGCGTCAATGCCGGCTGCGTCAGGTGGAGGCGTTCGGCGGCACGTCCGAAATGGCCCAGGGTGGCGACCTCTACAAATGCCCTGAGCTGCCGCAGTTCCATTGTTCGGCTCGATTATGCCGCCGAAAAAAATGGTAGTGGCGCTATGACTTAACAATGCAGCGCCAGAAGAAGAAACAGTTATTGATTGATCAAGCGAACCGCACTCAGCCGAGATACATTGACCCTCGTGCTTCGTGTGGCGGTTGCCTTGCCTGCGTCCTTCGACGACGTGGGCGAGTACCTCGCAGACGCCACGGCTCTGGAAGCTGCCGGTGCCGACATGATCTGGCTGGACGACAGCGCTCTCGACCCCTGGGTAGTCCTCGGCGGAATCGCGGCGGTCACCCATCGGGTCGGGTTGGGATGCATGCTCGCGTCTGCGGGTGCCTTTCCGCCATCGAGCCTGGGCCCTCCGGTCGCGGCTCTTCACAAACTCAGCCGCGGCAGGATCGTGGTCGCGGTGTCGGATCAAGAGAAATTGGCAGAGCACGTCGCTGCGCTTCGGGCGGCCGGTGCGAGGATCTTCACAACGAGCGCTCAGGAGAAGGCTGCCGACGGAGTCATCCTTCGCGTGGACTCGGCACACCAGCTGCCGAGCAAATCCGACTCGGAGCTCGAGATGTGGGCTTCCATCGCCGCACCTCAAGATCGAGAATCCTGGGCCCAAGTCTTGAGCAGCTACGACGCGGCCGGGGCCAGCGGTGTGATCGTGCCCTGGAGCGCTCGACTCGTCGATCTCCTCAGGAACCCGGAGCCCGATGATCGAACCGATCTGCTGATCTCGACAGGCTGAAACTTGACACCAACTCAGGCCTGAGCTAGCGTCAAGACACTCCGCCGGTCGTGGTTATGAGGCAAGGGCTGCGTTGCCGACCATCACACGTCGGGATCTTCTCAAGGCCGGAGTTGCCGGTGCGGGCGCCTTGGCGGCCGCCGGGCTTGGCTTCGACGTTGCTGTCGCGCAATCCACAACGGTCAAGCAAAACCTGCGGATTTCGGGTGCCAAGGAGTCGCACTCCGTCTGCCCCTACTGCGCTGTCGGCTGTTCGCTGGTCGCCTACACCCGTCAGAACACCGACGGCTCCGTTCAGCTCCTCCAGATCGAGGGCGACCCGGACAGCCCGGTCAACGAAGGCCGCCTGTGCCCGAAGGGCGCGACAGCGATGCAGCTGGCGACGTCGCCTCGCCGCGTCGAGTCGCCGCTTTATCGCGCCGCCGGCGCGACGGGTTGGAAGAACGTTTCATGGGAATTCGCGCTAAACAAGATCGCGCAGAACGTCAAGGCTTCGCGCGACGCCACCTTCGTCGCCACGGATGGAAACGGCAACACGGTCAACCGCACCGAAGGCATCGCCTTCGCGGGCGGCGCCGCATTCAGCTCGGAGGAAGGCTACTTCGCCACCAAGCTGATGCGGGGCCTGGGACTGGTATTTCTCGAGCAACAGGCCAGGGTTTGACACGGCCCCACGGTGGTCAGTTTGGCCGCCACATTCGGGAGGGGAGCGATGACGAACCACTGGCGCGACATCAAGAACGCCGACCTGATCCTCATCAACGGGGCGAACCCCGCTGAGGCGCACCCCATCGGTTTTCAGTGGTTCATGCGGGCAAAGCTCGACCGCGGGGCCAAGATCATCCACGCCGATCCCCGCTTCACAAGAACGTCGGCCGTCGCTGACATGTATCTGCGCATCCGGACGGGCACCGACGTGGCGTACTTCGGGGGTCTCATCAACCATGTCCTGCAGAACAACCTGTTCCAGGACATTTACGTACGCAACTACACGAACGCCTCGTTCATCGTCAAGCAGGGATACGGCTTCAAGGACGGGCTGTTCACCGGATACAACGCCAGCAAGCGCGCCTACGACATCAGCAGCTGGAGCTACGAGGTCGGCAGCGACGGTTTCGCCAAACGCGACATGACGCTGCAGGACCCTCAGTCTGTCTTTCAGCAGCCCGACAAGGTGATGACCGTCGTCTACGCGGTAGGGCTCACGCACCACACCACCGGCGGCCAGCTGATCCGGTCTGCCGCGGTGCTGCAGCTGCTGCTCGGCAACATGGGTCGACCTGGTGGGGGCATGAACGCCGAGCGCGGTCACGCCAACATCCAGGGCAACACCGATCACGCGATCTCCTGGGAGATCCTGCCCGGCTACCTGAAAATCCCCGCCCCGGGCCAGAAGAACCTCGCCGACTATGTGTCGCAAAGTGCCCCCAAGAAGTCGGACCCCAACTCATGGAACTTCTTCGGCACCAACTACCGCAAGTTCATGGTCAGCCTGCTCAAGGCGTGGTACGGCCCCGCCGCGACCAAGGACAACGAGTTCGCCTTCGACTACGTCCCCAAGCCCGGCCAGAACTCATCGTGGATGTCGATCTACGACCAGGCCCTGAAAGGAAAGATGGAAGGGGTGATCCTGTCCGGCATGACGGCGGCCAGCATCGGCCCAGACGCCAGCCAGGTGCAGCAGGCCTTGTCGAATCTCAAGTGGCTCGTGGTGATGGATGCCCTGCCGACTACGAGCTCCGAGTTCTGGCACGCCCCGGGGATCGATGCGAGCTCAGTCAAGACCGAGGTCTTCATGCTCCCCGCCACCCATTGGATCGAAAAGGACGGATCGTTCGTCAACAGCGGGCGCTGGTCACAGTGGAAGGACCAGGTTCTTCCGCCCCAGGGCCAGGCTCGCCACGATCACTGGATCCTGGCGGACCTCTTCAGCCGCGTGAAGACGCTGTACCAGCAGCAAGGTGGCAAGTTCCCCGACCCGATCCTGCGCCTGACATTCGATTACAAGGACCCGTTGAAGCCAGAGCTCGATGAGATCGCCAAGGAGATCAACGGCAAGGACCTGGCGGCCGACAAACAGATGACGACGTTCGCAAACCTCAAGGACGACGGCACGACCACCGCAGGGGACTGGATCTATACCGGGAGCTACCCGGACACAGGCAACCTGATGAAGCGCCGAGGTGGCATACAGGACCCCGCCACCAATGACCCCACAGGCATGGGCTTCTATCCCAACTGGGCGTGGAGCTGGCCGCTCAACCGCCGAGTGATGTACAACCGCGCCTCTGCGGATCTCGACGGCAAGCCGTGGGATCCGAAGCGCCCGGGGATCACGTGGAACGGGACGAAATGGGTGGGCGACGTGCCCGACTACCCGGCCACGATGGATCCGCACGACCCCAAGGCGTGGCTGCCGTTCATCATGAACGGGGAGGGCGTCGGCCGCCTCTTCAGCAACGGCATGATCGATGGCCCGTTTCCTGAGCACTACGAGCCGGTGGAGTCACCGGTGGCCAACCCCCTCCACGCGGCCGTGTCGGCGTCGCCCGTCGCATTCCTTTATGACCAGGCCGCGGGACGGCCCAACCGCTTTGGCACACCGGCCGAGTTTCCCTACATCGCGACGAGTTACCGGCTCACCGAGCACGAGCACTACGTGACGCAGCATGTTCCTCACCTGGTTCAGCTCCAGCCCAAGCCGTTCGTCGAGATCCCGTGGGAGCTTGGACAGAGCAAGGGGATCAAGACCGGCGACAAGGTTCGGGTCTCGTCCAAGCGCGGCAAGCTTGAGGTGCTCGCGGTCGTGACCAAGCGCCTCGGCTCGATGACGGTTGCCGGGCAGAAGGTGTTTCAGATCGGCATCCCCATCCATTGGGGATACGTGGGTATCGCTGCCGATAACGATCCGAGCCATGGGCGGTACTGGCTGGCCAACGCGCTCACGCCTTTCGTCGGCGATGCCAACGCACGCACCCCCGAGTTCAAGGCGTTCCTGGTCAACGTGGAGAAGATGTGATGGCTCAGGCCACCGTCGCCGCCGAGCCGTACACGTTCCGCCGGCGCCGAACGCAGGACCTGCGAAACCGGTACCCGTTCGCCCGCGAGGTGCTGGATTTCTACGGCGCCATCCTGGTGGTTCAGGAGGAAGCCTATGACGCGGCCGGCTCGGCGATGCCTGCTCCCGAGGATCTCGTCTCTTACGTGGCCGAGATGGTGATGCCGTCGGTTGTGAACGCGA
>VBHX01000218.1 GCA_005879945.1 Chloroflexota bacterium | reverse complement strand
TGCAAAGAGTCTTCGCCTACGATGCCGATCCAGCCACCTCGGATCGCATAGAGCCGGCCGGATTCTGCGTCTAACCCACAGGGGTGACCGTGTCGAGCTCTACTCGCGCACCGCACGCTGATGCTGCTGCTTGAACATCTCTCGGATCTCGCGCACGGAGGTCGCATCCTCGGGCTTCTTGTCCGCGTCGCGAATCGAGACGATGCGCGGGAACCGCAACGCGAATCCTGGCCTGTCGCCGACCATGCCGGCCGTATGTCGCGGGCTGGGCGTGATCTCGTCTGCCAGGACTTCAACGACCACGTCCGGCTGCAGCCACACATCCGGGACGAGGATGGATCTGATGCGCGCGGGCTTCTCGGTGACTTCGAGCTGGTTCACCTTCTTGTGGAGGGCTCGCCAGCCCTCGTCTGAAAGGCCGGTCCCGAGCTTGCTGATCGTGACGAACTCATCCTTGTCGCTGTCGTAAACGCCCGCCAGAAGCGCGCCGGCACCGAATTCCGCCCGCTTGCCCTTGCCGCGGTAGTAACCGATCAGGACAACGTCGATCGTGTCTGTCAACTCGCCGCTCGTGTTCCGCTTCAACTTCACCCAGTTGAAGTTGCGGGCCCCGGCCTGATAGGGAGAGTCGAGCCGCTTGGCGACGACGCCCTCGAGCCCGCGGCTTATGTTGTCGAGCAGCTCCCTGGTCAGGACCTCGACCGAATCCGTTTTTGTGAGCGGCGCAGCCTGCAGCGTGTCCGATCCCTTGAGAAGCTCATCGACGATCGCGAAGCGCCGCTCGTAGGGCATCGGAGTCAGGTCAGACCCGTTTCGAAACATGATGTCGAAGACGAAAGCCCGCAGCGGTACCCTGGCGGCGAACTCGTCGATCCCCTCCTTGCGCCGGCGAGCGGTGGTCTCCTGGAAGGGGACGTATTCCTCAAGCTCCGGGTTGTACGCGATCGCCTCGCCGTCGAGAATCACGCTCTTCACCGCGAGGTCTTTGGTCGCCGCGACCAGCTCCGGAAACATCGGCGTCATCGTTTCGAGGTTTCTCGAGAAGATGCTGACCGCTTTGCCGTCCTTGTGGATCTGGACCCGGAACCCGTCGTACTTCGGCTGGACACCGACCAGCCCGAGCTTCTTGATCACCGCTTCCGGATTTGGCAGACGCTCGGCCAGCTGGCTGCGGAGTGGCTTGCCGACCGTGACCTTGAGCGCGTCCATCCCCTTCACGCCCCGAGCCCACAGCGTTCTCGCGATCAGTCCCAGGTCGGACGTCCGGTTGTACGCGGCTTCGAGGACCGGGCGCAGCGATCGATCGCCCTGCTTGGCGAACGAGAGCGCGTCCAGGACAGTCGGATCACCGATCCCCAACCTCATCTTGCCCACGGTGATCCGGACCAGGTGTTTAGCCGAGGACGCGTCCAGCTCCTTGAGCAGAGCGGCGAAGAGGTCGATCTTTCCCTTCAGGCTGCCTTCGCCGCTGGTGCCCGCTATCTCCCACAGCCGTCGATGGACTTCGACTGCCGACGGCACGTTGCGCCTGGTCTTCGGGGCCAGGGCCTGGGCGGTAAGACCAAGGTCGCCCGACTGCCGGTAGGCCTTGGTGACGTCCTCCTTCGCCATTCCGTAAGCCGTCGCCATCGCCGTAATCAGCAGCCTTTCGCCGAGGCCGATCTCGACGGGTTCGAAGAACGGCGCCAGCCGGCCCTGGATCAGGTAGGTGGTCGGCTCGATCTCGTCCGTGGAGCAAGCCCGATAGAGCTCGGAGAGGATGCGAACCAGCTCATTGCGGCTGTTGGTCGCCTCCAGCTGATCCAGGTATGCGGCCAGCTCGCTGAACTTCATCCCGGTCCCGATTGCTTTAGGATCAATTGCGATACCGGGTCACACATTCAACCCTCGTGTTTCGGCTGAATCCTGAGTCTTCCGCTCCGCCCGCTGCTTGCCGTACTCCCGGTACGTGAGCCAGACCACGACGAGGTCGAAGATAGTCAGGCCCAGGAGGCCGATGGAAAACGCGAAGGTCATCCGGTAGATCTGGTAGACGATGAAGACGATCAGAAAAGCGATCATCCACGGGTAGGCCCAGAGCTTGTCCCTGAGCAGCGCCGCGACCAGCACGATCTTGACCACCCCATGCAGCAGCAGGTATGCAGCGCCGAACTGTAACGACGACCCTGTGAGGCTGCCGGCGGCATGCAGCAGATGCGTGGCCAGGAAGTCGTGCGGATCTTCCGACAGCTCGTGTTGAGTCAGAGCTCTGCTTAGTTGGTCGATGGTCGACGGGCTGACGACGAGCAGGAGGACGCCACCCACGACTTCGAGGACGCCGTCTAGGCCCTTGAGGATGATGCCGACGGCGAAGGCTCGGTCGAGCAGATCGCCGCTCTTGAACCAGTTCATTCGAGCAAAATACAGGCGTGCTGCAATACGTTGATTTGGCCAGCCTCGAGGAGAGTCTCGATCACATCCAAGCGGCGCCCGTGGACAGCGGGACTCTCGAGTTGATCGCGCGGCGCCCCGCCGTGGACGAAAGGGAAGTCTTGACCGAGGCTCGGCTCGACGTCCGCGATGGTCTCGAGGGCGACACCTGGCTCGTTCGTGGGAGCAGCCGGACGCCCGATGGCAGTCCAAATCCAGATGCCCAGCTGACGCTCATGAACGCAAGAGCAGCGGCGGCGATGGCGGGTGATCGCGAGCGCTGGCCGCTCGCCGGGGACCAGCTGTACGTTGATCTCGATATCAGCCGCACCAACTTGCCCCCGGGTAGCCGGGTTCAGATCGGCTCGGCGGTGATCGAGTTCAGCGAACACCCGCACACCGGTTGCGCCAAGTTCTCGGGCCGCTTTGGGGTCGATGCGCTGAAGTTCGTCAACTCTCCCATCGGGCGCGACCTTAGGCTGCGAGGAGCGAACTGCCGAGTGGTGGTGTCGGGCACGGTGCGCACCGGCGACGCGATCAGGAAGCTGCCTCAGTAGCAATAGCTAGCCCGGCGCCCAGGACGGGAATGAGCTCGGGATCTCCTTTGGGGCTGCGCCGATGACGACTGCGATCTCCTTCCGATCCGTCAGCGAGAT
>VBHX01000018.1 GCA_005879945.1 Chloroflexota bacterium | reverse complement strand
TGCTGCGCACTATGTGCGGTCCCGGCGACCACGTCGTGATCCCCGACGACGCCTACGGGGGGACCTACCGGCTGTTCGCCAGAGTCGCGGAGCGATGGGGACTGCGCTGGACGGCGGCATCGCTTCACGATCTCGATGCTGTCGCCTCAGCCTTCACGCCCGAAACGAAGCTGCTCTGGGTCGAGACGCCAACCAACCCACTCCTGCGCATCGCCGACATTGCGGCTTTGACCTCTCTCGCCCACGGCGTGGGATCCCGTGTCGTCGTCGACAACACCTTCGCCTCGCCTTACCTGCAGCAGCCCCTCAAGCTTGGCGCCGACGTCGTTGTGCACTCAACCACCAAATACTGCGGCGGCCACTCCGATGTGATCGGCGGTGCCATAGTCGTAAACGATCCCAATCTCGGGGACGAGCTGGCCTACCACCAGAACGCAATGGGCGCAGTGGCCGGGCCTTTCGATGCCTGGCTAACGCTGCGCGGGCTTAAGACGCTGGCGGTGCGCATGGAGCGGCACTGTGACAACGCCGAACAGGTGGCCGAGTTCCTTACTGAACAACAGGAGCTGTCAGAAGTGCTCTATCCGGGCTTACCCGATCATCCGGGTCACGCCGTCGCGACCAGGCAGATGCGGCGCTTTGGTGGGATGGTCAGCTTTCGCGTTCGCGCGGGCGAGGCTGCGGCGATCGCGATCTGCAATCACGCTCGACTGTTTTTGCTCGGTGAGTCCCTGGGCGGTGTTGAGTCGCTCATCGAGCACCCGGGCCGGATGACACACGCCTCGGCCTCAGGATCGCCGTTGGAGGTACCGTCCGACCTTGTCCGTCTCTCGGTTGGTATCGAAGCTGTAGAAGACCTGATCGCCGACTTGGCTCAGGCTCTCCGCTCGGCCGTTTAGGACGAACCGCCTCAGGAAGCCGGTGCCCGCCGACCGCCGGCGCCCAGGTAGGCCAGCAGGTCCTGACGCGCGATCACGCCTTGGGGCTTGCCGTCGATGAGGACCACGGCCGCCCCGGCGTCGGTCAGCAGCGTCACCGCATCACTTACCGGCTGCCCACCGCCGATGGTCGGCATGGGCGGTGACATGTGTTGGCTGATCGGATCCCGCAACTGGGCCCGGCCGGTGAACAGGGCGTCGAGCAAGTCGCGCTCGACGATCGAGCCAACCACTTCGGCGGTAACCAACGGGGGCTCCGCCTTGACCACCGGCATCTGTGAGACACCGTACTCGCGCAGAATGTCGATCGCATCGCGGACAGGCTCGTTCGGATGCGCGTGCACCAGCTGAGGCATGGCATCGCCCTTCGCCGCAAGCACCTCAGCCACGGTGACTGCGTCGCCGGGGGGGCGCAGAAAGCCATAGTGCGTCATCCAACCGTCGTTGAAGATCTTCGACAGGTAGCCCCGTCCCGTATCTGGCAGCAGCACTACGATCACATCCTCCGGCCCGGCCCTGCCCGCCACCTCGAGCGCGGCCCCAACGGCCAGTCCGCAAGAGCCACCGACGAGCAGCCCCTCTTCCCGGGCCAGCCGGCGGGTCAGCTCGAACGAGTCTCTGTCACGCACGGCGATGATCTCGTCGCAGATGCCGCGGTCGAAGGTCTCAGGCCAGAAGTCCTCTCCAACCCCCTCGACGAGATAGGGCCGGCCAGTGCCGCCCGAGTAAACCGAGCCCTCGGGGTCGGCTCCGATTACCCTTACGGCCCCGCCCGACATCTGCTTCAGGTAACGCCCGGCGCCCGAGATTGTGCCGCCGGTGCCGACACCAGCGACGAAGTGCGTAATCCGGCCGTCGGTCTGCTCCCATAGTTCCGGCCCCGTCGTCTCATAGTGCGAGCGGGGATTGTTCGGGTTGGTGTACTGGTTTGGCTTCCAGCCTCCGGGAGTTTCAGCCGCCAGCCGGTCCGACACTTGGTAGTAAGACCTTGGGTCCTCGGGTGCAACCGCGGTGGGACAGACAACAACCTTGGCGCCGTACGCCTTGAGCACATCAATCTTGTCGGAGCTGACCTTGTCTGGACAGACGAAGATGCAGTTGTAGCCACGATCCTGCGCGACCATGGCGAGGCCGATGCCGGTGTTGCCGCTGGTGGGCTCGACGATCGTTCCGCCAGGACGGAGAACCCCTGCCTTCTCACCTTCGTCGATCATCCGGACGGCGATGCGGTCCTTGACGCTGCCGCCCGGGTTGAAGTACTCGACTTTCGCCAGGACTGTGGCTCGGATGCCCTCAGTCACCCTGCGCAACTTGACCAGCGGCGTGTTGCCGATCAGGCCCACGACGGAGTCGTAATAACGCATAGCGTGAGCCTAGTTGATCTCGCTATCGCTGGCGGTCGGCTCGCAGAAGCTTCCAACCCGAGGACCGATCGCGACAGACGCCACACTTGCGCGATCAGGTCCAGGGCCGTGTCAGAGAGGCTTTTGGGGAGCGGCTCGTTGTGCGCGGTCGGCAGGGCACCGAAAACCCGGTCCAGCTCGGCGACATCATTCCGCTGAATCGGAACGGAACGCCTTTGATGGCTCTGCCTAATTCAATCGACCGGGACCTCGGCCAGTTGAATCGCAACCCTCGACTCCCTGCAAACGGAGCCGGTTCGGGAGGCTGACCCTCTCAATGGAAGGGGCTCCGGCGAGGGGTCGCGTTAGCTCATAAGCGGCAACTGGGCTGCTGAACTACGCGACCGAGCCTCGCGGCGCCGCGCTCGAAGCCGGAACGCGAGCAAGATGACCTCGTTAACGCGCCGCTCGTACTCACCCACGCTCGCACCCTCAAGGGACTTGAAGACTTCGCGCGCGGCGGTTTCAAGCTGATACCAGATATCACCCCCGCGCTTTAGGAAAAGCGGATGACGCGAGTTGATCACCACCGTAGTGACCTCACGCTCAATTACTGTTTGGCTGCGAATCGCAGGATCGAGAGGGCGCACGATGACCTGGCCAAAGCCACGACGCTTCTGCTCGTCCGCGTTCGGCAGTCGAGGCGGCGTTGGAGGGCTAACGAGGTGGGCCACGCGTCGTCCCGTTGATGGCCTACCTGCCTGTGCCTGTGTGCGGGCGGCCGCGAGCCCAGGGAACGCTTCCTCACGTTCGGCGAGCCTGAGTACCTGGCTGAGCAGCCTTCTCACTTGCTCAGCGGTCTTGAGCGCAGACGCCGGAGGTGGCGCCAACTCGTCTTCCGCGAGTCGCTTTGCGATTGGGGCCAGCAGCGCGTGCATTCGTTGCTCCACCGCGGTCCACTCGGCGCCATCTCGGGCGAAATCGCTCTTGTTCATCGTCAGCGGGACGGGTGCCAGATCGATCTCCCCCACGAGGCGGGCCATTCCTGACACCTGCACCGCGTTCGGATGTCCGAAGAACTCGCCACCAGCGATCAGCCGGCCGAGCTTGTAACAGCGCAAGCCGGGTACGTAGTCGACACCGCGGCTTTCAGGCTCGGCGAGACCATACCAACCGCGAAGGGTCGTGCCTGCCGCGCGAACTGCAAAGCGGTGCTCCTCCTGAAAGTTGATCGGCAGCGCCTCGACGCGGGCACCGTTGATCGACATCTTTAACTCGGCTCGCACGATCAGCGGACGATAGGTATCACTGAGTCGGGCTCGCAGACGGCGGGGGTCCACCCGCTTGTCGACACCATCGATTCGGATGCGGACGTAGCCCTCTTCCAACTGGACGCGCTTGATCACCACCTTGAGCTCGTAAGTCTTGAGCTTGGAGCGGTCGCGGTAGTCCGCATCGGCAAACCGCCACGCCGTCTCGTCGCCCGGTCGGCTGGCTTCGACGGTGAAGCTCTTGCCCAGATGGCCGATCGCAGCTTTCCCTCCTTGGCCGTACTGGCCGAGCAAGTTGCGGCCGCGCTTGGGCGATGCGCCCCACCGCAGGTAGCGGCGCTCGAGTTCGACCGGCCCCATACCCTCCCCGCCTCGAGTTTCGATCACGAGGTACGAGGAATGGGCTTGCAGCAGGATCTCGAGAAGTCTGCCCTTGATTCGTGAGTCGATGGCGTTGTCCACCAGCTCCATGACGGCGTCAGCAGAAGAGCGGTAGTTGGCGAAGAGCGAGGCGGTGATAGCCGGGTCGATCCGCTCGCGGACGGTCACGCGCTGGGCCATTCCAGCGCGAAATCTATACCCGATTCACCTTTCGAGTTCTTGGGCGTGGTCTCTGACGGACAGCGCGGCCTCGAGGGCATGAGCTCGGTGAAGCCTGAGAGTGGCTCGATCATGCTTGCGCAGATCGCCCGTCTCCCCGAGGAGATCAAAGGTCTGTTCGAGCAGCTCCGATTGGCGGACGCCCTCCCAAATGTGCGCACTTATGAACTCCAGCCCGGGCGTCGATTTCAACGTCGTGGCCGGAATCCTGCGAGCAGGAGGTTTGGATGCAACCATTTGGTGATGGCTCATCGGTGGCATTTTCGATTCCCCTATTGGGTCGGGCCTAGGGGGCCCAGAAGCGTCCTGGCGGAATACTGTGCACCTATCTCAACGAGGACGCAACGTTTGGAGGTAGCCAGAGGCAAGGCTGGTTAGGCCGGCGCCGCGACTCTGACGTGTACCTCCTCTTTGTGAATTCCGGGCGAGAAATATTATTGCTCGGGGCCACATCCTTGACAGCCGCTGCGTTTCCCGAGCGGTGGTTGTTGTCAGGTCGATGTCAGGTTGATGTCGGGTTGTTCCGGGGCCCCAAGACGAGCGCGGTTCTTGGCGAGCACCGCGTTCACCTTCTCCAGCTCTACTGTGGGGCTGAAAGTGATGAGCTCTGTGCCCGCGGTGCCACGCGGCAGGTGACCGGGGGCGGCGTAATAGACGTCACCTGATTCGAAAGTTTCGTCGTGATCGCGGTAGCGCAAGGTTAAGCGCCCACTTGTCACGAGACCCCAGTGTGGGCACGGGCAACTGTCATCCGGCAGCCCCTTGAATGCGGGAGCCGAGTCCCTTTCCTCGCGAATAGTCTCGAATGCGACGGTGAGGTCGCCGAGCTCGACGGCTCCGGAACGGAACCACGGGGTGTCAACGGTTATCGGCGTTGTTTCCTTTCTGATTCCTGGCATGAGGCACCTCCTCGGCGAGTTGGTTCGGTGACCCTCAATTCCTGAGGGCTGCACTATCGCCGTTTGCCCTATTCTTCCGGGCTCCCCGCTGCTCCGCATCGGGGAATACCCCCATCTTTCGCGCTTTTCGCGAAGCGCAAGAAGTTACTGAGTTCCGGATACCACGTCTTCGTGGCTGATTTGAAAGCTTGCCGCAAACGCGGCCGCCTGAGCCCGGTTTCGCAAACCCAGCTTGCCGAGGATGCTGCTGACGTGGTGCTCTGCCGTCTTGGCGGTGATGAAGAGGCGTTTTGCGATGGCGGGATTGGACATTCCCTGGGCGAGGAGAGCCAGCACCTCGCGCTCTCGCCGACTCAACACATCCAATGCCTTGGGCGGCGGAGCCACGCCCGCTGGGACCCCCTGCGCCCGGAGCAGGTCGGCAGCAACAGACGCCTCGGGGGCACCGATCCGCTGGTATATGCTCAACGCTGTCTGGGCGTTGACGATTGCCTCGGCCGGGGCCTTGCTCATAAGAGCTCGTGCCAGTTCGAGGTGAAGGGCCGCGCGCAAGAGCGGCCATGTATCGCCCACCAGCCGGGCAAGGCCGGCGTCGAAGTGGTACTCCGCCGACTTCAGGTCGCCTCGCGCCGCGGCTGTCTTGCCAAGGGCCAGGGCGGCCTTGGCCGCAACCGCAGGAAGCTCCGCGACCCGTGACAGCTGCTGCAGCTGCTCCGCGGCTTCCTCGGCGGCGTCGGCGTTCTCCCTTGCGAGCTCAGCCTCGACAAGGACCAGAAGCATCGAGGCAGCGCGCAGGCAGTCGCCGGTGAGCTGGCGAAGCGCCTGGCGGGCCACGGCGGCCGCAAGGTCGTAGCGTCGCTGGGCAAGATACAGTCGTGCACGCGGCCCACTGATCTCCACGCGATCGACACTTGGGTCGATTAGCCGACCCGCTTCGTCCAGGCGACCTTGGCGGATCCAAAGATCGGCGAGCACAGCCCGCGTAGCCAGCCTTATGTGGTGAACAGAGGTTTCTCCCCGCGCGAGACCCATGCGCAAGTGCGCTTCTCCTTCTTTCCACCGCCCCACCTGGCAGAGCGCCGATCCGAATGCCGACCAGCAGGTTGCCAGGGTGTGACGGGGCGCCACCTTCTCGATGAATCGCAGCCACGTCTCGGCGCAGATCACGTCGCCGCATCGGTCGCACGCGCTGAGCAGGCCGCAAACAACCTGGCCGATCACAGACGGTTCCGTGCAGTCCCCGCTGATGATCATGGTGAAGGCTTCGTCCAGCCGCGCCATGCCGTCTCGGATGCGGCCCATCGACACAAGAGCCAGTCCGGAGTCGCCGAGTGCCTTGCATTCGAGATTCCGATCCTGAAAACGGTGAGCCAGGGCAAGGGCAACGCGGGCGTTGGCTTCCAGTTCCTCCGCACTCGCTACGCTGGCGCCCATCAGTCCGAGGACCGCATAACCCTTCTCCACGCATGGCCCCTCGTGCTCAAGCAAGCCTAGGGCACGAGCGAACCAGCCACGGCCCACCACCTGGTCCTCGAGCCCATCAAAGTAGAGAAAGCCCAGCGCAGTGGCCGCCATGGCTGCGCGCCGCGGCAGGCCCCGAGCCTGAAATTCGCGATAGGCGCGCTCGAGTTGCGATTGCGCTTCCGTGTTATCAGTCGCGAGGTAGGCCATTCTTCCCACACGCAGGCGGTCCTCTGGATCACCCGAAGCCTCCGCTAGCGGACGCAGGATTCGGATGGCGCTAGAAATGTCGCCGGTGGCGGCGAGTCGCATGGCAGCCGCTCGCTCGGAAGCGGTATCCGTGGCCATAGGGCGATTCTTTCACGTCCTGATCAGCCTGCCGCAACGCCTTAAAGAGGCCGCGGCGACCCGTCCGCAACCAGCTACTGGTGGCTGGGACGCGGGGGAGGAACTCGAACTCCAGCCTGAGGTCTAGGAGGCCGCTGTCGGCCCAAAACGAACCAGAAACAAGTTGCCCGCAGAATAAGGGGACGCAATGTCCACCCGGAACCGCCGCTATCACTGCCGAAGCAAGGCTGCTGTGGAGTTAAAGACCCGGATAGACCAGGCTCAGCTGAGACGACCTGAGCTAGGTAGACACTTGACTAGTCGCGTGCGGCCTACCGAAAAAGACAATCCCGATCCGACGCCAAATCACCTAGTACAAATCCATCATAGGGGCCCGGCTGACAGTCACGCCCGCGGCTGAAAACACCATTGGCGCGGCGCCCCCGCTCGGATACTTCTTAAGCAACCTGCTCTCACCTAGAGCATTAATCGGTGTTGCCGGTGTGATTCGGCGTAAGGAGGGAACGTGCGCTCTGGGAGATCCAGACTGTGGTTATTCAGCAGTGCTTTGGGGGCTGCCTTTGTGGCGGCGGCCTTGGCTCCTATTGCCGCTCTCGCTGGAGAGGGCAACGGGAACTACTTGGGGATTCTGTCTTCAACAGCCCCATCCGGATATAAGCCGTCTCCAGCGTGGTACTCGCTATCTCAAGGTCAGAATCTGCTCACGTTCCAGTTCGACGTCACGAACTTGACGGGTGAGCAACAGTCGATGAACCTGCAGGTGAACCTCGATCACATCACCTTCTATCAAGGGCAGAACGTGAGTGATGGACAACCAGGGGTTATCAACGGGGCTGTTGTAGACGGCCAATTCAGCGAGCAGCTCGCGACGGAGATTCAGGATCCGAATCCGACGTTCAGCGCCTTGTCGATCGGACCGAACGCGACGCAAACTTTGCATTTTTCACGCAGCCTTCCTGCTGGTCAGTGCGGCTACTACCAGGTCGACGTCGCGAAGCAAGGCCTGACCTCTCAGAAGGGCCTCGTCGGGTTCGAGATTCGCATACTCGGATGTGGCACGCCGTCGATCTCCACCACGGCCTCCCCAACTTCCGGGACGGTAGGGGTGGTCATCAGTGACACGGCAGTGCTCAGCGGTGGCCTCAGCCCAACCGGAACCGTGACCTTCGCTCTCTTCGGCCCTGGCGACACGACCTGCGCCGGGACCAACCTCGTGGCCGGTCTATCTGGCTTCGCCAACGTTCCGCTGAGCGGCGGCAGCGCGAGCTCGGCGGGGTACCCGACGACCCAGATGGGCACTTTCAACTGGGTGGCGACCTATAACGGCGACGCGAACAACAACGCGGTCGCGAGCGCATGCGGCACCGAGGCGGTGACTGTTTTGCCGGCCTCACCCGCGATCTCGACAATCCCTTCGCCGGCAGCTGGAACTGTGGGGGTGGTCATAAGTGACAGCGCCCACGTAACCGGCGGTTTGAGCCCGACCGGTACCGTGTCCTTTGCACTGTACGGTCCCGGTGACACCACCTGCGCAGGCCCCAACCTGGTGGCAGCCCTGTCCGGCTTCGCCAACGTGCCGTTGAGCGGCGGCAACGCCAGCTCCGCGGGATACACGACAACCCAGGTCGGCATTTATCGCTGGGTCGCCTCTTACAGCGGCGACGCCAACAACAACGCGGCCGTTAGCGGCTGCAATGCCGAGCAAGTGACAATCACCAAGCCGCTCGGCGGCCAGGGCTGCACCCCCGGCTTTTGGAAGAACCCGAAGCACTTCGCACTATGGGTCGGCTACACGCCGAACGAACTCGTCAGTGCCGTCTTCAACGTTCCGGCTTCGTTCCCGGATGGCTCTGATGGAACGTCACTTGCCAGCTCATCGCTGGCCGGCGCGCTGGCATTCCAGGGTGGAAGCACTCTCAACGGCGCATCCCAGATCCTGTTGCGGGCAGCGGTCGCAGCACTGCTTAACGCATCCAATCCGAACGTCGCGTACCCCATGACGACTGGCCAGATCGTCACCGCGGTCAATGCTGCTTTGAACAGCGGGGACCGAACCCAGATAACGAACCTGGCAACGAAGCTCGACAACGCGAACAACGGCGGCTGTCCACTGTCGTGATCGAACTGCAGTAGAGACAGTTTCGTACGGCCCGGGCGATCGAATTGATCGCCCGGGCTTCAGCCTCTAGAGAACGAGAATGAACGACCCGCCCTGGGTCAGAACGAGCGGGTGACCAGTCGAACGAACATGCGCAGATCGAAAGCCGATAATCCTCGGAGTTCGCCCATCCTGCTTGAACTGTCATGCAAAGTCTGCGCGCCTAGTCCGGGCCGCACAGCAATTCGGGTTACGACGTCCTGGCGCTCGCCTTTCTCGCGTTCGGGGTCATCTGCAATCCAGTTTGAGACGATCAGACCTCTGGGGACGTCCAGCGATCAAGCAGCATCGACCGCCGCGGGTTAACCTGTCCGGAATCGGCAGCTCATTGCGGTCGCGCTTGCTCGGTACCTGGAGGCTCGTCTCGCGGGAGGACCGCAACAAGGCCGGCGAGCGGCGCGTCGACCCGACCTCGGCGCCGACCCCCTGGGTTTGCTGGTCTACGACGCGCGAGGGAACTTCGCCGCCCAGTTCATGCGCCGCGATCGCGTCGACCCATCAGAGCCGTGGCCCACGGCAGGCACCAACAACACCTCCGCGGTCAACGGCTATGACGCGTACTTCGGCACCTACACGGTGGACGAGAAGAGTGGGACGGTGACCCAGGTGCTGTCCGCAGCCCTGTCGCCTGCGAACGTGGGCATGATTGTCACTCGCGATTTGAAGGTCGAAGGCGACTCTCTGGTCATCGAGCTCGCCACCACTCGCCCGGACGGCGAGCCCATCACCCGGACGCTCCGCTGGATCCGGGCGAGCTGATTGAAGCGCCAACTATCGGAAAGGGTTGAAAGACCTCTTTTTATCCGCCTGGCTGCGCACTTGCCGCTCGCGGCCTAGGCAGCGGCCGACTTAGCGAGCATGGCGATCGAGCACACGGCGGCGTGCACGAGGTCAAGGGCGATCCATCTGCCGTAACGACAACTAGCCAGCATTCGTCTTTCTCGATGGCTACAACGGCGCTGGCATGGAGAACGTTTCGCCTTCCCGCGGATGATCGATAGATCGCTGTCATGGAAGCCTCTGTTGTAGCCTCGCCTGCAGTGGTTGATCCAGAGACGATCTACCGTCGGCAGACGCCCGGATCTCGCGCACTCCATGACAGCGCCGTATCGGTCATGCCGGGAGGCACCACCCGTACTACTACATATTTCGACCCCTATCCGCTTTATATCGCACGCGGCGAGGGCTGCCGGATCTGGGATGTCGACGGCACAGAGCGTCTCGACCTGCTCGGCAACTACACCGCGATGATCCTCGGGCACGCTCATCCCAAGGTGGTGGAGGCAGTTCGGAAGCAGGCCGCCCAGGGTACGGGTTTCGCCGCCGCCAACCCGGTGGAGGTTCAGCTCGCGGCTCTTCTGTGCCAGCGGGTACCGAGCCTCGACATGGTCCGGTTCTGCAATTCAGGCACCGAGGCGACGATGTTCGCCATGCGGCTTGCGCGAGCGTTTACCGGGCGCTCGAAGATTGCACGTGTCGAGGGCGGCTACCACGGAACCCACGACTACGCCGAAGTGAGCACGCACCCAGACGTGGCCGAGGCGGGCCCGCCGGCCGCACCCATCGCCCGGCCCGATTCGATCGGCACGCCGGACTGGGCGCTGGAACAGACTGTCGTGCTGCCCTTCAACAACGCAGACGCGGCCGAAGCCATCATTCGACGAGAAGGCGGGCAACTTGCGGCCGTGATCCTGGAGCCGATCATCGGCGCAGGCGGTGTGATTGCGTCCACGGTGGAATACCTCGACCGACTCAGGAGCGTGACCCGAGAGCTCGCGGTCCTGCTCATCTTCGACGAGGTGATCTCACTCCGGGTCGCTCCGGGCGGAGCCCAGCAGCTTAACGGCGTCACGCCAGATCTCACCACGCTTGGCAAGATCATCGGAGGCGGTCTACCCGTGGCGGCGTTCGGCGGCCGTGCCGACGTGATGGAGCTGATGGACCCGAGGCGAAGCCCAAACCTTGGTCAAGGCGGGACTTACAACGGCAACCCGCTCGGAATGGCCGCCGGGCTTGCCGCGATGACCGAGCTGACACAGGACGTGTACGAAGAGCTCAACCGGAAGGGCGCGCGGGTCAGCGAGCAGTTGTCCGAGGTCTTCGCCTCCCATGGGGTGCGCGCGCAGGTCAATGGGGTCGGATCGCTGTTCGCGATCCACTTCACGGACAGACCGGTGGTCGACTATCGAACCAAGGCGTCTTCAAACAGGAAGATGACCCACGAGTTCTTCCTTGGGTTGGTGAACCATGGTGTTCTGATGGCGCCCCGCGCGATGGGAGCGCTGTCGACGCCGATGACCGAACAAGACATTCAGCAGTTCATCGACGCCGTCGACGCCGTCGTCACCGAGCAGCGGTCAAGCTGGGAGTCCGACCGGGTCTAGGACGGTTTGCTAAACGGTTCCTGCTTCGGCAACTCGGCAGGGACGAATCTGACCACGGTTTATTGTCGGCGTCGCTGTACGGCCGGGCCGCTGGAACCCACGCCTCAGTAGCCTGGCTCGCCTGGCCTTTCAGGCAAGCGGTCGCGGCTTGGGCGGCGCGCGACGCGAAGCCACTTGGCGAGCCGACCGTCCTGACTGCTTTTTGGCAGGCGCACGTACAGCTTCAGCAGGCCGCCGGCTGCGGAGCAGCAATTCGAGTCGGCGATCCGCAAGGCCCGGAATCGTCACCGCCCCGACATAGTCTGTCCCCGCTCTGATCTCGTCACCCAGGCGCACAACCACCTTCACCAAGGTCTTCTCTCCCGGCTCGAGCGTCACGTCGGGCGGCTGGAAGACGATCTCAGGATTCACGGAGCGACCATCTTCATCCGCAAAGCCGGAGGCCTCGATGGCCGTCGATACCTTGGCGCCTAGACCGTTCTGGACCATAAAGGCGCCGACCGCAACTTGACCGGATTCTGCCTCCAGTACCAGTGGCCCTGATCCTCTCGTCGACTGAGACAGAGGAGGTGATGAGTCGCGTTCCGCCGCATCGGGCGGGCCGCCCAGGGCCTGCAGGCTGTCCACGACATCTTGTAGGTAGCTGAGTGCTAGGCGGCTCATGCCCAGGTAAAGACTGACGTTGGCGCCTAGAAGACGGCCCAATACGCGGGGGAGCCGGCTCCTGCCCTTGTTTGTAATCAGCGGGTCACTTGGTATTGCGGGCAACCGCGTTCGCAGTAGAAGTGGTCATACCAGTGGTGGATGTTGTCGGGGCAGTCGTCCACCTCAACCTCTGGGCAAGAGGATCCGCACAGGCGGCCGACTCGCACCCGCCAGCGGAAGAAGTGCTCATGGCAGCCACGAATCCACACCAGGAACTCGCTGACCCCGCCTTCGGCCGCATCGGGTGCCACCTCGAATGAGACCACTGCATATCCCCGCTCCTCCGGAGCAAGCTCGAGCTGTGGCGGCTTGATGACGAGCCCCTTGGATGAGGGGCTCGGCTCGATCCTGACCGTCCGCGGCGAGGAGCCACAATTCGTGACCCGAATCCGGATTGTGGCAGCGGAGCCCGGGCAGGCCCGGCTGCCGAATGTGCCCAACGGCTGCGGCTCCCAGCAGGGAGGTGGTATCC
>VBHX01000017.1 GCA_005879945.1 Chloroflexota bacterium | reverse complement strand
GGGCCGGCGATCGGGGAAGTGGACAGATGCCGTCCGACCCCCAGACTGTTTAAATACTTGCGCAGAAAAATAGGAGGAGCTTCTATGCCAAAAATGGGACCACGGCTTGGGGTGCTGGCAGCCTTCCTCGTCACCATGGCTGCCTGCGGAGGCTCCAACACCCCCGCAGCGCAGACCGATGTCGGTGTGACGGGCACCACGATTCTGCTGGGCAACACGATCGCCCAGTCGGGTCCGGCTCGGGCTTATGGAACGATCGGGAATGCCGAGCTGGCGTACTTCACGTACATCAACAACACCAAGGGTGGCGTCAATGGCAGGAAGATCAACTTCAAGATCCTCGACGACGCCTACACGCCGGCGAACACCGTCACCCTGACCAAGCAGCTGGTAGAGCAGGACCAGGTGTTCGCTATGTTCAGCGGCCTCGGCACCCAGGCCCAGACCTCGGTCCGTGACTATCTCAACACCCAGAAGGTGCCGCAGCTGTTCGTGGCCACCGGGGCGACCACCTTCATGGCCGACTACGGCTCGCACAACTGGACCATCGGCTGGCAGCCGCCATACCAGGGCGAGGCGCGGATCTACGCCAAGGACATCCTCGCCAACCACGCCAGCGCCAAGATCGGTGTGCTGTACCAGAACGACGACTACGGGCAGGACTATCTGAAGGGACTCACCGACGGTCTTGGCTCGAGCGCGTCGCTGATCGTCGACAAGGAGAGCTATGACGTTACGGCAGCCGTGCCAACGCTCGCGGCGCAGCTGTCAAGGCTGAAGGCGAGTGGCGCCGACACGCTGTTCCTGTTCACCACCCCCGGCTTCACGATCGGCTCCCTGGCCATCGTGACCAAGATCGGATGGGCGCCGCTGATCTACCTCAACTCGGTCTCCAACCCGCAGGTCTACATGGGCCTGGCGAAGAAGTCGGGCGCAGCACTCGCGAATGTGACCAGCGTCGCATACCTCAAGGACCCGACCGACCCGCAGTGGGCCAGTGACGCGGGCATGCAGCTCTACAAGCAGGTCATCGCCAACTGCACGACCTGCAACGTCAATGACGGCTTCAACATCTACGGTGCCGCGGTCGCGTGGACCATGGTCGACGTTCTCACGCAGGCGGGATCGACGATGACCCGCAAGAACGTGATGGACATCGCCGCCAACCATCTCAATGAGACCAACAACCCGTTCCTGCTGCCGGGAGTCGTGGTCAAGACGAATTCGAGCGACCACTTCCCGATCACCCAGGAGCAGGTAATCCACTGGAGCGGCACCGGCTGGACCCTCCAGGGCAGCATCATCGACGAGCGCGGGACGATCAAGTAGCACGTATCTCTAAGCGGGGCCGGAACGCGACCCGGCCCCGCTACTCACAAACGGGGTTCGCGCACACTCACGGCGAAGCCGCCGAGTTTGTGGGGAATTACCATTCGCGGGACGTGCTGAATCGACTCAAGCCTTACTGGCTGCACGCCTACCTCCTGACGTACACGCCGATCCTGCTGCTTGCGGACAGCCACATCACCGCGCTCTGGCAGCAGTGGATGCTGGGCCTGCTCACGTTCGCAGTGCTCTACCTCGCCGCCCTACAAGCGCCGAAGGAGCAGCGGCTGCAGGTCTGGATCTGCGTTGGCGTCGCGACCGGGTTCGAGATCTTCGGGTCGCTGATCTGGGGCGTGTACCGATATCGACTTCACAACGTCCCGCTGTTCGTGCCGCCCGGCCACGGGCTTGTCTATCTATTCGGGCTCCTCGCCGCGCGCACGCCGGTGGTGGTGAACCACGGCCGCAAAGTAGCGCACGTCATCCTCGCCGGCGGGGGCACGTGGGCACTCGCGGGGCTAACCGTGCTGCCGCTGCTCACCGGGCGCGTGGACGTGCAGGGCGCGCTCTGCCTGCCCGTTTTCGCGTGGTTCGTGCTCCGATCGCCGCGGTGGCCGCTGTTCGCGGCGATCTTCATCGCCACCGGTGAGCTGGAGATCTTCGGCACGTCCTTCGGCAACTGGCTCTGGCTGCCGGTGGCTCCGTGGACGCATATCCCGTCCGGCAACCCGCCCTCGGTGATCGCGGGCGGCTACTGCGTGATCGACGGCTCGGTGATGTTGGTGATGCGCGTGATGGCGGCGCTTCGGGCGCAGGTCCCCTACAGGTGGGGCTTGAAGACCATCATGGCCAGTATCACCAGCACGATCAGGCCCAGCGTCTGACCCATGAGCTGGCCGCGCCTCGCCAGGCGGCTGAACTCGGCCGACGTCGTATCGCCTGCCTCAGCGAGCTTGATCTGATTCCGCAGGGTCGGCGTGTACTGGGTGATGGCAACCACGAGCAGCACCGCGTAGAGGAATAGCGCGATCACTATCCACAGAGTCGTGATCGGAATGGGCAGGAGGACCACCATCAACAGGCCGGTGAGCAGGAGCACACCGTACGCGGGATTCGCAATCCGATCGTCGAGGAACTTGATTCCCTTGAGCGCGAATCCGGTGTGGGCCGGCTCGCGCTGGGCTCGGAGGATCCAGATCGCATAGCTGATGTTCAGGCCCACGGCCACGATCGCGGAGAGGATGTGGATGTACTTGACGATCAAGAACGCCATCGGCTAGTGCGCCATCAGCACGGTGGCGGAACCGACCGTCGTCTTGGTGCCGTCAGGGTCTTCGCCCCAGACGTCCAGCTCGACCTCATCGCCGTCGATTTTCGTGATCTTGCCCCGGCATCGGTAAGGCCGGCCGGGCTGGTCGATGCCTCGATAGCTGACCTCGAAGCTCTTCAGCGAGCCGCGATCGCCAAGCCAGTCGGTGACCAGCTGGCCGAGAAAGGCCGCTTTGAGCAGGCCGTGCAGGATCACTCCTGGCAGGGCGACGCTGCGAGCGAATTCCTGGTCGTAGTGGATCTCGTAGAAATCCCCCTGCGCGCCCGCGTACTGCACCATACGATGAATAGAAGCGTCCCGCTCGAGCCCGACTTCTCGTAAACGTCCGCGATCTTTCCGGTGGCGGTGATGTGGTCGCCGACCCTGACCGGCTCCATGTACTCGAAGCGATTGCCGCCGTTGAGCCAGCCCTTCCCGTATTCCTCGGCCTCGGCCAGGTGGATCGAGACCGGCACCAACGCCACGAGGTATGTCGGCGGCGCCTCGTTGAGCCAGCGCGGATTGGGGTCGCCGATCGCTTCCGCGAAGCGCTTGAGATGCCCCGCCTCAACAGTGGCGGATATCGGCGGTGAGGCAGTGCCGATGCGCGAGCGCAACCTGTCGACCACCGACGTCTTCGTCGCCATCAGCGACCGCGAGGGAGCCCGAGCACTCGCTCGGCAATGATGTTGCGCTGGATCTCCGACGACCCCGCGTAGATCGTCTCCGCCTGGGCCCACATCCATCCGTACTGCCAGCGCCCGTCCTCGATCGCATACGGCGAGCCAGGCGCCAGCACGCCATACGCACCCTGCAGCCCGACCGCCATCTCCTGGAGACGTTTGTCCATCTCGCTCCAGTAGAGCTTGGTGAGGGAGGCTTCCGGGCCAGGTGCTTTGCCCTGCTGAGCGCTCGTGAGGCTGCGCAGGCCGATGAGCCGGAAGACGTGCGCCTCGATCTGCGCCTGCGCGACCTTCTGGCGGATGGTCGCATCCGAGCCCGCGCCGCGTTCGCGGGCCAAGCTGGCGAGCTCCGCCACCGCGCGCTCGAACCTGGCAGCCTGCGCCAGGCCTCCTCGCTCGAACCCGAAGACCGTCATCGCGATCTTCCAGCCCGCACCGGGTTCCCCGACCAGGTCGCGGTCCTCGACAACCGCGTTGGAGAGGAAGATCTCGCTGAACTCGCCGCCGCCGGTCATCTGCTTGATCCGACGCACCTCGATCCCCGGCTGATTCATGTCGACAAGAAAGAAAGAGATGCCCTTGTGCGGCTCGGCCTCACTGTCGGTGCGAGCGAGCAGGAAACTCTTGTCGGCGTAGTGTGCGCCGCTCGACCAGGTCTTCTGGCCGTTCAGGATCCAGTGCCCGTCACGGCGCTCGGCGCGAGTGCGCAGGCCGGCAAGGTCGCTGCCGGCATCTGGTTCGCTGAAGCCCTGGCAGAAGATCAGCTCGCCCGAGAGGATCTTCTCCACGTAGGTGTCCTTCTGCCATTGCGATCCGAGCACGAGCAGCGTCGGAGCCAGCAGGGTCACGCCCAGCCGGCCGAGGATGATGGGCGCTCCTGCCCTCGCCATCTCCTCCTGGTAGATCGCCTGCATCACTGGGGTCGCGGCGCGGCCGCCCGCTTCTTTCGGCCAGGCCAGCTTCAGCCAGCCGGCTTCGTGGAGGCGGCGCTGCCACTGGCGCTGGAGGTCGGTCTCCTCTTCCTCTCGAAAACCCCCAACCCCTTTGTGGCGCCACTCGCCAGCAAGGTTGGCTTCGAGCCAGCCGCGGACCTCTTGCCGGAAGGCTTCCTCGGCAGCCGTAAAGCCAAGGTCCATACGATTGGCAGGCTAGCAAATCGGGCAAGCTAGAAGCATGGCGTCAGAAGTTCTCTGCGGACGCTGCGGGGCGCTGCTCACGAACCCCAATGCGCCCTGTCCTCGATGTGGCTCTCCCGCCTCAGGCGCGTACCAGGGCGTCTATCGCCGGACCCGAAAGAGTCCCGCGCTGGCGGCGGCGCTCGCGATCGTTCCAGGCCTGGGCCACTTCTATCTCGGCCACAACGTGAAGGGCGTCGCCTACCTGGTCGGCATCGGCGGCCTTCAGTTCTTCGGCTTCGACCTCGACCTGACGGTGATCGGCGCCGCGGTCGGCGTGCCGATGGAGCTGGGTGGCGGCGGCCTGTGGCTCTTCAGCATCGTGGATGCATATCGCACCGCGAAGCACATGGAGTCCGCGCCGGGCGTCTAGCCGGCTTTTCTGCGTCGCCTCGTCGTGGTGGCGCGGCGAGTCTTGGTCGCGGCCGGCGCGGCGCGGCGCTTGCGCCGCTTCGGAGCACCCAATGCTTTCTGGACGCGACGCTGGATGGTCCGCAGGCTGCGCTCAACGGTTCCGCTCGCGGCTTTGGTGCCACGCGCGGTGAGCTTCTCGACGTCGCGCTTCAGCTTGCGATTTTCTTTGATCAGCTGCGCTACGAGGTTGTTCAGTTGCTCAATCAGCTCGCTGCCACCAAGGCGCCGGCGTGTGGTTTTCGTCTTGCTGCCCGGTGGGCGGCCGCGACGCCTGCGGGTCGTCGCCGGCTGTCCCTGCCCACTGTCGTCTGCTGCCATTTCGGCTCCTGATTCAAAAACAGTTAGTGCGTACGGCTCGCAGTATACGCACGCAATTCCGCACGGATTGTGATCAGGTCATGCTGCAGCGAGAGCAGGTTGGCGCGAAATGCTCTTCAAGCCTTCGCGCGCTAATTCATGTGCAGGATTTGCTTTACGGCTGACATAACGGACCACGCGCCAGCCGCGACGGCATCGCTCACGAACTTCGTGGACGGCGACTCGAAAACTGTCGCTCGATGGCATTCGACTGCGCACGACCGGCGCGCAGTCCGTGCGCACGATTACGCGGTGGTACGGCCAGCGGGCCGCAGCGAGGTCGAGGGCTCCGGCGCATACGTGCGCCTCGAGCTGGGCCGAACCGCCGAGGTGCGAAAAACCGAACGACTCCGTGTAGACGGCGCGACCCCTAATGAAAACGGCCAGGCCACATCCTGCCCGGCCGTTTCTGTCGAGAGCCGCGTCAACGTAGATCACCAGGCACTCCCGCAATAAGATCCCTCCCTGAAGGTGAGATTCAAGATTGGGGAGAGCCTAACACTATGTTGCGGGCTTGTGACAACGAGGCCACAAGATGTAGGGCGATCCGGTGAAACTACTCCGGAGGAGGTAGCTCCGCCCCCATCGCATGGTAGCCGCCGTCGACGTGCACCAGCTCGCCGGTGGTCATGTCGAGATAGTCGGAGAGGAGCGCCACCACCGCCCGGCCGACCGGCGTCCGGTCCTGCAGGTTCCAGCCCAGCGGGGCGCGCTGTCCCCACACCTCTTCGAAATCCTTGAAGCCGGGAATTCCGCTCGCGGCCAATGTAGCGAGCGGACCTGCGCACACTGCGTTGACTCGGATCTTGTATCGCCCAAGATCGCGAGCCAGGTAGCGTGTCACGGATTCCAGCGCGGATTTCGAGACGCCCATCCAGTCGTATTTCGGCCAGGCCTGTGTGGAGTTGTCAAAATCCAGCGTCACAAGTGATCCGCCGTGCTCGCGCATCAATGGCAAAAAACCGACGGCAAGTTCTTTGAATGAGAATGCGCTGACCTGCAAAGCGGTCGCAACGCTCTCCCATTTCGTGTTGAGAAACTCGCCGCCAAGCGCATCAGGTGGCGCGTATGCGACGGAGTGCACGAGTCCGTCGATTCGATCCCAACGCTTGCTGGTTTCCTTCACCGCCGCTGCGATGTCGTCCGGTTTGGTTACGTCCATTTCTAGGATTTCCGGGACCGGATTCAGCTTTTTGGCCGTCATCTGCGTGATGCTCATCATCCGGCCGAAGCTCGTGAGCAGTAGCTCAGCGCCTGCCTTCTGCGCCTCCACGGCGATCGAGTAGCCGATGCTTCGGCGGTCGCTCATCCCGGCGATGAGAATTCGTTTGCCCGTCAGGATCACGGCGAAATCCTAACCGGGTTCCGGACCGGTGGCGACGGGCGCATCCTGGCGCGACCAGTCACTCCACGATCCCTCGTACAGGCGCACGTCGGTCACGCCGGCAATCTCCAGAGCCAGCAGGTCGTGGCACGCGTTCACTCCCGACCCGCAATAGACGACGACGCCGTTCTTCCGATCGACGCCCAGCGACTCGTACCTCTGGCGCAGGTCCTCCGGTGACTTGAACCGAGCCTCGGCATCGAGGTTGTCGATCCAGGGCGCGCTGACGGCGCCGGGGATGTGCCCCTTCTGGGGATCGATCGGTTCGTGTTCGCCCCGATACCGCTCGCCCACCCTGGCGTCGACGAGGACGCGACGCGCCGCCGAGCGGCGACGGCTTGCGCTCGACATCTTCTTGACCTGCTCGAAGTCGACGATGCGCGACCGCTGCGGCGCTTTGGCTTTGAAGTCTCCCGCCACCACGTATGGCACGTCGGTCTCGAGCGGCTCTCCCCAACCCTGGAGGCCCGCGTCGAGGACGGCCTGTGCGTCGTGTCCGAACCAGCCGAGCAGGAACCAGAGCCGGGCGGCGATCGAGCCGCCGGCGTCGTCGTACGCGACCACCTTCGTCGACGCGCTGACACCGGCCCGCCGCATCTCGTCCTGGAACTGCTGGCGCGTCGGGAGAGGGTGCCGGCCCGGGCCCGCGCCGGTGACGGCATCCAGGTCGACGAACACCGCCCCCGGGATGTGCCCTGTGAGGTAGGCGTCGCGACCCATGCGCCCGGTCAGGTACCAGCGGAAGTCGATGATTCGTAGTTCGGGATCATCGACGTGCTTGTGAAGCCACTCGGGGCTGACGAGCGGTCCGAACGCCGTCACCTTTTCACCTCCACCACGCGCGTGTCATGGCAGAAGTGCACCGCATGCTGATGCATCGCGCGCAGCTTCTCTAGCGAGCCGGCCCAAGCATCGCGGTCGGCGTACTGGCCGCGCCACTGGCTGAGGTCAGCTTTCGCACCCGCCCGATATATATCGGAGGTGTAGGCGGCGTCGCCGATCATGATCGCCCCGCCGTCCGGCGTATCGACGATGACGCTCTGATGTCCGACGGTGTGGCCGGGCGTGGCGACAACGCGGACACCATCGGCGACCTCCGCGTCGCCGTCCATCAGCTCGAACCTCGCGCCCGCGAAGTCGAACCACTCCGCGGTGAGCTTTTCCTGTCGCCGCGCCCGCTCGAGTTCAGATCGCTGGATGTAGAAAGGCGCGTGCTTGAACACAGCGTTCTGCCCGCAGTGGTCGAAATGCAGGTGCGTGTTGATGACGATGCGCACGTCGGCGGGACTGAGGTCATGCTCGGCCATCGCGTCCGCCGCGTGGCGGTTGACAACTTTCCATTCCTTCACGAGCTCGTCCGGAAAGCCGACTCCCGTGTCGACCAGGATGGCCCCTGCGCGCGGGTGCTTGATCACGAACCCGTGCACGGGGATGTGGTTGAAGGCGTCGATTCGCGCGAGGTGGAGGCGGACGATGTCCATCATTCGATCAAGGCAGGAAAGGTGAGACGGCGAAGAGGCCGAACAGCAGTGCGACATAGACGATGGAGTACGTGAACAGGCGGCGCGTCCATCTCCGTCCCCTCAAGTCGAGCAGAGTGATCGTGACCAACCCCACGCCGAGGACGGCCGCGCCGGCCAGGTAGATCCCGCCCGCGGAGCCTGTGAAGAACGGGACCACGCTAACGGCCAAGGTGAGCACCGCGTAGACCACGGTCTGCCGCTTGGCCGAGCGCTCGCCCGCCACGACGGGCAGCATCGGGATGTGCGCTTGTTCGTAATCGGCCTTGATCATCTGCGCAAGCGCCCAGAAATGAGGCGGAGTCCAGAAAAAGATGACCGCGAAAAGCGCGAGGGCCGTGAGATCGAGCCCGCCCGTGGCCGCGGCCCAGCCCACCAGGGGCGGGATCGCCCCCGCCGCGCCGCCGATGACGATGTTCTGCGGAGTCGAGCGCTTCAACCAGATCGTGTACACGAACACGTAGATGAGCGTGCCCGCGAGCGCGAGGCTCGCCGCCAGCACGTTGGCCCACGCCCACAGCGCCGCGAACGCGATCACGTTGAGGGCGATACCGATCGCCAGGCCATGCCAGGGCGGGATTCGTCCATCTGGGATCGGCCGTCGCCGCGTGCGGCTCATCTCGGCATCGATGTCGCGGTCGAACCAGCAGTTGATCGCGTGCGCGCCGCCGGCGGCAAGTGTGCCGCCCACGAGAACCGCGAAGACTGACTCCAGACGCGGATGTCCATGGGCGGCCGGGATCATCACCGCCAGCGCCGTCGCGTCGAGGAGGGCGACGATTCGCAGCTTGAGCAGGCTGATGTAATCGCGCACCGCAGCGCTGACGCTCGTGCGTGTCGCGACGGTGACGGCGTTCATGCGGAGTGCTTCTCCATCACTAGCTTCGACAGCTCTGCGCTGCGATCGGCGCGCGGCAGGGTGAGGACGGCGCATATGAGCACGCCCGACCAGACCAGCGTCGCCAGGGCGACATGAAGCCCGTTGAAGAACACGCTGTCGGTGAGCGCAGCGCCCGCGCCAACGCCGATCTGCGCGGCGAACACCACCAGCGTCGCGACCGCGTTCCGGCCGATGCCCGAGCCCGTCCCCCACCGCCGAATCGCCGCCACCAGCACGTAGACGATGAGAACGCCGATCAGGAGAACGGAGCCTCGATGCAGCATCGTGAACGCGTTGGCGCCGTTGAAGTCCGGCGTGAGACCGCTGCCACACACCGGCCAGGAATGACAACTGTTGTCGGCGTTGCTCGCGACAACGCTCGAGCCGGTCAGCAGCAGCACGTAAGTCGCGCTCGCCGCGAGGGCGGCCAGCCGCCGGAAAGAACGGTCGGGAACGCCGCCCGATTGCGGTCCGGCCATCACCGCGGTAGCGACCAGGAAGCCCAGGATCATCATCGCCAGGCCGAGGTGCACGACCACGAGCCACGGCGACAGCTCGTTGGCGACCACGACACCGCCGAGCGCCCCCTCCCCCACCACGCCGATCAGCGAGGCGGTGGCGAGCCACGCAACGATCGGCCGGCGGGTTCGGAATACGACCCACGCCAGCACGACGGTGGCGATGATGAGCACTCCCGTGACGGTGCCGACCGCCCGATGCGAGTACTCGATGATCGCGTGCAGGTCGGCCGGAGGATATGGCCGTCCGTGGCACAGGGGCCAGTCCGGGCACCCGAGCCCAGAGCCCGACACGCGGACGAGGCCGCCGAGCGCGATCTGGAGATAGGCGAAGATCGCGGTCAACACCGCGAGCCGGCGAAACCCTACCACCAGGCGAAGTCTACTGGCCACCCAAATTCGACAGCTCCGCGAGCAGCACACGTTCGTCGAGCTGCCCGATCTGGCGGGCGGCGATGGAACCATCCGCACGGACGAACACCGTGGTCGGTAGCGCGATCGCCCCATAGGCGCGACCGACGCTGAGGTCCGAGTCGAGCAGCGCGGCCTGGTGCACGCCCAGCGAGGTCAGAAAGGTGCGGGCGGCATCCGCGCTGTCGCCCTCACTTATAAGGACGAGCCGTACCGATGACTGCGCGCCGACTCGGCTCTGCAGCATCGGCATCTCCGCGCGACAGGGCGCGCAGTACGTGGCCCAGAAGTTGATCACCAGCGGCTTACCCAGCAGCCCGGCCAGGCTCACACGCCGGCCGTCGGTGTCGATGAGCGAGAAGGCCGGCGCGGCGCCACCTCCTGAGGCTGCAACCACGTCCGGCCCGCTGATCGTGATCAGCGACTGCAGCACCTGCGGCGCCCCCCACCCGTCACCGCCGGAGGCCAGCTCGCGCAGGCCGTCGGCCCCGAGGGAGGTCACGAGCGCTGGCGCGATGTCGTGGCCGACGTTGGGAACACCCCGATAAACGAGGCGGATGTATCCGTGCCGGTCGAGGAGCGCCAGCGTGGACACGTGGCTGTCACCCGTCGCGAGTGCGACTCCGAAGGGCTTCCAGAACGCCGTCAGCCCATCGACGGTTCCGGTGGCAAACGTCCACTGCGCTCCGATGCTTTTCGCGTAACCCGCCAGCACCGAGGGAAGGTCTGTCGCCGGATCGGTGGTCACCTCCGCGAGCACTACGTTCGGCGGCAGCTTCTGCTTTTCGAGCTGCGCGAACAGCGCTGTATAGAGCGGGCAGGTCTGGTGGCAGGTGGTGTGAAAGGCGGCGATCACAACGTCCTTGCCGGCGATGGCCTGGTTGGTGAAGGCGTTTCCCGACTGGTCGAACAGCGCGAAGGGGGGCATCGGCACGAACTTCCCGGACAGCTCGCCGAGGCCGAGGTTCACCTGGTCGTTGCCCGCGTACACGGCGCCACTGATGAGGTGGCCGGATTCGATCCCCAGCAAAAGCGGCTCGACCTGGCCGGCCACGACCGTGATGGCGACTGGCTGCTCATCGGCCCCAAATCGCACGCCGTTGTAGCTGCCAACAGCGACCGGCAGAGCAAGAAGCTCACGCTGCTCTGGCGCGGCGGGGACGGAGCCGGACACCGAGCCGATCGCCGTCCACCCGGCGGAGCCGTGCACGCTTACGGCCGTCGCCGCAATCGATTCTTGCGCGCGCGCAGCGCCGACCACGACCAGCGTGCCAGTCGACGGCTGCAAGCGTGGCAGCGCCAGCAGGACTCCGGCGACCAGGAGCGCCACCAGGGCACCGCCCACCCAGAGGACCCGTGGGCTCGGCAGTTTTACGAACCTACGAGAGGCCGGCCGCCGTACTTCGCCGCGACCCGGTCGATGTACGCGGAGCACATCTCAGCCACCGCGTGACTCTCGATCTGGACCACGTTCTCAGCGTTCTGCTCGCCGCTGTGCGAGAGATTGAAGCTGCCTGCGTAGACGTAATCGTCAGCGACCAGGATCTTGGCGTGCATGAAATCGTGGATGGATCCGACGGCGTATGGCGTCGACCGCTTCGAGCCGAACTGTGTCGCGGCGATGATGCTGTGGAAGGCCGCAATCTTCCACGACGCCGCAGCCTGCGAGCCCCACTGTCGCTGCACCTGGTCCATCTGAGTCGCATCGTACACACCCGAAACATCGACCCCTCCGTGCTCGACCACCTCGGCGATCGTGCCCAGGACCGGACCGGAGGTGAGCACTGGTGAGCAGATGCGGATGCGGCGCCGCGCCGAGGCGATAGACCGTGCCATCGCGTGCACCAGCTTCAGCCCGCGGCCCGGGCAGAAATAGAGACGCACGCGCGTGGAGTCGGCGAGCGGCTGCCACGGCGCGGAGATTCGCCCGGATTGCGCGACCACCGGGTTCTGCCACAGCTCCTCGAAGTTCTGTTTGAACAGAGCGGCGACGTCGGGCGACGCGATCGTGAAGATCACATTCTCTTCGCGATTCCACGAGTCGTTGGTCCAGTTGGCGGATCCCGTGAGCACCGCGGCCTGCGGCGTGCCTGCATCGCGGACGACGTACTTGTGGTGCATGAGGTCGGGCACGCCAGGTATCGCCTTGACCTCGACTCCAAACGACTTCAGCTGGTCGACGAAAGCCCAGTCGATCTCCGACGGCGGCGGATCCGGCACCTTGCTCCCCGGGTGGTCCTGGTTGAACATCAGGCGCACGTGCACACTGCGCTGGACGGCCGCCTGAAAGGCGGCCATGACGATGGCGCCCGGCGGCGCCTGGAGCCGGAGGTCGTAGATCGCGACGTCCAGCGTCGTAGTCGCTCCGTCGAGGAACGCGGCGATGCGTTGGGCGACGACGTCCGAGGTCTGGCCGCCGTCGGTGAGGAAGAAGAAATCCAGGGAAGGTGTCGCCGGGCCGATGGCGGCTATCGCGCTTCCGCCTTGGGCTCGCCCGTCTCGCTGCGTGGTTTTTCGATCTTCACAGGCAGAGGTCTCGTGGCCATCGCCGCCGCTTCCTCGGGGTCGTCGGTGAGGCTGACCAGGTCGAAGTCATCCGCTGACATCGCACCGCGCGCTAGGACGACCCGGTGCATCCAGTCGAGCAGCCCGCTCCAGTACTCGGTGCCGTAAAGCACGATTGGAAAATGCTCGATCTTGCCGGTCTGCGCCAGGGTGAGTGACTCGAAGAGCTCGTCGAGCGTGCCCAGCCCACCGGGAAAGATCACGAAGCCGCGTGCGTACTTCACGAACATGTTCTTGCGGACGAAGAAGTAGCGGAACTCGACGCCGAGGTCGACGTAGCGATTCAGCTCCTGCTCACGAGGCAGTTCGATGTTGCAGCCCACCGAAAGGCCGCCCGCCTCGTGGCAGCCCTTGTTGACTGCCTCCATCATCCCGGGCCCGCCGCCGGTGATGACAGCGAAGCCGCGCCGCGCCAGCGCGGCGCCAAGCGCCTCGCCGGCGGCGTAGTAGGTGTCGTCACGCTTGGTGCGGGCCGACCCGAAGACCGTGACGGCCGGGCCGACGCCGTTGAGAGCGTCGAAGCCTTCGACGAACTCCGAGAGGATTCGAAGAACACGCCACGGGTCGGCGTGATGGCTGAGCTCCTCTATCGCGCTGCGCTCGAGCAGCATCTTGTCGGCGGGCGCCGCCTGGGGCGGGACGACAAGACGGCCGGCGCGTCGACGTTCCGCCATGCCGGCGGCTCAGGCTCCCGGGTTCGACTTGGCTGAGGCGGGCGAGTCGGCGGTTTCGGTAACCGGGGTGGTCGGGGTCGCGGCGGCTCCGTTGGCTTTCTCGCCATCGGGATGTGGCGCGACCGTCAGCCTCACGCGCTTGGGGCGCTCGCCGCTCGACTTGCGGACGGGCACCACCGGCTCTTCCGGCAGCGACACGGCCGGCGCGGGCGTGACCTCCATCGGGGCCGGCGCAGGCATGACCTCCATCGGAGCCGGCTCGGCAGCCTCCTGTTTCGCCGCCGGCGGCGACGCCTTCGCTGCGCCCTTGGCCGGCAGGCTCGAGTGGTCCGGCATGTCCAGGACCTGGTCGAGGCGGGCACCCAGGGCGGAGACTTCAGCCTCGAGCTCGTGGACGCGGTGGCGGTGCCGCATGTGCTCGGTGAAGTGGTGCAGGCCGTCGATCCAGTGGTACAGGGTTCCCGCCACGAGCGTGAGCGCGAGCGGCACTACGGCCACCGTCCAGAGCGGCACTCCGTTGATGTGGAACACGGACCAATGAACATCCACGGACGTGAGGTTGCTGTAGCCGAACACGGTCGCCGTCACCCCGATGGCCACCCCGACCAGGAGTGAGCTCGCGAGTAGGAACCGCTGCCAGAGGTGGTTCAAGTTCGGCACCGGCCGAAGGTTACCCCGTTTGCGTCGAAGTCGTTACTCATTAGCGCGCGGCGGCGCGAACGAGCGCCCGGGCGAGCACGCGAGGTCGGGACAGGAACGGAGAGTGCCCGCCGGGCAGCTCGATTGGGTCCACACCGAGCTGGCGGCGCGCTGCCGTGGTGCCATAGTCGCGCGAGATCATGCGGTCGTCGGTGCACAGAATGTATGCGGCCGGCACCGGGGGCCACTGCCGGAGGGGCGTCACCTCCTGGGTGACCCTCCAGTACTGGCGGCGAAGCCGCTTCGCCGCATCCCGAGCCACGTGAGGAGCGCAGTCGTGGAAGAAGGTCTCGATCGCGCCCTCCTCCGGCCACGAGGCGCTGCCGTCGGGGTGCCCAATCGCCGGCTGGGAGGGCTCGAACCCGGTTACAAAGTCGGCGTGCTGGGCGTCGAAGCTTAGGCCGGGAACGGGCAGGAGCGCGCACAGATAGATCGCCATAGCGGTGCGCGTCCGCGACGCTGCGATCGGGATGATCAAGCCTGCCAGCGAGTGGCCGACCATGACCACGGCGTCGGCCTGCTTTGGAATCGCGTGGAGAATCTCGTCGACGTAGCGTTCGGCGCCGGCATCGGGATCGTCGCAGGGCAGGTCGACTGCGGTGCTGTCGTGGCCGCCACTCGAGAGCTCGGTGCGGAGCTCGTCCCAGCACCAGGCGCCGTGGTAAGCACCGTGCACCAGGACGAAGTGCATGAGCGAAGCCTACGCCCGCGAGGTCGGCCTAGGAAGCAGTCGCCGGCAGCGCGACCGCGGGCAGGCTGCCCTCGAGGTTGCTCTCCCGAATGGAGCGTCCGAGCACCTCGACGATGGCGCCGTCGAACTCGGTTCCGGCTTTCTCGGTGAGCCTTGTCAGGGCGTCCGCGCCGGCCAGGCGTTCGCAGCCGCGGCCGGCTGTCATGGCCTCGTAGACCTCACCGACCGCAAGGATTCTTGAGTCGAGCGGGATATTGTCCGCGACGAGCGCGTCCGGGGCGCCGCCACCGTCCCACCGATCGTGGTGGTGGCGGACGGCCAAAGCCACCGTGTCGGAGAAATTGGCCTCTCGCACGATCTTCTCCCCTTCCTCGGCGTGGCCCGGCGCTTCGAAATGGTCGGCGTCGGTTGCAAGCTTCAGGTGACCGACATCGTGGACGAAAGCTGCCGTGCGCAGGTCCTCGAGCTGGGCTGCCGGCAGGCTGAGGTGCCGGCCGATGGTGTCCGCGATGTTGGCGATGCGGCTCGAGTGGCCCTGGGCGACCGGGTTGCGATGGTCGACAGCGTGGGCGGCCGCGACTACCACCTGCGGACCCGCGTCGGTGAGGATCGCGCCCAGGTTGTCGGTGGCCAGCTCGAGCTCGGTCACGAGCTGTGGGAAGGTGCACGCGCGGTCGTTGCCTTCGCGCTTGGCGAGGTAAAGCGCCTGGTCCGCTGCAGCCACCAGCTCCTGAGCGGTCAGCGCATCGTCCGGATAGCTCGCCACCCCGATGCTGAATGTGAGGCGCTTGCCTGGAGTTGTCGGCACCGCCGCCGCGTGCACGGAGTCGACTATTCGATACGCAAGGCGCTGCGCGCCGACGCCGTTGGCATCGGCCACCATGAGCGCGAGCTCATCGCCGCCGTACCTCGCCACGAGGTCCTGCGATCGCGCCGCCTCGCGGACGATCCTCGCCCCGAGCTGCAGGACAAGGTCGCCGTGCTGGTGGCCGAGCTGATCGTTCGCCG
>VBHX01000016.1 GCA_005879945.1 Chloroflexota bacterium | reverse complement strand
CCGCGAAGGGGGTTCTCCATCCCAACAATGCCGCGCGACGCAAGGCCCGGCTGACACGACAGCTGGTGAAGGTCAGTGGGGCTCCCGCCGCCGGCGCGGGCGCGCGAGCGAAGAAGGGTGCGGCAGCTCCGGACGCCGGAACCTCCGACAAAAAGGTCGCGGCGAAGAAGAGGTAGCCGGCTTCTAGAGCCGGGTCAGGAGCACGTCGAGCCCGAGCTCAGGGTCGATCTGACCCGACTTCACTTCCCATTCGTAGTCGCGGATTGCGCGCAGCGCTCCCTCGAGCGTCTCAGGGTCGGCATCACGGGCAGTCTCGAAGGCCTTTTGCACGACGAACGGGTGCTCAGCCATCTCCAGCTTGACTTCGGACAACGACTCACCGCGATCCTGTCGAGCGCGCACCTCCATCACGAGCGCAATGTGCCTCGCCATTCGCCACGCCACCGAGGTCGGCTGCATGCCTGCGCGCGACAGACCCCGGGCGATATTGAGCGCTTCTGGGGTGGGGTGCGGCAGCAGGTTGTCGGTGAGCCTGAAGATCTCGTCCTCGCGACCCCCCGCAAGCAGCTCGGTGATCACATCTGTCGTCAGCTTGTGCCCCGAGGTCTTGTAAGCAGCCAGCTTGTTGAGCTCTGAGTCGATGATGGTGAGGTCGGGCGGAGTGACGCGGACGACCTGGGCCGCGATCGATGGGGTGAGATCGAGGTCGGTGGCCCGTTTCGTCGTCCATTCCGTAAGGGCTCTGCCCTTCAGATGCACCATCTCTTCGATCGAGCCGCCCGCCGCACCCACGGCCTTGGCCAGCTTGTTGCCTCCGCCCAAGCGGCCTGCAATCGTGATCACGACCCGGGTCGTGACGGGAACCTCGGCAAGCGCCGGAGCCAGACCCTCGGCTCGTGCGGCCGGCACCATGGTCACGGCCACGACGCGGTAGGGATCGAGGAACGGAGCCTGCAACACGGAATCCTGGAGGCGCGCGACGTTGAGACCCTGACCCTCCAGGCGGTCGAAGCCGAAGTCGGAGACGAGCTCCGACCTCCAGGTTTCCAGAGTTGCCCGCGCTTTTTCCTCGACGAGGAAGCGTTCCTCGCCGTGGAGCAAGAGGATCGTGGCGCGACTCGATGCTTTCGACATGCTGCCTGCGATCGTAACCCTGCTTCGGGTCGTCACATTGGGAGCGTGATGGTGCCCTCCTGGTCGGTGCGAAGCACGCTCGGCGGGAGGCCGCGCGCGAGTCGCCCCGACGCGAGCGAAGCGATGAGCTGCGCGCCGGCTGCCGCATGCTGGATCTCCGGCGACGGCAGGCTGTGGCCCTCTGACGGCAGCAACAGATAGGTGCACGTGCCCTGCAATCGGGCCGCCGCGACGGTCTGCGCGTCGACGTCGAGGTCGCTCAGGTCGCAAAAGCTGCGAGCCGAGGTTGCAACCACGCGAAGCCCGAGGTAAGCCACCCCGACCTCGCCACCGGCAGCGCCAGGTTCAGGTGAGATCACCTCGAGCCGGAAGCCTGCCGCTTGCAAAACCTCCCCGGCATGCGCGCGGATGACGCGCGCGCCTCGCGCCGAGGCTTCGAATGCTGCCGTCCGCCATGCAGACCCGTTGATCTGCGCTTCTGGGATGACCACGATCGCGGCGGGGCGGTCTAGGCCCGCGAACCCGCCCACATGACCGAGGCCGGGAGCGGTGATGGCCAGCAGATCGAGCCGCGTCTGCCACGGCGGCATGAGCTGACCGAGCTCGTCTTTCAGTCGGGTTGGGCTCGGCCCCGCGTCGACGAGGATGGCGCCCTGCGGGCTCCGAAACAGCAGAGCCTGACCGTTGCCGACCGCGAGCACGTCGACCTGCGCCGGAGCTTGCGCCCACATGGCGAGGGCGGTGACGGCGATCAGCAGCGGAGCCGCTACCCCTCCGCCCACGGCGAGCGCGCGGCCGCGCGGTGCAACGTGGCGAGCGCCGATCAGCCCGCCCAGGCCCGCGTAGTAAGCAAGGCCCAACCAGGGCGGGAACTTGACCACCGGAATCGCGGCCGCGGGGAGCCGGGCCAACAGATACGCGACCTGCTCGAGATATTCGAGTAGACCCGCGAGCGGGATCGCGGCGGCTCGGGCGACATCGGGAAGGATCGACAGTGGTCCGAGCAGAAGACCCGCAGCCACGATCAACGGGAGAATCGGCAGCACGGCGGCGTTGGCGATCGGCCCCACCGGCGAGAAGACGTGGAAGTCGGTCGCCATCATCGGCAGTGTTCCGACCTGCGCGGCGCATGTGACCGCGAACGGTTCCCGGAGGACGTGCGGGATCCAGCCGAGACGGCTTTCGATGGCGGGAGTGAGCAGGATGATTGCGGTCGTGCCTGCGAACGACAGCTGAAACCCAACGTCCCATGCGAGCTCGGGCCTCCAGGCAAGCATCGCGGCTGCGGTGGTTGCGAGCGAAGTCCACACATGCGATGGGCGCCCAAGATTCGCGGCCGAGAGGGCCATTCCTCCCATCACGGCGGCACGGATCGCGGCCGGCGTCGCGCCACCTGCGAGTGCGTAGAGGCCTATGAGTCAGAGCGCCGGCCAGGTCGCGTAGCGGCCGAGGATCGGTCGCAGCGCGCCCTGCAGGATGCGGGCGAAAACGGCGACCTTGAGGCCACTCAAGACGAGCAGATGGATCAGGCCGGTCGCGATCAGCGCTTGCTGGAGCTCGGGCGGGATTCCGTGGCGGATGCCCAGCACGACGCCAAGCAGCACCGCGGCATGAGGCGCCGGCATCGATGAATCCAGGGCGGCGGTGTAGCGAGTGCGAAGCCACGCCGGCAGCGCGGTCAAGCCCGTCGATGGGTTCGTCACATTGATGCTCGTGGCGTCCAGCTCGAGGTATGCATGACGCTGCGCGAGGTAGGCGCGGCGATCGAATGAAGGCAGGTCGCGCGGCAGGACGAGCCTTCCGGTGGCGTTGATCTGGTCGCCGAATCCGGCCACTTGCGGACCGCGCCAACGCACCATCAGGTTGCCGATGTTTGGCGCCGGCACGCCGCCGACCAGCACAACATCGGGCTCAACGAGCACCTCAGACCCGCCGGAGGCGGCGCGGCTGTCATCCGCCACACGTCCGGCGACGGTCGCAGTCTGGCCGGCCACAAATGCGGCGCGGGTCACCGCATTTGGATCCGACGCCGGCAGCTCTGCGCGGCCGACGCCCAGCAGCGCGGCCATCAGCGCGAATGCCAGCACGGCAGGCCGGATTGCCAGCGCAAGGGCCAGGCATGGAATGGCGAGGGCGACCGCGACGGCGCCGAGCCAGGGTTGCGATGGCGCCATCACGACGGCCGCGGCCAGACCGATGGACCAGGCAAGCGCGATGATCAGGGCGGGGATTCGCGCCAGCGAGCGAAGACTACGGCCGCCCCCGGGCTCATTCATAAGGTGAGGTACCGGCGGGCGATCACAAATTCTGCCTCGCTCATGCCCAGGATCTCGACGAGCTCGCGGGTGTTCTGGAATCCCCCGAAGTTGGTGCGGTAGTCGATCACCTCCTGGGCGAACGCGGTCGTGAATCCGGGCACGACTTCGAGCTCTTCGACAGTCGCCGTGTTGAGGTTGACCCTCGTCACGACGGTGCCGCCGGATGATCCCTTGGCGAACGCAACCTTCACCTGCTCGCCGTCCTTGAGGCGACCCGCGAGGTTGGGCAGGCGGGTGATGTCCGCCTCGACCGACAGCCCGCCCGCAGCGGCGATGGCGTCGTACACGCGATCACCGCGCTTCATCCGGTAGAGGCCCGGATGCTCCACCGCGCCGACGACGTGAACCAGAAGGCCGGCTGGAGCCGGCATATCGAGGTTTGCGGGTGCGGCCGCCGCCTGCACGGGCTGGGGTTTGACGGCCGCCGATGAATACAGATAGGCGCCTGCGACCACGCCGACTCCGAGCAGGAGGGGCAGCGCCAGAGCCAGGAGCAGCTTCCAACCAGGCACGAAACTCACGTGGTCGCGCATCGCCGGGTGAGGCTAGGACCCTGGCGAAAAGACTGAAAGCCAGCCTGTTAAGCGGCGCGCGGGACGGCTGGTTCCGGGGGAAGGATTCGAACCTTCGGTCGAGGATCCAAAGTCCTCTGCCTTACCTCTTGGCCACCCCGGAAAAGGGCGCTACAGAGTATGCCGAACGCCCGATGTGACCTCGCGCGGCCTGGCGGCGTTTCTTACTTCAGTGAAGCCGGTCTTGATCGCTCTCGTGATGGTGGCGACCGCGGCATGCGGCGCCTATCAGTTCCCCAGCGGCGGTTCGTCGGGCACCGGCAACGTCAGCGGCCAGGTCGTGGCGGTGCCGTGCTCGCCGATCGAACCGGTGAATGAGCGGCCGTGTGGCGGCCGGCCGGTGGCGGGATTGGAGATCGACTTCAAGGGCAACGGGACCACCGTCAGCACGCTCACGGGTCCGAAGGGCTCCTACACGGTTGACCTTGCCGCCGGGACGTGGAAGGTCACTCTCAAGACCTACATGCGGGTCCTCAGCGGCCCACCAGCCGTGACTGTGACATCAGGATCGACCGTGGTCGCGGACTACGTCCTCGACTCTGGATTGCGCGTTCCGGCCCAGTAACGAGCTCACGGGACCAGGTTGATCAGCTTGTCCCTGACGTAGATGACCTTCGACGGCTTGCTGCCGTTCAGCGCGGCGCGCACTCGATCGCTGGCCATCGCGATAGCCAGCGCCTGCTCTTCCGACAGGCCCGCCGCGACCGCCATTCGGTCTCGAACCTTCCCGCTCACCTGAACCACAAGAGTCACCTCCGGCTCGGCGGCGACCGCCGCGTCGAACTCGGGCCATGTGGCATCCGCCAGCAGGCCGCGGTCGGGTCCACCCTCCCCAAGCCGCTCCCACATCTCCTCGCTGATGTGCGGCCCGATGGGGTTCAGAAGCTTGACCAGCGTGTGCACGGCCGCGTCCCAGCCCTCGTCCCGCACGCCACCGCCTTGCAGGTAGTCCTGCATCGTGTTGGCGAGCTCCATCAGGTAGGCCACCGCGGTGTTGAAGCGCAGGTCCTCGTAGTCGTCGGTCACCTTCTTGATGGTCTGAGCGACCCTGCGGCGCAGCAGGACCGCATCGCCCCCATCGCGTGCACCGGCGGTCACCTCGATCGACTCCGGCTGCAGCACCAAACGCCACACGCGATGCAGGAACTTGACGACGCCGTTCAGGCCCGAGTCGTTCCACTCCACGTCCTCCTCTGGAGGACCGATGAACATCTCGTAGATGCGACCCGCGTCCGCACCCTGCTTGTCGACCAGCTCGTCGGGCGAGACACCGTTGCCGGCCGACTTCGACATCACCTGTCCGAATCGCTTGACCATGCCCTGGTTGAACAAGCGCATGAACGGTTCCTGCACATCGAGCAGACCCGCGTCGTGCAGCACCTTGGTGAAGAACCGCGAGTAAAGAAGGTGCAGGATCGCGTGCTCGACCCCACCCGTGTACTGGTCGACGGCCATCCAGTGGTTGGCCAACTCGGGGTCGAACGGCTCGTTTTCATCATGTGGGCTCGCGTAGCGCAGGAAGTACCAGGAGGAATCGACGAACGTGTCCATCGTGTCCGTCTCGCGACGCGCATCGCGACCACACCTGGGGCATCTCGTGCGCCAGAAGTCCGGATTGTCAGCGAGCGGCTTGTATTCCTCGGGCAGCAGGACCGGCAGCCGGTCGTATGGCACCGGCACGATGCCGTCGAGCTCGCAATAGACGATGGGAATCGGGCAGCCCCAATAGCGCTGCCGCGAGATCAGCCAGTCACGCAGCCGGTACTTGACCGACCGCTTGCCAATCCCCTTCTCCTCCAGCCACCCGATGACACGATCGGAACCGGTCTTGCTGTCGAGGCCGTCGAACTGGCCGCTGTTCACCATCACGCCCGGCCCGATGTAGGCGTCGCGAAGCTCCTCGCCGCCGCTCCCTGCAGGCGCAATCACCTCGCGCACCGGCAAGCCGTACCTCTTGGCGAACTCAAAGTCGCGCTCGTCATGGGCCGGCACCGCCATGATCGCCCCGGTGCCGTACGTCACGAGCACGTAGTCGGCGACCCAGATCGGGATCTTTTCGCCGTTGACGGGGTTGATCGCGAATCCTCCGGTTGCAACTCCGGTCTTCTCGCGCTCCGTCGACAGGCGCTCGATCTCGGTCTCCTTGCGCGCGCGCTCGACATACTCGCGAACCCGAGCCCGGTGCTCCGCGGTCGTGACCTTCTCCACCAGGGGGTGCTCCGGCGCAAGCACCATGAACGTCGATCCGAACAGCGTGTCCGGTCGCGTCGTATAGATGCGTATCGACTCGCCCTCATGGCCGGCCACCGGGAAATCCACCTCGGCGCCCTCGCTGCGCCCGATCCAGTTGGTCTGCATGACGCGCACCTTGTGCGGCCATTTGTCCAGCTGCTCCAGGTCGTTCAGCAGTCGCTCGGCGTAGTCGGTGATCTTGAAGAACCACTGCTCGAGGTCGCGCTTCTCGACCTCGACGTCCGGATGCCGCCAGCAGCGCCCGTTGATGACCTGCTCGTTGGCCAGAACGGTCTTGTCGACCGGGCACCAGTTGACCGGCGACATCGCGCGATACGCCAGGCCGCGCTCGTAGAACAGCAGGAACAGCCACTCGGTCCAGCGGTAGTAGTCCGGCATGCAGCTGGTGACCTCGCGGTCCCAGTCGTAGAGGATCCCAATCATCTTCAGCTCGCGCTTGGCCTTGGCGATGTTTTCGACCGTCCACGTCTTCGGATGAATGCCGCCCCGCTTCATCGCCGCGTTTTCCGCGGGCAGGCCGAACGCGTCCCAACCAAATGGATGCAGGACCTCGTAGCCCTGCATTCGCTTCAACCGCGCAAGCACGTCGCCCATCACGTAGTTACGCGCGTGACCAACGGTCAGATCGCCCGATGGATATGGATACATGACCAGGTCGTAGTACTTCGGCTTCGGCGACTTGTCCGACGCGTCCATAACCCCGCGATCGACCCAGATCTTCTGCCACTTGGGCTCGATCTCCTGAGGCACGTACGTGCTACGCCTGGGCTTCGTCTCCATGGGCTTTGAATTTTAGATGCGCGACTTCATGGCCAACGATCGCGGCCAGCACCAGCGCGGCGCCGACGGCCTGCAGCGGACCAAATCGTTGCCCCGCCAGGATGACCGCTGCCGCGAGCGCCCAGGCGGGTTCGGTGGTCAGGATCAGAGCGGTCCGGCTGGCGCTGAGGTGCTGCTGGGCCCACGTCTGGATGTAGAAGGCGAGTGCAGAGGCGAACACGCCGGTGATCAAGATTGCGATCCAGACGTCCTGGCTGGGGAAGCGGAGTGACCACGACCCACCACCTGTGAATATCAGCGCGCTGCTGCCCATCTGCACCATCGCCAACGGCGCCGAGCGCAGTCCTGGGGACCAGTGGCTGAGCAGCACGATGTGCAGCCCAAACAGGACTGCGCAGGCGACTGTCAGGATGTCGCCCATGCCGACTCCGGCCGGACCGCCGACGAGAAGGACTGTGCCGATGAGGGCCGTTGCCACCGCGGTCAGGGTCCACCAGCGCAGCCGCACACCGAAAATGCGATCGATCAATGGGGTGAACACGACGAACAGGCCGGTGATCAGGCCCGAGTTGCCGGGGCTGGTCATGCTCAGCCCGACGGTCTGGGTCAGGTACCCGGCCGCGAGCACGCCGCCTGCGGCGACGCCGACACGCAGCTCCTTTCGGGCCGGCAATCGATGCACCAGCGCAGCCATGACGAGGAAGGCGACGATGAACCGCAGCTGGAGAAAGGGCAGGGTCGGGTAGTGTGTGATCGCGTCCTTGACCAGGACGAAGGTCCAGCCCCAGACCGCCGTCACCATCAATAGAAAGAAGACGTAGATCAATGGAACGACTGTGGGCGCCGTGGCGCATGGAGTACATCACCGGCGAGCAGAAGCCCGGCTGCCTCTTCTGTCGCGTTATCGAGAACCCGAATGACCCGGACGCCGAGCTCGTCGTCTGGCGGCCTGAAGGCGCCATCGTGCTGCTGAACAAGTTTCCGTACAACGCGGGCCACGTCATGGTGGCCCCGATCGCGCACCAGGGCGAGCTCGAAAACCTCGACGACGCGCAGACAGCCGACCTCATGAGCGCAACCAAGAAGACGATCACCGTGCTGCGCCAAACCTTGAAGCCGGAAGGGTTCAACATCGGCGCGAACACCGGCCGCGCCTCGGGCGCAGGCATTCCCCACCACATCCACCTTCACGTTGTGCCGCGCTGGAACGGGGACACGAACTTCATGCCGGTCCTGGCCGAGGTCAAGGTCGTGAACGAGCACCTGCAGCAGACCGCCGCGAAGCTGCGGGAGGCTTTCGCCGCCAGCTGACGCGACCGCCTACGACGGTCGCGACGACCTGGCCGTCATCGACCACGGTCATGTCGCACAGCATCCCCGGATGCAGCCCGCCCACATCGTTCTCCATGCCGACCGCATAGGCGGCGGCAGCGGTGTAAGCGCGCAGCGCCGCCGTTCGCGACACTGCCAGCTCGGGATGCCATCTCGCGCGGCGCCGCCAGGATGTCGCCGCGTCGATGCCAAGCAGCGGGTCCGCACTCTCCACCGGGGCATCCGATCCGAACGCGACCTGAGCGCCCGCCCGCTCCAGCGCACCCCACGCATATGCGTTCGTGGTCAGCTGCGGCCAGTAACGGTCGGCGAGCTCGCGATCGGCCACGGCATGGATGGGCTGCATCGACGCGACCACGCCAATGCGGGCGAATCGCGGCATGTCCGTGGGATCGACGCATTGGGCATGTTCGATGCGGGGCCTCCAGAGACGCCAGGCACCATGCTTCGGCGCCAGCGCGTCGAGAGCCCTTTGCACCGCGCCGTCGCCGATCGCGTGCAGGCAGACATTCATCTGCGCATGCGCGCAGCGGTCGAGCATCTCGACCAGCTCGGACTGGGTGAGACGCGCGGTGCCGGACCCATCGAGCATCTCCGCCGTGCGGCTGCCGAGCGAGCCGTCGAGAAATGCCTTCACGCCCCAGATGCGCAGCCATGCATCACCCCAACCCGACCGCACGCCCATGCGCTCGGCATGGTGGAGATCAGCCAGAGGCAGGTTGTACGTGACTCGTAGCGGTAAGCGGCCGCGCGAATGCAGACGTTGAAGTGAACTGAAGCCAGGCGCGCCGTCCATCGAATGTACAGACGTGAGCCCGAGGCGGGTGAGCGCGGCGAGCGCTTTGGACATAGCCGCATCGAGGTCGCTCTCGGTCGCAGAAGGCAGTCTTGCGGCGACGAGATCCATCGCCGTTTCGCGCAGGATTCCGGTCGGCTCTTTGCGGGCGGCGCGATCGATCACACCACCAGGCGGGTTGTCGGTATGGCGATCGATGCCGGCTCGCCGCAGCGCGGCGCTCGAAACCCACGCCGAATGGCCGTCCTTACGCCGGAGGAACACAGGGCGGCCGCCGGCGGCCTTGTCGAGATGCTGTCGTGAGGGGAACGCGGGGTCCGGCCAGGCGTCGTTGTACCAGCCCGACCCGGTGACCCAACCGTCCCTGGGCAGCCGCGCCGACCAGGCGCGGACCTGAACCAGCGCCGTCTCGAGGCTTTTGGCGCCCGTCAGGTCGAGCGTCAGGTGGCGATCCGCCAGGCCCTCGAGGTGGATGTGCGAGTCGATCAGCCCGGGCCAGGCGGTGCCGCGCAGGCGAATGATCTCCGAGTCCGGGCCGGCGGCGCCGCGCGCCTGCGCACCCACGCCGAGGATCCTTCCATCCGGACCCGCCGCGACCTCTGGCTTACAGCCTCGAAACAGGACGGCCTGCATCTACAGACCGTAAGTCTTGGCGATGATCTCCTTCATGATCTCGTCCGAGCCGGCGCCGATGCGCCCCAGACGCGCGTTCCGCCAGGCCCTCTCGACGGGGAACTCGTGCATGTATCCATGCCCGCCGAGGATCTGGATCGCGTCGTCCGCCACGTCGCACGCGGTTTGCGTCGCGAGCAGCTTGGCCTGAGAGATCTCTCGCACCGGATACTCGCCCCGATCCCACTGCGCGGCGGTTTGATACACGAACGCCTGCACGGCGGCGATTTTGGTCCCCATGTCGACCAGCCGGTGCTTGATGACCTGGAACTGCGAGATCGGCTGCCCAAACGCCCGGCGGTTCTGGGCGTAGTCCATCGTGTACTCGAAGATGCGGGCCGCCCCCGCGATCGCCCCCGCGGCGGCGATCATTCGCTCGCCCTGGAGCTCCCACATCAGGTTCTTGAACCCTTCGCCTTCCTCGCCGATCAGGTTGCGGACAGGAACTCGGCAGTCCTCGAATAGCAGCTCCGCTGTGTCCGACGAGTGCATGCCGAGCTTCTTCAGGGTCCGCGTGACCTGGAAGCCGGGCGTGCCCTTCTCGATGACGAGCAGGTTGTAGCCCTTGTGCCCGCGCTCGCGGTCGGTCTTTGTGACCACCAACGCCCAGTGGCAGCGGGCGCCGCTGGTGATGAAGATCTTCCGGCCGTTGACGACGAAGTGGTCGCCGTCGCGCCGCGCCACGGTGGTGATGCCTGCAACGTCAGAGCCGGCGTCCGGCTCCGTGATGGCCAGCGCCGCGATGTGCTCACCACGGATGGCCGGCACCACCCATTTGCGCTTCTGCTCCTCGGTCCCGAACTTGAAGACTGGCGGTGTCGCCATCTCCGTCTGCACGTCCACCGCCATGCCCAGGCCGCCCAGACCCGCTCGCGCCATCTCCTCGGACAGGACCACCGCCGAGAAGTAGTCCCCGCCCTGGCCGCCATACTCGGGCGGATACCGCAGTCCGAGGAACCCGAGCTCCCCGAAGCGCTTGAAGATCGAGTCGGGAAAAGTGGTCGCCTCCCACTCCTCGAGATAAGGCTGGACCTCAGTGGTCAGGAACTTCCGGATGTGGAGGCGGAGCTCTTCGTGGGCATCCGTGAAGTACATCGCGTCGAGTGTAGGCCGGAACGTCCCGGGAGCCGCTTACGGTATGATTCGCCGCCTGGATCCCCACCGGGAAATCACGCACGTCTCGGCCCCGTAAACAGTAATTAGGAGTCGCATTGGGCTCGGTAATCAAGAAGCGGCGCAAGAAGATGCGCAAGCACAAGCACAAGAAGATGCTGAAGAAGACGCGATGGCAGCGTCGCGCCCACGCGTAGGATGAATCGCTGAGATGGGCGGTTGGATCATCGTCGGAGTCGTCGTCGTCCTCATCGTCCTCTGGCTCGTCTTCACCTACAACGGGCTGATCTCGGCCCGCAACCGGACGCAGGAAGCCTGGTCTGAGATCGACGTCGAGCTCAAGCGGCGCCACGACCTCATCCCCAACCTGGTCAACACCGTCTCGGGCTACATGGGCCACGAGCGCGGCACCCTGGAGGCCGTGACCAACGCGAGGGCGGCCGCGGTCGCCGCAGGCGCGACCGGCGACCCGGCCAAGATCGGCGCCGCCGAGAACATGCTGAGCCAGAGCCTCCGCAGCCTTTTCGCGGTGTCGGAGAACTACCCCGACCTCAAGGCGATCGCCGCCTTCACCAACCTCCAGGAGACCCTGACGGCGACCGAGGACAAGATCGAGTTCTCGCGTCGCTTCTACAACGGCAACGTCCGCGACTACAACATCAAGCTGCAAACCCTGCCCACCTCGCTCATTGCCGGCGCCCTCGGATTCAAGGCGTTCGGCTTCTTCCAGGCCGACGATGGTGACCGAGCGGTACCCCAGGTCAACTTCGGCAACGTGCCTCCGTCGGGCGCACTCGGTCCGGGATCCCTTCCTCCCGCCGCCGGCTCTGGGCCGCCGCCGATGGGCTCGTCGGGGCCACCGCCCCAGAACTAGCCACCGGCAGACCTCGACCAGTCGGAGTCGAACCTGGCTGCATAGGTCGACACCGCTCCCGGATCCTGGGTTTCGATATCGAGCTCGTGGTTTACCCCCAGGCCGGACAGCGTCCAGTTCGCTGAGCCGAGCACCAGCTCGCCGTCGAACAAGCCGATCTTGGCGTGCAGAAGCGCGCCCCGCGGGATCGGAAACCAGCGCACCTCAACTCCGCTCGACGCCAGGACCGCGTAGGCGTGCCGGTTGTACGCCTGGTTCGGGTCGAGCAGGACGCGGACGAGGACGCCGCGGCGGTGTGCGGCGGCCAGGCCGGCGATGACTTCAGGATCGGTGAAGGTGTAGACCTCGGCGAGCACGCGTATGCGCGCAAGACCGAGAGCGCGCTCGAGCATCGAGCGTATTTCCTCGCCCGGCGCAGTCTGAGCGATCTCGCCGGGCGCCGCCACCAATGGCGCTGGATGGCCTCCTGCCAGCGCCCAGTCCTGCTCAAAGATGAACGCCAGGCGATCGATTTCGGCCGGGACGCGCGTCTCGAGCACGTAGTCATGGTTGCGATTGCTGTGCGCGCCCCAGTTCATGCCGCCCACCACGGCCTCGCTGTCCGCGATGAGGAGCTTCACGTGATCGATCTGATGGCGGACGTCGTCCACCGGGTAGACGCGTTCGGCCACCCCCATCGCATCGAGCGCCACCGCGGAACGCCGGCTCGCCCTGACCGTCGGATCCGTGATCACGCGCACCGCAACCCCGCGCGCCCGGACAGCGCCCAGCGCTGACGTCATGTCCTTTCGACCCAGCTCGTACATCTCAACCATGACCCGGCTGTGAGCGGACCCGATGAGCCGCCGCACGAGATCGAAGATGCTCGCGTCCTGCCACAGGGTCACAGGCTCAGGGCGCCCCGACCCCGACGTCAGGGGCGCCCCGGCAACGCCTGGCGCCTGCGCCAGCCGTGCCGCGTTTGCGATCGGCGCCGCGGTGGGAGGAGCCGTGCACGCCGTCAGGCAAACAATCAGCAGCAGCAACGCGAATCGCGCCATGGCAAGGCGGAACGGTATCGGGGCCAAAGGCGAACGCCAACCCAGCCTGTAAAGGCAGGGACTTAGCTCAGCTCAGAGCAGCTCGACCTTCATCCCCGACCGCGCCCCGAGCACCCTGTCCGCTCGCGCCTCGCGGATGCCGACCTCGAGGTAGCCCATGCTGCCGACGTAGACGAACGGCTCGTTCGGCTTGGCTTCCGCGTAGGTCGTCGCCGAGTTGGTGATGTAGTGGTTATGGATCCGCATCGGTCGCACGGGCGGCTTGAGGTTCGTCACGAGGTTTCCAAATCCGTCGGTCCACAACACACGCGGGCCGCGATCCTCGAGCATGGTCGGTGGCGGGGTCGAGTGGCCGAGGGACTCGAGCGGGACGCCTGACGCCAGCGCGGCCGCCGCGGGCGCGAAAACGTCGCGGCCCTCGAAAGTCGGCGCACCGCCAGGATTCGGGGCCAGCTCCACCGCGTGCTGCATGCCGACCTCCTCCAGCACGATCGCGAACAGGCCGTTGTCGGGACCGACGTAGAAGCGCCCGCCGGCGCGGATCGCAAGCCGCCGCCGCGAGCTGCCGACGCCCGGATCGACGACCGCCAGGTGCACTGATCCAGGTCCGAAGTGCCGGGTCCCCGCGAACACCATGAACGCGCCCGCGGAGACGTCGAACCTCGGCACCTCGTGGCTCACGTCAACCAGAGTCGCGTTCGGGCAGCCTGCCAGGACCACAGCCTTCATCGCCGCCACCAGCGGCGAGCCCGAGCCGAAGTCCGAGGTGAAAGTGACTAGCGGCGGCGCAGCGGGAGCGCTGCGACTACCAGTAGCGTGTCTCTTTCCAGGGGTCCGCCTCATCGTGATATCCGCGCTGCTCCCAGAAACCGAGCCGGTTGCGTTCCATGAACTCTAGACCGCGCAACCACTTCGCCGATTTCCAGAAGTACTTCGTGGGTACGAAAAGGCGCAGGGGCCACCCGTGGTCCGGCGTCAGGTCCTGGCCGTTCCACGCATAGCACAGTAGGTTCTCCTCGGCATCCAAAACGGAAAGAGGAACCGAGGTCGTGTACCCGTACTCGCAGTGGGCCGTGACGTACTTGGCCTCGGGTTTGGGCTTGACGCGATCCAGGATCTCGCGAATGGGCACGCCGGTCCACCTGTCGCCGAGCCGGCTCCATCCAGTCACGCAGTGGATGTCCGCGACAACATCCTTAGAGGGCAGCGCGCGAAGCTCGCCATAGTCCAGCGTCAGCAGGTTCTCGACCGCGCCGAACACCTTGAAATCCCACGTCGCGATGTCGATTTGGGGCACCGGGCCGAAGTGAAGAAGCGGCCATCGATTGGGGGCCGTCAGCGTCTGGCCAGGCGGAATGCGAGATGGGTCGACGCCCTCCGGCACGCGCTTGCTTTTGAACAGGAACGACATGTGGCGAGTATAGGAATCGCCCGCCGGGGTCCGATTGTTCCGGGGCTATACTGGCTTTTCGCTCAGCGTGTGGGCCCGTGGCGCAGTTGGGAGCGCGCGTGAATCGCACTCACGAGGTCAGGGGTTCGAATCCCCTCGGGTCCACCATCTACACCGAGGTGATGGCACCGGGAACGTGCATGCGGACGCGCCATATTCGGCTCGCGTCGATCGGTTGAAACTCTCGGATCACCCGGACCGGCGGTTTGACGACGCAGTCGGTCTCGACTTTGTGCGGGACTTGGAGCTTGTTGACTCGCGCCTCACCGGCTTCGGGCTCAGAGCTTCGGGCGCGGACGTATTTAGAGCGCGCGGGTGGCGCGGCTGGTACACCCCCAGCTTTCCGCCGCCTGGCAACTTGATGAACGCCAGACGTCCCCAGGGTTCGTCGTAGAGCCGGGGTTCGACAGTGACTCCTTTGCCCGTGAGCTCCTTCACTGCGGCGTCGATGTCACGGCACATGAGAAAAAGTTCGTGACCCGGTTTTCCTGGCTCAGCGGGATGGACGGCAACTTCGGCAGGCGGAAGCGCGAAGATTAGCCAACCACCGCCCGCGTCTACGTGATGCAGCCCAAGCACTTCCTTGAAGAATGTTCGATCGGCCTCAGGGTCGTGGCTGTAGATGATTGCGTGAGCCCCATCAATCATTTCACTCCATCTCCTTAAGACTCCGACCCGCGCGTCACCAGCTGTTCAAGGCGCTCTAACGATGCCTCCAACATCTTGCCCAAGTATTCGGAGTTGCCGCGCATCGCCTGCTCCTTGTCGGGATCGGCGGGCCGCTGGCGCGACTCCAGAACCACCCGGGTGGCATCGGGCCCCTGCGCCTCGAGCCTGATCCTGACGACAGTTTCAAGTGCAAACCGGGGGGCGGGCTGCCCGCCGAGACGCTCCGCCTCATGATGCCATTCGAGAAGGTGTTCGGGTTCGAACGCGGTGATCAGTTGGTCGACCTCAGAGTCTTGCCCATGCCACTGGCTGCGCAGACGCTGGCGGCGGCCGAGCCCGGCGCCCTCCAGCACCTCGGCACTGGCCGCCCTGGCGTACCACTCGGGCAGCCGTTCGGCTTCGGCCACGACCTCCCAAACGCGAGCTGCCGGCGCGGAGATGTTTCGCTCCCTTGCTATCTCAATCATCGCTCCTCCTCCACCGAACCCTTTCCGACATGAGTTGTATATTGTACGGCGTGGCGAACCAATCGCAAGCCGAACAGTTCGATCCGTCGCACGCCACTTCGGCATGCCCAAGAGCTCAGCGTCTGAGCAGGTTAAGAGCCTCGAGCGCCGCGGCTTTCTCACCCGCCGCCGCGATCCTGAGGACGAGCGCCAGCTTTCGATTGTCCTCACCGATGCGGGGGTCGCCCGAGTGAGGCAGGACAGCGTTTTGGACCTGGTCCGATTGGCGGCCGCACTGAAGAAGGTGTCGGCCGGGGATAGGCGGGCTCTGTTGACCGGCCTGGACCGGCTGGCGGCGGCGGCCGATGGCTGACGCGCCGGCGCCAGCCGCGTCACTCCCGCCATCACCAGCGTCGGCACTTTGATCTCGCCTGGCAGATCGCGAGCGGGATAGAAGCGGGCGCCGCCATCACCCGCTGCAGCTAAGCGAAACGATGCACCGTGGCTTCTGTTCACGCGGGGTCAACAAAGTCGATGACGGCGCATTGGACAGCCGCCTTAAAGCTGCCGAAGCGACGTCGGATCGTCTTTTCGGACGGGCTCATGCATGTATGGGTCCACGAAGCAGCGGTGGGCAGGGTGCCGCGCTCAGCCACAACGGCGGACCGCCGCAAGCGCTTGGTCCGAGGCTCGGCTGTGGTTGAGACCTAACCGGAGGCGCCGTCCGCCGAATTCAAAGGTGTTCGAGCGGTGTATGTCTGGGTCCACAACTTCGAAGTCTCAGGAATTGAGCGGACGTCGGCTGATCCGACAGCGGCCCGCTACGCAAGACTCTCAGACGACACGCGGAGCCATGTAGGAGACGATCCGCTCGACCTTGATCTTTCCATTGTCATCCAGCAGCCAGGTTTGAGCCGAGGGAAACAGCTTTGATCCGAGCTGGCCGCCTTCGGTGCTGACTTCATACATGATCAGAGCGTTCCGATCATCGCCCATGGCGGCAATCACGCGCAGACTGCCAGGTACAACCTGTCTCGCGAATTGAGTCAGGCCCCTCGGAGCGTCCATGTATTCGCCAATTCCGACCAAGTTCGCGGCCGGGCTGTAGAACTGGACGTCCTCCGCAAGGTTGCCTCGCGCAGTGTCAAGGTCGTGATTGGTCCACGCCTCTAGATGTGCTTGGGCAAGTGCGACCGCCGGCGAATCCGAAATCGGCCACTCTTTCCTGGATGCCACGGGTCCTCCTTCGGGTCGCCTGCAGAGGCAGACGAACCCCGACACCCATCATCGCGCTAGAACGGACCTATCGAGTTCGTCGAGGCGGTCCGAACAGCGTCGCGGTCATCGCCGTTGTCCACAAGGCGACCTTTGATAGCCCTTTTTGTCCATCCGGGGCCGTTAGCCAGCGCGCAGCCCGGATATGCCAATCGACCGAATGTCAGTCTCACGATCGAGACACGCTTCTCGATCACCTGAAGGGGAGCACGAAGTCGAACCACGGTAATTTGGGCCCCCGGTATCGCGGCCTCCACGTGTCGGAGCAGCGAGCGCTGCTCGAGGACGCGTTCGAAAAGCAATCTTTCGGCGCCGGCTGCCGAGCACCTCGAAGCGCTCCTCCAGGCCTCCCCTGGTAGTTGGCGAGGGTCACCGCCCCCCAAGGCGAGATTGCCTGCGGCAAGGTGCCGACGACGAAGAAGAGCCCGGCCAGCACGGCAAGGATTCGCATCGCGGTTTCGCCGTATCGGGAGATCAACGCCCGCACGCGGCGAGGATAACCCGCGTTCGGCAAGGCTCCTGCGATCGCCTCGGTGCCATCTCGCATCGCGAGCGGACTGGAACCGCCAAGTAGAAGGAGCGTCGGGGCCCGAACGTCCGCCAGGCGCCCCACATCGAGCTTGAAGCCGATCTGGATGATGCAGACATACACAACTCGAACACCGGCGAGATCCACGCCGCTGCGATCGACTTGATGTCGAGATCAGTCGGAGGGCGTCCAGACCCCGCCGGGGATTGCTACAGCCCGGCTCTTCAGCAAACCCACCGTCCGCACCGATCTCCTGGTATGCGTCAATCAAGGCGGCCAGGCGCAATGGCTGCTGCCTGGAGCGTGCGCCAGGCGACGTAGAAGAGCATCGTCGCCAGGCCGAAGTCGGGTCCCCCGGCTGGCCTCAATTCGCCGATGCATTGACATGTCACTCTTGCGGCGGATAGCATCCTGTGGCTGCTGCCAGAGACCATCGCTAAGGTCTTGGCAGCGGAGAGGGCCGAATGGGTGGAATGGGTTCTAGCACGGTCAGCGAGCGACCTGTGCTTCGACGTGTCGGCTTGGTTAGCCTCGCCGCGGTTCTCCTTGCCATGGTGGCATTCTCACTAACTCGCATCGAAAGCCGGGCACAAGCCCCTGAAACCTGGAACCTTGCCACCGACTTTGCCGCAAATCCGACTGCCAATCCAGCGCCTGACAGCCATGGAAACTCTGGCGTATGGAGTTTCTTGCAAAGCTCCAGCTTTGCGCATGACGGCAACTACACCCTGCTGCCGCACTTCACCGCTAACTTTGCCGCGATCACCGGCGTGGCCGCCTGGTACAGCGACAATCAATCCGCCTGCGCCCCGGGCCTACCGTTCGTCGGCGTCAATACGACGTCTGTCCCGCAGACCGACTGCACACTCACGATTCCCCAAGGAAGCGTCTTCATGCACGAGTGGAGTCCGCAGATGGCGATCGTCGGCTGGAAGAGTCCCGTTTCGGGCATCGTCCAGATCGATGGTGGCGTTGCGGACGATGACGCCAACGGCGGCGATGGAATTCGCTGGTTCGTCGACTCTGGCACCGTCACCATCGCGTCGGGGTCTATATCCAATGGTGGAAGCGCCACCTTTCCGAGTGGCCTTCAGGCAAGCGTCGGCGCGGGCGACTCGCTTTATTTTGTCGTCGACCCAGGGGCGGCCGGCGATATCTCCTACGACACCACCGAGCTGAACGTGACCATAACTTTCGCCCCCAACCAAGCACCCGATTGCTCTCAGATTCATGCTGATTCGAGCATCCTGTGGCCCGCCAACCACCAACTGCGACAAGTGGGATTGGTGGGTGCCACCGATCCGGACGGCGATGCGGTCACGATCACGATCACCGGCGTAACTCAAAATGAGCCGACCGACGGGCTGGGTGACGGTGACTCGAGCCCCGACGCCACTCCTGGTGGATCATCGAACACGGTCATGCTGCGCGCGGAGCGCAGCGGACTCGGCGACGGACGTGTCTACCAGGTCTCGTTTACCGCCTCCGACGGCCACGGCGGCACCTGCTCAGGTACCACGACTGTTGGCGTCACGCATGACCCGGGAACTGCTCCCGTCGACTCGGGGCTGTCGGTCAATTCTCTCGGCTCGTAATCGCAAGCTAGCCAGGCCCGACCAGAGCCCTGGACGCATCGTCGCAGGCAGGCTGTAACCTCGGTCTCATGGAGCCGACCTACGTCTCTCGAGTGAGGATCGTGCGTGAGCGCGGCCCCATCCGCCAGGCCTACCTTCCCGTTGAAACCGAGCCGATCACCTTCGGCACCCACGGCGCGGTGCGGGAGCACTACGGAACAGCTCCCGGCCAGTATCCCGACCAGGCCACGACCCTCGACTACGTCGTGGCCGCCGCCGCGGGTTGACTCACCGGGACCCTTGGTGGCGCGCTGGAAGCGCGCGGGATTGACGCGACCGACGGGAGGCTTACCTCAGAAGCCGAAGGTGAGATCTATCTCGAGGACAAGGTCCTGGTGATCAAGAAGATCAGCGTCCATTACACGCTCAGAGACTGTCCCGGAGACAAGCGCGAAGCCGCCGAACGCGCACATTCGCACCACGCGTCACGCTGCCCTGTGGCGAAGAGCATCGAGAAAGCGATCGAGATCTCAACCGACCTCACGTTCGAGTGACGCCGATGACGAGCGCGACCACAGCGTCGTCCCGATGCGAACGTTGCGAAACACCTCCTCGCTGACCAGGAACCCGACGAAGATCAAGACCAGGCCGACGAACTCGCCGAGGAAAAACGACCACGTCACGCCGAACCGGTTGAGCCCACTCGTCAGGCCCGGGATGAACGCGCCGATCGCGATCAGGATGGTCGCCGGCACGCGCGAGTTGAGCTTGCCGTGGATCAATGCGACCACCGCTCCGGGGAGCGAGGCGACGAAGTTCACGGTGACGGCCAGTATCGCGAGGCGGGCCGGAAGCACCCGTTTCTTGGGCATGTACACGTACGCGGAGTAGATCGCGCCGAAGACAAGGCACAGCGCGCCGGCGATGTTGAACGGTCCAGTCAAGACGCGCACGTAGCCTGGAAACGCAGAGCCGACCGGAACGTGCGTGTGTGGATCGACCGCCCAGCCCGGAGCAGCGAGATGGGCGCCAAGCACCATGTATGCGACCGCAAGGGAGCCGACGGCCAGCACCCCCATCGCGATGTGCGCCGCCAATGCACGACGCGTCGCGGTCGCAATGATGACCGCCACCCCTCCGACCAGAGCGATCGCGAATGCGGCCGTGCCCGCTCCCGAGGAGCCTGGGTACAGGCTCGAGCGGCTGAACAGGAACGAGAGCAGGCCGCCTACTAGGATCGTCGCGCCCGCAAAGTAGCCAAAGCGTGACTTCGACAGCAGGTAGATCGTGCCCGCGCCCAGATACGCCGCGACGAAGAAGGCGCCGGTCAGGTACCACATGCGGTAGAGCGGTTCATTCCATCCGAACGCGCTGCCCATGAACTCGGTGCCGGCACTGAGCCCGTACCACAGCAAGCCGATTCCCCAGACGAGCTGAAAGCTGTGGCGCCTCTGCCACCACTGGTCCAGCACCATCACCGCAAAAATGAAGCTCAGCACCGACGAACCCAGCGGCAGGACGACATTCAACGCGCTCACGAAAATGCCTCCACCATCGCCACCCTCACCTCATTCAAAAACCAGCCGACGTTTTCCTCGAGGTCCGAACTCCCGACCTTCGCCGCTCCAAGCTCGCTGACACTCGACCGAACTATTCCCTCGAAGAGATGGAAGGCGCGCATCGCGTCGCCCAGCGAAAGGCCGGCCTCCCGCGCCAACTCTGCGTAGCGTCCGCCGAGCTGTTTGATCTCCGAGCTCCAATCCCGCTCCGCGTCTGCGAGAAAGGCGACGAGCATCTGCACCAGCTCCATGCCCAGCTCGCGGTGGCGCTGCTTGGCCGCGTCGTCGAAGCGCGCGTACCACGTCTGAGAAGCGAGCCGCCCCCCACTGGTCGCGATTCGCGCCTGGCCGACGGTCGCATGCATGAGCAGCGATAGGTCCGGCTTCGCGTGCGCGCCAAGCTCGAGGATGTCCGACTCGCTGAACCGCCGGTGCCCGCCGGGCGTCCGAAACGTCCGGATGCGCCCCTTGTCGGCCCACTCGCGCAGCGTCGCCGGGTGGACGCTCAGCCTCCTGGCAGCTTCGTCCAGACTCAGCCAGCTCCGCACGCCCATAGGTTAAAGAATCTCAGGAAACCACGGAGTGGCGCTCAGATTTCTATAGATTCAGACGACGCTAGACGAAGAAAACCGTTTCCTCTGGGCCTTGTAGCCTGATGTCGAAGCGCAGAACCTCGCCGTCGGGCCTCGCGACCAACGTGTGCCGGCGCCCTGGGTCGACCATCTCGAGGATGGCATCTTGTTCGCCGGGAAAGTACATCCGCGTATTGAGATGTCGGAGCAGCCCACGCGCGAAGACCGTGATGTTGAGGAACCGCCTCTTGCGGGCGGTGAAACGAAATGCCCCCTCGTCATCGGTGCGGCAGCGCGCGAAATCACCCTCGCGCCACGCTTCGATGAGCGCATCCACGACTGGCTCACCCGCGCCGTCCAGCACCTGACCTTCGACCGGAATTCCGTCGCCGTCATCGACCCGCCGCAGCGCGAAGCCGAAAAAGGGCCCAACGGTCTGCGATGGGGTGGGCGTCACGGCTCCACGGGCGTCGCGTCGCGACCACGTAAGACGATGTCCCATCGATAGCCCAGCGCCCACTGCGGCACCGTCGTCTCGAGGTCGAACCTCGACAACAGCAGCTGGCGACCGCGGGGATCGGGAATCGAGTTGAGGATAGGATCGAAAGGGATCAACGGGTCGCCGGGGAAGTACATCTGCGTCACTAGCCGGCTCGCCAGCGACGGCCCGAACAGTGAGAAGTGCACGTGGGCCGGTCGCCACGCGTTGGCATGATTGCGCCACGGGTACGCGCCCGGCTTGACCGTGACGAAGCGATACACACCATCGTCATCCGTGAGACATCGTCCAGCGCCTGTGAAGTTCGGGTCCAGTGGCGCGGGGTGATCGTCGACCGGGTCGACGTACCGTCCGGCCGCGTTCGCCTGCCAGATCTCGATCAAAGTGCTGCGCACCGCCCGCCCGTCGGAGTCGATGACCCGGCCCGTGATGATGATCCGCTCGCCGAGCGGCTCGCCCGCATGCTGGCGCGTCAGGTCGGCGTCGTCCGGCCCTACCGGGATGCGCCCGAATGCGGGCCCGCGGGCGCGATGAAACCACTCGTCCGGAAGCTTGACCAATTCTTGCTTGGGCGCGCGCCGCTCGGTGGAGCGGTACTCCGGATAGAGGTAGGGCGGCTCGTACTCGAGGTCGTCCACAGCCCTTGACGAGGATTATGAACCGGCGCAAACTCCGATAGTCGGTACACGGAGCAATTGCGCTCCAGCCGCCTCACGCCGGGCGCGGCGCAGGGCGCACTTCTCACACAAGGGGAGGTGTCACTTGTCAATCACACGTCGCGAGATGCTCAAGACCACCGGCCTTGTCCTCGGAGGCCTGACTGTCCCCGGTGTGCTTGAGTCCTGCCTTGCCTCGACCACGTCGACACCGTCGGGCACGATCAAGATCGGCTTCGTCAGCCCCATCACGGGCCCGGCATCAGGATTCGGCGAACCAGACGCGTATGTGCTCGGGTTGGCGCGGAGCGCTTTCAAAAAAGGGCTGTCGATCGGCGGTACCAACTACTTGGTCGAGATCGTCAACCGCGACGGGCAATCGACGCCCTCGGTGGGAGCGCAGGTCGCCAACGAGTTGATCCAGACTCAAAAGGTCGACCTCATGCTCGCGACCTCCACACCTGAGACCGTGAACCCGGTTTCCGACGCGTGCGAAGCGGCGGGCGTTCCCTGCATCTCCACGGTGGTGCCCTGGGAGGCGTGGTACCTCGGCCGCGGCGCCAAGCCCGGCCAGCCCTCGCCGTACAAGTCGACGTTCCACTACTGCTTCGGCGTCGAGCAGTTCTTTCTCGCCTACACGCACCTCTGGCCGCAGGTGACGACCAACAAAAAGGTCGCCGTCATGTGGCCGAACGACGCTGACGGAAACGCGATCCGAGCTGCGCTCGGACCGCTGCTCAAGAACGCCGGTTACCAGATCGTCGATCCCGGTCCGTACGAGGACGGGACCAACGACTACACGGTCCAGATCCAGCGGTTCATTCGCGAGGACTGCCAGATCTTCAATACCTTCCCCATCCCGCCGGACTTCACCACGTTCTGGAACCAGGCCGCGCAGCAGGGGTACACGAAGCACGTGAAGATCGGTCAGATCGCGAAGACGGGCCTTTTTCCTTCGCAGGTGACGGCGGTAGCTCCACACGGCAATGGGCTTGCCTCTGGTGTGTACTGGGCGCCGACGTGGCCATACAAGTCCTCGCTGACCGGCGTCACCAGCAAGCAGCTTGGCGACGGCTATGAGTCGACCAGCGGCAAGCAATGGAACCAGCAGCTGGGAGCAAGCCTCTCGCTGTTCGACGTCGCCGCCGCCGCGCTGACCGCAAGCGGCGCGCCGAAAGACCGCTCAAAAATCATCGAGGCGATGAAGACGCTCAATCCAAGTGGCCGATCGACTTCGTGATCTGCGAGAACTCCGCCGACACGAACGTGCCGATCGCCTCGACCCTGCAGCCCTACCCGGGCTAGGCAGTGGAGGCGGCGGTCCTCGCCGCGGTCGACGTCCGGAAACGCTTCGGCGCGCTGGCGGTGCTGGAGGGTGTCAGCCTCAAGCTGACGCAAGGTGAGGTCGTCGGCATCGTCGGGCCCAATGGCGCGGGTAAGACAACTCTCTTGAACGTGCTTTCCGGCGCGCTT
>VBHX01000178.1 GCA_005879945.1 Chloroflexota bacterium | reverse complement strand
TCCGGCGACGGGGATTGAGTCTCCCCACCCCGGGCTGCGCCCGGACCTCCCCGCACGGCGGGGAGGAGATTCATTCTTTTATGGCGGCCAGGCGGTCATCGAAGGCGTGATGATGCGCGGCAAGCGCCATTACGCGGTCGCCGTCCGCCTTCCGAACACCAAGCAGATCGCCGTCGACAAGGGCGAGCTCAAGGCGGCGATCTACGTCAATCCGTTCTGGAAGCTGCCGATGGTTCGCGGCCTCGCGCTTATCGGCGAACAGCTCCACCTTGGCATGAAGGCGCTCATGTGGTCCGCGAACATGTGCATCGCAGCGGGAGCTTCGTTGTCGTCGCGGTCGAAGGCGTGATCCGCGTCGGCCTGGTGCTCGGCTACCTCTCTCTGATTGCGCTCCTGCCCGATGTCCGTCGAGTGTTCCAGTACCACGGCGCCGAGCACAAAACGATCAACGCTTACGAAGCGGGTTGGCCGCTCGAGGTTTCGTCTGTGCGTCGCGCGAGCCTCCTCCATCCCCGATGCGGCACCGGGTTCCTGCTGGTCGTCCTGGTTGTCAGCGTCATCGTGTTCTCGGCGGTGGCCCTGTTCCACCCCAACTGGTTCTGGCTCATCGCAAGCCGCGTGCTGGCGATCCCGCTGATCGCGGGCGCGGGCTTCGAGCTCATCCGCTTCATGGCGCGCCACCGCGCCAACCCGATCATCAAGGTCCTTTTGGTGCCGGTCCTCGGAACTCAAAAGTTCACGACCCGCGAGCCGACCGACGACATGCTCGAGGTCGCGATAGTCGCTTTCAACAGCGCCCGCGAGGGTGAGGAGGACACGGCCGGAGCAGCGGCGTGATAGATCGCTTGGAGGCGATCGCTCGCCGTTTCCACCAGATCGAGCAGGAGATGGCGCGCCCCGAGGTCGCGTCCGATCATGCTCAGCTGACGAAGCTCGCGCGGGAGCAGCGCACGCTCCGCGAGATCGTCGAGGCCTATGACGCGTACCGGCGCGCGCGGCAGGAGATGGAGTCCGCGCGCGAGATGCTCAAGCACGAGAAAGAGGCGGACATGCAGGAGTACCTGCGGTCCGAGGAGCGGCGCGCGGCCGCGCAGGTCGCCGAGCTCGAAGAGAAGTTGAAGGTGCTGCTGCTGCCCAAGGACCCGAACGACGACAAAGATGTCGTCGTCGAGATCCAGGGCGCCGAAGGTGGGGACGAGGCGGCGCTGTTTGCAGCCGATCTCTTCCGCATGTACACGAAGTGGGCCGAGAAGAAGGGCTGGAAGGTCGAGGTGGTGGACTCGTCACCGACCGGGATGGGCGGCTTCGACAAGATCGTGTTCGAGGTCCACGGCCATGGCGCCTATTCGCAGCTGAAGTACGAAGGCGGCGTGCACCGCGTGCAGCGTGTGCCGAAGACCGAGGCGCAAGGCCGCATCCACACGTCGGCGGCGACGGTGGCAGTGATGCCCGAAGCAGACCCCGTCGAGGTCGAGATCAAGCCGGAGGACCTGGAGATCAAGACGTCGACCTCAACCGGACCTGGCGGGCAGAGCGTCAACACGACCTACTCCGCGATCCGCATGACCCACAAGCCCACCGGTCTGGTGGTGAGCATGCAGGACGAGAAGTCGCAGCTGCAGAACAGAGAGAAGGCACTGCGCGTGCTGCGAGCTCGTCTCTATGACCTGAAGCTTGCCGAGCAGCAGGCTGCAATCGGCGCGCAGCGGCGCGGGATGGTGGGGAGCGGCAACCGCTCGGAGAAGATCCGCACCTACAACTTCAAGGAGAACCGCGTCACGGACCATCGGATCAACCTGACGCTCCACAAGCTCGACCGCGTGATGGCCGGCGACCTCGACGAGCTCGTCTCGGCGTTGGTCAACGCCGAGCGCGCAGCCCAGCTCAACGGCGGCGCTCCCAGCCCGAATTGACCGTCCTCGAGGTCCTGAAGGCAGCCTCCGGCCACCTGCAGAAGCACAGCTCTGACTCGGCACGGCTCGATGCCGAGGTGCTCCTGGCCCAGGCGCTCGGGATGCGCAGGCTCGACCTCTACCTGCAGTTCAACCGGCCACTTACCGACGACGAGCTGACCCGCTACCGCGGCCTGATCAAACGACGAGCGCACGGCGACCCGGTCGCCTATCTGGTCGGCCACAAGGAGTTCATGGCCCTCGACTTCGAGGTCACGCCCGCGGTGCTGGTGCCCAACCCGGACACCGAGGTGCTGGTGCAGCGGGCGGTCGCGATCGCGCGAGAGGCGGACCGGCACCTGCGAGTCGCTGATGCCGGCACCGGCAGCGGTAGCATCGCGATCGCCATCGCCCACTACGCGCCGCAGGTCGAGGTGTGGGCGAGCGACACCAGCCGGGAAGCCCTTGACGTCGCCGCCCGAAATGTGGCCAGGCATGGACTTGTTGAGCGAGTCCACCTCGCGTGCGGGGACCTCCTCGAGCCGCTGCCCGGCACGTTCGATCTCGTCTGCGCGAACCTGCCTTACTTGGCGCCGGGGACAGACCTTCCGCGCGAGGTGACGGCGCAGCCGTCGGGCGCGTTGTTTGCGTCGCAGAACGGCGCCGCACTCGTGCTGCGGCTCATCCAGGCTGCGCCGGCCCGGCTGAATCCGGGCGGCCGGCTGCTGGCCGAAATCGACCCGGCGATCATGTCCGCGGTAAGCAAAGGGGCGGGTCGCGAGTTCTCGAGCCAGAGCGTCCTTCGCGACCTGGGCGGCCACGAGAGGGTCGTCGAAGCATGGTCCTGAAACCAACCCGCGCCGGTCTCACCCGCGTGGCCAATTTGCTGCGAAGCGGCGGCGTAATCGCGTTCCCGACCGACACCGTATATGGGTTGGCCGCAGCCGCCGACGACGAGGTGGCGCGCCGGCGGATCTACCTCATCAAGGGCAGGCCGGTCGGATTGCCGCTGATCCTCATGGCCGCGGCCGAATCACAGCTCGAGGGCTTTGTTCATATCGACAGCCGCGCGGAGGCGATCATCCGGTCCTGGTGGCCGGGTCCCCTCACCGTCATCCTCCACGCCAAGGGCGGAGGCACGCTCGGCGTGCGCATTCCCAAACACGACGTCGCGCTCGAGCTCCTGCGCGCGGCAGGACCGCTGATGACGACGAGCGCGAACTATCACGGCAAGGATCCGGCGATGACGGCCGGTGAGGCCGCCACGCTGAATGGACTGGCGGCGATCCTCGACGGCGGCAAGGCTCCCGGCGGCTTGGCTTCGAGCGTCCTCGATCTCACCGGTCCGGAGCCCCACGTGCTTCGCGAGGGGGCGATCCCGACGGCCCAGCTCCTCGGCCCTCCGCCTCCCCGCGCGGGATAGGATTCAGGCATGGCTGCCCCGATCGTGACGATGTCTTTCCGCGCCCTCGACCGCGAAGATCCCGTCGTCGCCGACCTCATCCGGAAGGAGTACAAGCGGCAGTCCGAAACGCTCGAGCTGATCGCCTCGGAGAACCTCGCGAGCCCGGCCATCCTGGAGGCGCTCGGCACGCTGCTGACGAACAAGTACGCCGAGGGCTATCCGGGCCGGCGCTACTACGGCGGCACGGGTGAGGTGATCGACAAGATCGAGTCGCTTGCGGTCGATCGCGCGAAGCAGCTCTTCGGCGCTGAGTACGTGAACGTGCAGCCGCACGCGGGGTCGCAGGCGAACGCAGCCGTCTACATGGCGGTGTGCCAGCTCGGCGACAAGGTCATGGGCATGGACCTTTCGGCCGGCGGTCACCTTTCGCACGGCAGCCCCGCAAACTTCAGCGGCAAGTTCTACGAGATCCACTCATACGGCGTGAGCCGCGAGACCGAGCTCATCGACTACGACGCGATGGAGAAGCAGGCCGAGCAGGTGCGCCCGAAGATGATCATCGGAGGGTTCTCCGCTTACTCGCGCATCGTCGACTGGGCGCGCATGCGGCGGATCGCCGATTCGGTCGGGGCGACCTTCGTGGTCGACATGGCGCATGTGGCCGGGCTGGTGGCCGGCGGCGTGTACCCATCGCCGATCCCGCACGCGCCAATCGTCACGACCACGACGCAGAAGACTCTGCGCGGCGCCTGGGGCGCGATCATCCTCTGCGACAACGAGCACCAGAAGGCCATCGACTCTGCTGTGTTCCCGGGCATCCAGGGCGGCCCGCTGATGCACGCGATCGCGGCCAAAGCCGTTTGCTTCGGCGAGGCGCTTAAGCCTGAGTTCAAGACATACACGAAGCAGGTCGTGGTCAACGCCAAGGCACTTGCAGCGCGGCTGATGGAGCGCGGGCTGCGTCTGGTCAGCGGCGGCACCGACAACCACCTGATGCTTGTCGACCTGCGTCCACAGAAGCGCACTGGCAAGCAGGTGCAGGACGTGGCCGACACCGTCGGGATCACGCTCAACCGGAACTCGATCCCTTACGACGAGGCGTCGAAGTTCAACCCGAGCGGCGTTCGCGTCGGCACCCCGCTGGTGACAACGCGCGGCATGCGCGAGGCCGAGATGGTGGTCATCGCGGACTGCCTGGCCGACCTCGTCGAGCGCATCGACGACCCTGCCGTCCTCGACTCGGTGCACGAGCGCGCGCTCGAGCTCTGCCGGAAGTTTCCGCTGCCCTACGCTTTCGATTAGAGTTTCCGGCTCGTGAGCGATTTCTTCAGCATCGCGTTCCTGGAGACGGTCCGGGACAAGGTGCTCCCCGGCCTTTGGCCGCTAATCGCGGCGATGGTTTTCTGCGCAATTCTGGTGCCGGTGGCGATCACGGTCTCGAGCCGCTCCGGCCTGATGGCCATGCCCGGCGGCCGCCACGCCCACTCGGCTCCGACACCGCTCCTTGGCGGCCTGGCCATGTTCGTCGGATTCGCCGTCGCGGTGCTGATCTTCGTGCCGTCCAGCTTCACCAGGACCGGTGTGTTGGTGGTCTCGGGCCTGGCGGCGGTGCTGCTCATCGCCGACGACCGCTGGCGCGTCAGCCCTGGCATCAAGTTCGCCTTCCAGCTGCTGGTCGCGCTGGTGGCGGTGTTCGTGTTCGGGTTTGTGATCAAGTATTTCGGTGTGCCTGGGTCGGGCGGCTATGGGAGCGCCAGGCTCGTGGAGCTGGGCTGGCTCGGAATCCCGGTCAGCCTGTTCTGGCTTCTGGGCATGCAGAACACGGTCAACTTCCTGGACGGGGTCGACGGCCTCGCGGCCGGCGTCGTCTTCATCGTCGCCCTGACGCTGCTGATCGCCGCCGCCGGCAAGGACCAGATCGACGTCGTGCAGTTCGCGGGAGCGTTGGCGGGAGCGTGCGCGGGCTTTTTGCTGTTCAACTTCAGCCCGGCGCGCATCTTCATGGGCGACTCGGGCTCACACTTTCTCGGCGCTGCGCTCGGCGTGATCTCCATCCTCGGCGTCGCCAAGGTCGCGGTAGCCTTCGCCCTGGCGGTCCCCATCCTCGCCCTCGCACTGCCGATCGCAGACACCGCCTGGGCGATCGTGAGGCGCCGTCGTGACCGTTCATCGGTGGCGCAACCCGACCTGGATCACCTCCACCACCGGCTCCAGGCGTTCGGCCTCAACCCGCGCCAGACCTGCTACGTCTTCTACGCCGCCACCGCGCTTTTCGGGACCGTGGGGCTGATGTTCTTCGGCCACCGCCGCATCCTCGCGCTGGTAGTGGTCGCGGCGCTGGTGCTGGCGTCGACCGTCGCCGCCGACCGCCTGCAGAGATCCGGAATGCGCATCCCTGCGTCATTCCTGCGCCGCCTACTGGCCGAACCCAACACCCGGTAGGATTAGCTCGGGCATGGCGCGCCCCTCAAGTCCCGCACCAACGGGGGCTGACATGGCTGGAATCGGGCTCTTTTTCGCGGCCTCAGTCTTGGTTCCCTTGCTGGCTGGCGTCGGGCTTGACAGCTGGCTGCATACGGGGCCGGTGTTCGTGCTGGTCGGGTTGTTCGTGGGTCTGGCGGCAGGTGGAGTTGCCATCTGGATGAAGGTGAGGGAATTCACGAAGTGACGGTCGGGCCAGGCGCGCGTCGAGAGCAAACCAGCATCCTTCGTGAAACCGTTGCCGGATCCGCCGCGCTCGGCGTGCTCGCGATTTTGGTGGGCGCGTTCGCGGGTCATTCCGCGGTCGGCCTCGGAGCCGCGCTCGGGTTGGTGATCGGCTCGATCAACGGATACCTGGTCATCGCCTTGCTCGACCGCGACTCCCCGTTTGTGTTCGGAAGCTTGATGCGCCTCGCCGCTCTCAGCGCCATGGCGATTGGGGTGGCTCTGGTCTTTGGTAGCGCACCCTGGTCGGTACTCATCGGTGTCGCGGCGGCGCAGGTGGTCATGGTCGCGATGAGCGTGCGGCAAGGGCTCCGCGCATGATTCACGCGGACAACACGAATTTCGGAACCCACCCGACAGTCAGCCTCGGGTGCGGCACGCTTTGCACCTTCAACTACGACAGCCTGATCTCGAGCGCGATCGCGGTTGTGGTAACCATCGGGATAGCGTTCTGGGTCCGCTCTCGGCTCAAGGAAGGCGCGCCCGGCCGCGTGCAGGCGATCTTCGAATGGGGCTACGACCAGCTCCGCGGGCTGATCAGAGAGAACGTCTCCGACGATGCGCTGTTCATCATCCCGCTGGCGATGACGCTCTTCATGTACATCCTCATCGCCAACTGGATCGAGATCTTCCCGCTGGGTCTGTTCCCGGTCCTGCACGGCGCCAACGCCGACTTGAATCAGACCCTCGCGATGGCCTTTATCGTCATCGCGGTCGTGCAGTGGTACAGCGTTCGCACGCTTGGCTGGCGCGGCTACTTCCGGCGTTTCACCAAACCGTTCGAAATGCCACTTGCCTTCCGCATCGCCTACATGCCATTCAACATCCTGGAGGAGCTCGTCAAGCCCGTGACCCTGTCGCTTCGACTCTTCGGCAACATCTTTGCGGGGTCTGTGATGATCGTTTTGATCGCTGGATTTGGCTCTTTGGCTCTGCCTGTGGTGGGCACTATCGGCGGGGCCATCATCGGAACAGCCCTCCTGTTTCTGTGGAAGGCGTTTGATGTGATCTTCATCGGCTTCATCCAGGCGTTCATCTTCATGATCCTGACGGTCGTCTACTTCGGCGCTGCCCGAGAGGGACTCGAGCACGAACATCACCAAGGAGGGGTTACATGACAGACCACGGACTCGAGCTTGCCGGCGCCCTCATCGGGTTCGGCCTGCTAATGGGACTGGGGGCCGTCGGCGCCGCGTTCGGCGACGGCCTCGCCGGCAACGCCTTCATCAGCGGCGTCGCCCGACAGCCTGAGGCTCAGGGGCGAATGATCCCCTGGCTGTTCACGATCGTCGGTCTGGTCGAGGCCATGTACTTCATCAACCTCGCGTTCGGATTCGTGTTCCTGAGTCAGGTCAAGTAGATGATCTTTCTGGCGGGTACGGCCGGCGTCATCGAAATCAACGGGACCGTGATCGTCGAGCTGATCACGTTCCTGGTCATGCTGGCCATCCTTGCCCGCTACGTCTACCCGGAGATCGTCCGCGTGGCAGAAGCTCGACAGCAGGCGATCGCGGTCCAGCTGAGCGAGGCCGAGAAGGCGCGTCAGGAGGCCGAGGCCAAGCTCAAAGAGGCCGAGGCCCAGCTGAGTGAAGCGCGGCGGACGGCACAGAGCGTCGTCGACGCGGCAAACAAATCAGCTGAGCAGCTTCGTCAAGAGCGCAAGCAGAAGGCTGAAGAAGAAGCAAAGCGCCTGGTTGAGTCAGCGCGCAGCGAAATCGAGGCCGAACGTCTAAAAGCCATCCAGTCCGTGCGGAACGAGGTCGCGGGCCTTGTGGTGTCGGCGACGGAAAAGGTGATCGGCGAGACGCTGGACCTGACCAAGCACAAGCAGCTCATAGACAGAGCGATCGCGGAGGTGACTAGTGGCAACGGCGGCCGCTAAGCGCTATGCGCGGGCCGTTTTTGAGCTCGCATCCGCGGACGGCCAAATTGAGGAGTGGCGGCGTCGCCTGCAGACGATCAGGGACATGACCAGCGATGCGGCCGCAGCGGCGGTGCTCGAGAACCCGACCATTCCGGTCGCACAGCGGCTCGACCTGATTGACGCGCCTAAATTTCTCGATCGCGAGGGCACGAACCTCATGAGACTCCTCGTCGAGGGACGTCATGTACATCGCGCAACCGAGATCCTCGATGAGTACGAGAGGCTCGTCGACGAGTCTGAGGGCCGGGTACGTGCCACCGTGACGGCCGCCGTCGAGCTGTCGAATGAAGAGCGGGAGCTCATCGGCGAACGCCTGTCGAAGCAAATCGGCAAGGAGGTGCGCGTCACGGCCCAGGTCGACCGCGGCATCCTCGGTGGCCTCAGGCTCCAGTACGGCGATCACCTCGTCGACGCCAGCGTCGCGACACGACTGCAGCAGCTGCGGCGCATCTTGGCCGGTGCAACCTAGGAGTAATAGAGAGTGGGTATCAGCACGAAAGAGATCTCTGAGGTCATCAAGGAGCGTCTCAAGGACTTCGACGCGACACTGGTGGCGAGCGACGTGGGCCGCATAGTCGCGACCGGCGACGGCATCGCCCAGATCTATGGGCTGCAGAACGCAATGGCCGGCGAGCTGCTCGAGTTCCCACACGACACCTACGGCCTCGCGCTCAACCTCGAGGAAGACCAGGTCCGCGCGGTCATCCTTGGCGAATACGGCCACCTGCACGAGGGCGACGAGGTGCACACCACCGGCCGGCTGCTGGAGGTGCCCGTCGGGGAGGAGCTCATCGGCCGCGTCGTCAACCCGCTGGGCGTACCCATCGACGGCAAGGGCCCGGTCAAGACGAAAAAGACGATGCCGCTGGAGAAGATCGCTCCGGGCGTCATCACGCGCCAGCGCGTCGACAGCCCGGTCCAGACCGGGATCAAGGCCATCGACACGATGATCCCGCTTGGCCGCGGCCAGCGCGAGCTGATCATCGGTGACCGCTTTACCGGCAAGACCACGGTCCTGCTCGACACGATCATCAACCAGAAGGGCAAGCACCTCATCTGCGTCTACGTCGCCATCGGCCAGAACGCGGCATCGATTGCGCGCGTCGCCGCCACACTCGAAGAGAACGGCGCGATGGGCTACACGATCATCGTCGCCGCCACCGCCTCCGAGCCGGCCTCGCTCAACTTCATCGCTCCCTACGCGGGATGCGCGATGGGGGAGTACTTCATGGAGCAGGGCAAAGAAGCGCTCTGCTGCTACGACGACCTCACCAAGCAGGCCTGGGCTTATCGCGAGCTGTCGCTGACCCTGCGCCGGCCGCCGGGTCGCGAGGCGTATCCGGGCGACGTCTTCTACCTCCACTCGCGCTTGCTCGAGCGCGCGGCGAAGATGAACAAGGCGCACGGCGGCGGCTCGCTGACGGCGCTGCCGGTAATCGAGACCCAGGCCAACGACGTCTCAGCGTTCATCCCGACCAACGTCATCTCGATCACGGACGGGCAGATCTACCTCCAGTCCGACCTGTTCAACGCCGGCCAGCGGCCCGCGCTCAACGTGGGCATCAGCGTCTCCCGTGTCGGTGGAGACGCGCAGACCAAGGCCATGCGGCAGGTTGCGGGCCAATTGCGGCTCGACCTCGCTCAGTACCGCGAGCTCGCGGCCTTCGCCCAGTTCGCATCCGACCTCGACACCGCGACGCGCAACCAGCTCGAGCGCGGGGCGCGCCTGACCGAGCTGCTCAAGCAGGACAAGTACCAGCCCGTCCCCCTCGCCGAGCAGGTGGCGGTCATCTACGCGGGCACGCAGGGGTTCATCGACAAGGTGCCCACGGCGAAGGTCAAGGATTGGGAGGCGGCGTTCGTGCGCTTCTTGCGGAGCGAGCGGCCAGGTGTCCTGGATACGATCGAGGAGAAAAAGGCGCTCGACGACAACCTCTCCGAGCGGCTGAAGGCGGCGATCTCGACGTTCAACCACCAGTACGGGGTCGAGGGCTACAGCGACGTGCCGGACCCGGCGCCAACTGCGAGCGCGGATCGCCCCACCCCCGCGACGCACTCCGGGCGAAGCGGGACCTCCCCACACGGTGGGGAGGAGAAACCCAAGCCGAAGGCGCCACGGAAGCCAAAGGCCAAGTCCTAGCCCATGCCCGCGTACAGAGACATCGTCCGCCGGATCGACAGCATCAAGAACACGCAGAAGATCACCAAGGCGATGCAGGTGGTCGCTGCAACCAGGCTACGTCGGGCCCAGGCGGCTGTGCAGGCGACCAGGCCCTACGCGGAAAAGATGCTCGAGGTCCTGCAGACGGCCGGGGAGCGGGCCACGGAGTACAGGCACCCGTTCCTGATGAGGCGTGAGGGCAAGCGAGCCGTGATGATCCTGGTCACGACCGACAAGGGCCTCACGGGCGCGCTCAACGTCAACAACATCCGGGTCGCGACGCGCTACATGAGGGAGCACTATCCGGATAAGGAGGAGTACGTGACGCTGGGGCGCAAGGGCCGTGATTTCCTCCTGCGCTTCCGGAGAAACGTGATCGCGGACTCGAGCGGCCTACCGGATCGCCCCTCGATCGCCACAATCCTGTCCGCCGTCGCGGTCGCGCTCGAGGAGTACACGAGGGGCGACGTCGACGCCGTCCTGCTCTGCTACGCGAAGTGGATCTCGACCCTGAGGCAGGAACCGGTCGTCCGCACCCTCATCCCGGCCGAGATCCCCGAGCGCGAAAAGGACGCCGGGCCGCGTGCCGACTACATCTACGAGCCAGACCCGGAGTCAGTGCTTGACGCGCTGCTTCCCCGATACGTCGAGACCCAGGTCTACCAGGCGGTCCTGGAGAACAAGGCCAGCGAGTACTCGGCAAAGATGATCGCGATGCAGAACGCGACCAAGGCCGCGGGGGATTTCATCGACGCCCTGACGCTTTTCGCGAACAAGGTCCGCCAGGCGGGCATCACGACCGAGCTGATGGAAATCGTTGGTGGCGCCGAAGCGATGCGCGCCGCCGGCTGACACAGATAAAGGAGAGGCATGGCCGACACGAAGAAGAAAACGCGAGAAGGAAATGTAAGCCAGGTCATCGGCGCCGTCGTCGATGTCGCCTTCTCGCCGGGTGATCAGCCCGAGCTGTTCGAAGCGCTAGAAGTGCATACCGGCGGAGGCCGCGTCGTGGTGCTCGAGGTCGCGAGCGCGATTGGCAACAACGTCGTGCGCTGCATTGCCATGGACTCCACCGATGGGTTCCGGCGTGGTGACAAAGTAGTCGCCACGGGTGGGCCTATCTCGGTGCCGGTCGGGGTCGAGACCCTCGGGCGCCTGTTCAACGTCATCGGCGCACCCATTGACGACGAACCCGCGCCCGAAGGAGTGACCCGTTGGCCGATCCACCGCCAGGCGCCGCCGGTGTCGGAGCAGCAGGCAAAGGTCGAGATCCTCGAGACCGGGATCAAGGTCATCGACCTTATCTGCACGTTCGCCAAAGGCTCGAAGATCGGGCTCTTCGGGGGCGCGGGCACGGGCAAGACGGTCATCGTGCAGGAGCTCATCCGCAACATCGCGTACCACCACAAAGGACGCTCTGTGTTTGCCGGCGTTGGGGAGAGGACCCGCGAGGGCAACGACATGTATCGCGAGATGGAGGACGCCGGCGTCCTGCCGCAGACGGCGCTGGTGTTCGGCCAGATGAACGAGCCTCCCGGCGCGAGGGCCCGTGTCGGGCTGACAGGCCTGACCATGGCCGAGTACTTCCGCGACGAGGAGGGTGCGGACACGCTCCTCTTCGTCGACAACATCTTCCGATACCTGCTTGCGGGCTCAGAGGTGTCGGCGCTGCTGGGACGCATGCCGTCGGCCGTTGGTTACCAGCCGACGCTGGCAACCGAGATGGGCGAGCTGCAGGAGCGCATCACGTCAACGAGCAAGGGGTCGATCACTTCCGTGCAGGCCGTCTACGTGCCGGCAGACGACTACACCGACCCCGCGATCCAGACCGTTTTCGCGCACCTCGGCGCGACGGTTCGGCTGGAGCGGTCGTTGGTCGAGATCGGGATCTACCCCGCCATCGACCCACTCGGTTCATCGAGCCGCTATGTCGAGCCGTCAGTCGTCGGGCAGGAGCACTACGACGCGGCCCAGGGCGTGAAGAAAACGATGCAGCGCTACAAGGACCTGCAGGACATCATCGCCATCCTCGGTATGGAAGAGCTTTCCGAGGACGACAAGCAGGCCGTTTCGCGCGCACGCAAGATCCAGCGCTTCCTCTCGCAGCCGTTCAGCGTCGCGCAGCGATTCACCGGGCGCGAGGGCAAGTACGTGAAGGTCGCTGATACGGTCCGGGGCTTCTCAGAGATCCTCGAGGGCAAGCACGATGACCTGCCCGAGCAGGCCTTCTACATGGTCGGGACCATCGAAGAGGCGCGTGAGCAGGGCGAGAAGATGAAGAAGCAAGGGGCGGGGTCGTAGGGTGCAGTTCCCACTTCGCGTCGTGAGCGTTGAGCGCAGCCTCTTCGAAGGCGACGTGGAGTTCATCGTGGCCAACGGCGCCGACGGCGAGCTCGGCGTGCTCGCTCGTCACGCGCCCCTCATGACGGTCCTCAAGCCCGGGCCGCTGAAGATCCGCATCACAGAGGGCAACGAGCAGATCCTCTTCGTGGGCGGCGGTTTCCTCGAGGTGCTGCCCGACCGCGTCACAGTGCTCGCCGACGTGGCGGAGCACGCCGACGAGATCTCGGTCGAGCGGGCTGAGGAGGCGCGGCGCCGCGCCCAGGAAAAGCTCGCCGGCACCATCGAGCGGGCTGAGGAGGCGCGGCGCCGCGCCCAGGAAAAGCTCGCCGGCACCATCACAGCGGCTGAGGAGATCGAGTTCCAGAACGCGCTCGCCATTGCGGAAGCCAGGCTCCGGCTTGCGCGGACCCGACGAACCTAGTCTCCTCCCCGCCATGCGGGGAGGTCCCGACGGGCTCGCTTTCGCGAGCCCCTCGAGGATGGGGAGCCCAGTCCTGCATGTACCGTAGCCGGTGATGAAGCTTCCAGGGACGCATCGCGAGTTCGCGCTGCGCATCACCGGCGGCTCGCAGCTGGCAGGCGACCTCTGCGTCAGCGGCTCCAAGAACGCCGCCCTGCCCGAGATGGCCGCGGCGCTGCTGACCTCGGAGCCCGTGCGCCTGAACAACGTGCCCAAGGTGTCCGATGCGGCGGTGATGGCGGAGATCCTCGGCGGCCTCGGCGGGCGCGCAGAGGGAGAGGGTTCGATGTTGCTGCGCATGGGTCACGCGCGAGACACCAACGTTCCCGACGAGCTCGGCCGCCGAATGCGCGCGACGATCCTGCTGCTTGGTGCGCTGCTGGGACGCTTCGGTCAGGCGCGGGTGCCGCGGCCGGGTGGTGACGACATCGGCGCCCGGCGTGTGGAGCAGCACCTGCGCGGCCTGCGGCAGATGGGCGCACGGATCGAAGAGAGCGCGACCGAGATCGTTGCCGAGGTCGATCGGCTGCGCGGTGCGCGGATCGTCTTCGACCTGCCGACCGTCACCGGCACCGAGAACATCCTGCTGGCCGCGGTGCTGGCCGAGGGTCGCACCGAGATCTTCAACGCGGCTCGCGAGCCACACGTGCAGGACCTCTGCCGCCTCCTGACCAAGATGGGCGCGCGGATCGAGGGCATCGGCACCGAGCGTTTGGTGGTCGACGGGGTGCGTGAGCTTGGCGGCGCCGAGCACACGGTCATCGCCGACTACCTCGAGGCCGGCACGTACGCGATCGCTGTCGCCGCGGCGGGCGGCGAGCTGCGTATCGAGTGCAGCAGCCCGGAGGACCTGCACGTCGTGCTGCTCAAGCTCGAGCTCGCGGGCGCGCACGTCCAGACCGGCGACGGCTGGTTCCAGGTGGGCCGGCGCCCGCGCACTCGGATCAAGCCCATCGACATGTCGACCTGGACGTTTCCGGGCTTCCCGACCGACTTGCAGGCCCAGTACATGGCGCTGATGACGCAGGCCGACGGCGAGGCCGTGATCTCAGAGTACGTGCACGAGAACCGCTTTCAGCACGTGAACCAGCTCGCGAAGATGGGGGCCGGGATCACGGTCGAGGGCCGCTTGCACGCGGTCGTCCATGGTCCATGCCGCCTGCATGGAACCGAGGTCTCGATTCCCGACATCCGCTCGGGCGCGGCGTTGGTGATCGCCGCCTTGTGCGCTGAAGACGAGAGCCTGCTTCGCAACGCCTGGCATGTCGAGCGCGGCTACGAGGACATGGCCGGCAAACTGGCGTCGATTGGAGCCCAGATCCAAAGGGTTGAAGTTGACTCCGAGGGCAGCCGGCATAGCCATACGTATGAATGAGCAGTTGTGAATGAGTAGTTGCTCGGTAAAAAGATAGGGATCGACCTGGGCACCTCGACGGTGCTCATCTATGTCAAAGGCGAAGGCATCGTCATCAACGAGCCGTCACTGGTGGCGGTCAACCGCGACGGCACGCGCATCCTGGCGGTCGGCAGGCAGGCGTTCGAGATGGTCGGCCGCGCGCCTGACACGATCCAGGTCGTGCGGCCGATGCGCGAGGGTGTGATCGCCGACTTCGTCGTGACCGAGGGCATGCTCCATCACTTCATCGGCAAGGTCCAGGGCCGCCAGCGCATCTTCAAGCCCGAGATCATGATCTGCGTCCCTTCCGGCGTGACCTCGGTTGAGCGGAGGGCCGTCACTGAGGCGGCCATCTCCGCGGGCGCGCGCCAGGCCTGGCTGATCGACGAGCCGCTGGCCGCGGCGATCGGTGCCGGCCTGCCGATCTCGGAGCCACGAGGCAACGCGATCTGCGACATCGGCGGCGGCACCACGGAGATCGCGGTCATCTCGCTGTCCGGAATGGTCGTCGCGCACTCGATTCGAATCGGCGGCAACCGGATCGACGACGCGATCGCCGTCCACCTCAAGCGCCGCCACAACTTGCTGATCGGCGAGCGCACCGCGGAGGAGGTCAAGATCGCGGTGGGCTCGGCGGTACAGATGAAGGAACCGCTGCCCACCGAGGTGCGCGGCCGCGACCTCGTCTCCGGACTGCCCCGAAACCTTGAGGTGACGTCGAACGACGTGGTGGAAGCGATCCAGGAGCCCCTTCGCCTCATCGTCGGCGCTGTTCGCAACGTGCTCGAGGAAACGCCGCCGGAGCTGGCGGCGGACATCTTCGACCGCGGCATCGTGCTGTCCGGAGGCGGGGCGCAGCTGAGAGGACTCGATCGATTCATCTCGATGCACACGGGCATCCCAGCGATGGTCGCGGACGACCCGCAGACGTTGGTCGTGCGCGGAACCGGGCTGGCGCTGGAGAACTTCGAGGTGCTGAGGCGGAACCAGTCGTACCTGCGCTAATGGCGTGACCGGTCTTCACGTAGCCGTCGATGGGGTCGGGCTGGCCCGGCCGTGGGCGGGCGTTGGCGTCTACACCACCGAGATCCTCAAGGCGATGGCGGTCGAACGTCCCGACTGCCGCTTCACTGTGTACGTGCCACCAGGGGCGGCGGCCGACGGCCCCCCTTCTGTGTCCTACCGCAAGTTTGCCGAGGTTCCGTTCATCGGCCGCCACGTGCAATGGCCGGCGCGACTGCGCCGCCTGCGACCCGACGTCTTCTTCGGCGCGGCCGGCGCAATGCCGCTGATGGACGTGGGCGCGCGATCGGTCATCACCGTTCACGACCTCGCCATCTACCGCAACGCCGGCTGGTTCCCATCCCGCCAGCCGCTGAGCACGCGCTGGGTCGTGCCGAGCTCGCTGAGGCGGGCAGACTGCGTTATGGTCCCCTCAAGCAACACCGCGGGCGACGCCAAGGAGCTGTTCGGAGTACCCACCTCCCGAGTCAAAGTTGTGCCCCACGGCGTGTCCCCGCGCTTTCGACCGATGAGCGGTGAAGAGCTCGCCGCGGCCCGCGAAAGTACGCGCCTGCCAGAGCGCTTCATCCTCTATGTGGGCACGATCGAGCCGCGCAAGAACCTGCTCACCCTGCTCGACGCGTGGGCGATGATGCGCGACCGCCCCGACCTCGTCATCGTCGGCGGCTGGGGCTGGAACTACGAACCGATTCGGGAGCGCATGAACCGCCTTGGCGACAGGGTCCACCACCTCGACGCGCTCGCGCCGTCGCACCTCCCCGCGATCTACAACCTCGCCCTCGTGCTTGCCCACCCGGCCTGGTATGAGGGATTCGGATTGCCGCCGCTGGAGGCGATGGCGTGCGGCACGCCGGTGGTGGTCTCGGACAGCTCGAGCCTCCCGGAGATAGTCGACGATGCGGGCCTCGTGGTTCCGGCCGGAAATGCGGACGCATGGCGGAAGGCGCTGGAGATGGTCCTCGGCGATACCGAGTTGGCTGCCGACCTGAGGCGCAAGGGAATTCTGCGCGCGGCGGAGTTCAGCTGGCGAAGGTCGGCGGATATGACGTGGCGGGTGATCGACGAGACGTTGCAGGCGGGGTGAGCGTCACGCGAGCAGCTCGCGGACGACATCGGCGACCCCGGTCGCGCATCTATCCCAGGTGAATCCCGTGGCTCGCTGGCGAGCCGCTTTCGTCAGGCGCAGCCGAACTTTGCGATCGCCCACCGCGGCCTCGAGTGCGGCAGCCAGCTGGGTCGGATCGTTGGGATCATCGACGTACAAGACGGCGTCGCCGCCAACCTCTGGCAGCGACGACTTTCGAGCCGCGACCACCACCTGGCCTCGGGCCATCGCCTCGAGCACCGGCAGGCCGAAGCCCTCGTACAGGCTCGGCACCACCACCGCCCGCGCGCGGCGGTACAGGAGCTCGAGAGTCGGGCCGTCAACCACGCCGAGGATGCGGCAGCGAGACGAGGCGCGAAGCCGGGCTGTCAACCTTGCATCTCGCTCGGGACCGGCGACCGCGAGGTTGACACTTTCCATCCGCTCCACCGCGGCCAACGCTGCCGCCTGGTTCTTGCGGGCCTCGATGCGGCCGACCTGGAGCACGAACGGACCGGTCAAGCCGAGCTCGGCGAGGCGCTTTGCAGGCGCCACGGCGCGCTCTACCTGCTCGCCGCCGCCGAGCGGCACGACACGCACCCGTTCTGGACGCACGTGATAAAGGTCGACCAGATCTTGTCGCGTCGACTCGGAAGGGACGATCAGCAGCGGGCATCGCAGCGCCGCCCATCGGGTGGTGAGGCGGAGGTATGAGCGCTCGGCCAGCGAGTACGCCTCTGGGTGGCGCTCGAAGGCCAGGTCATGGACGACGTTCAGCGCCTTGCCCGGCCAGCCGAACGGGATGGCATGGCCGGGAACGAGCAGCAGATCAGCGTGCGCCTGTAGCAGGGCAATCGGCAGCCGCACCTGTGACCACATGCGCGCCAGCGGCACCACCATGACGTCCACCCCCAGGCCGGCGCGAGCTCGCGAGGCGAAGAAAAGCCACCGAATCTCTGGGGCCACGTCGCGCAGGCGGACGCCCACCTCGCGGGTGAAGATCTCGGTTCCGGTCGCGACCTCGCGCGTTGCCGGATTGAAGTCCACGGCGACAGTTTTCATTAACAGTCAAGTACTGGAAACAACACTGTGGGGCACTTAAGCTAAGGCCCGTGCGCGTCATCGTGCATAGAGGTGCAGCAGCGGTCGCCTTCCTGGCCACGTGCATTCTCATGCTCCAGGTGGCCGATTCGACAGGCGCGGGCCCCGTTTTAGCCGCCGCCCCGCCGCTGCTCGAGCAGGTGGCGCCGTTCAAGATCACGGCCGGGCGCGAGTTCTACATCACCAACAAGCGCTGGATTCCATTCGGACGGAGCGCGATCAGCGTGCCGATCCTCATGTACCACTACGTGCGCCCCCAGCCATCAAGGGTTCACGACCGGGTCGGCTACAACCTTTCGGTCAGCCCTCAGACGTTCCAAACCCAGATGGATTGGCTGTCGACGCACGGATACCACCCGGTCGACTTCAACGACCTGCGCGCGTACTTTGCGGGTGAGAAGCCTCTGCCCGACAAACCGGTGGTGATCACCCTGGACGATGGCTACCGCGATCTGTATACGAACGCGTTTCCGATTCTCCAGGTGCGCAACTTCAAAGCGGTCGCCTACATCGTGACCAGCTTCGTCGGCCAGCCGCGCTACGTGACCGCGGCGCAGGTGCGCGAGATGGACCGCAGCGGAGTCCAGATCGCGTCTCACACCGTTGACCACGCCGATCTCGCTCGCTCGTCAGCCGGGCAAGCGGTTTTCCAGCTGGCGACGTCGAAAGCGTGGCTGCAGGGCCTCCTTGGGCACCCGGTGGTCGACTTCGCGTACCCCTCGGGCAAGTTCAGCGCGCAGGTTGTGGCCGCGCTCCAGGCGACCGGATACGACACCGCTGTGACTGAGATGTTCGGCACCGTGCACAGCCGCGCCGACCGCTACGTGTGGACGCGTGTGCGCGTGGGCGGCGGCGAGTCCATGGCCGACTTCATTCACAACCTGGGCCCCGAGGAATCCACGCTGGTGCTCGCCACGGTCACCACGGGGCGGGACGCCGGGACGGACGGGTCCTAGCGGACAGCAACTGATAATCAGCCCGTGGAGCAGACACGGGTGCTCGGCGTGCGGGTGGACTGCGTCGACATGGACGCGGCCCTTCACCGCATTGAGTCGTTCGTGGATGAGGGCGGCCGCCATCTGGTGGCCACCGTGAATCCCGAGTTCGTGATGCGAGCGGCCGATGATCGCGAGTTCGCGCGCGTGCTCGAGTCCGCCGCGCTTTGCCTCGCCGACGGCAGCGGCGTGGTGTGGGCGGCACGGAGGCAAGGGTGCTCGCTCGCCGGGCCGGTGACCGGAGTCGACCTCATTCCTCCGCTGGCAGCGCACTGCGCGAAACGCGGGTTCCGGCTCTTCCTGCTGGGTGCGGCTCCCGGCGTTGCCGACGAGCTGGCCCGCCGCCTGCAGGCCCAAAACCCCGGCCTGCATGTGGCAGCGCATTTCGGCTCGCCGGATCCTTCGGCCGACCAGGAGACCTTGGCCCGGCTCGCAGCGGAACGGCCGCACGTGCTGCTGGTCGCCTACGGCGCGCCGAAGCAGGAGCTCTGGATCGATCGGATGGGCGACCAGCTGCCCGGCGTGGCGGTTGCCATCGGCGTCGGCGGCGCCTTCGACTACCTGACAGGCCGCGTCCCCAGGGCGCCGCGGTGGATGCGGCGGGTCGGAATGGAGTGGCTTTTCAGGCTCGCCCAGCAGCCATGGCGAATCCGCCGGATGGCGGTCTTGCCGGCCTACGCGGTGAGGGTTCTCCGCGCCCATTCCTAGGAAGCCGTGAGGTCGCGCCTATACGATGTGGCGCCGTGGCCGACGAGCGCCCAAGACTGAGCGTGGTAATCCCCTGCTACAACGAGGAGCTGCGGCTGCCGCGCACCATCGAGCGGATCGAGCGATACCTGGGCGCGCGCGGTGATCGCTACGAGCTGATTCTCGTCGACGACGGCAGCGGCGACGGCACGCGCAAGGTGATGGAAGACACCGCGGCGCGAAACAAGTCGATCCGCGTCGCCGCGCTGCCAGTGAATCGGGGCAAAGGCCGGGCCCTGGCCGAAGGCGTGAAAGTTTCGCGTGGTGATTACGTCCTTGTGACCGATGCCGACCTGTCGACCCCCATCGAGGAGCTCCCTAAGCTCGAGGCTGCGCTCGCAGCCGGCGCCGGAGTTGCAATCGGCTCTCGCGCGATCAAGGGCTCGCGCGTCGAGCTGTCGCAACCGATCTACCGGGTACTCATGGGGAAGGCGTTCAACATCATCGTCCAGCTCGTGCTGCTGCCCGGCATCTGGGACACGCAGTGCGGGTTCAAGCTGTTCCGCGGCGATATCGCTCATGACGTTTTCGCGGGGCTGACGACCGATGGTTTCGGCTACGACCCGGAGGTGCTGTATCTGGCCAAGAAGAAGGGCGTGCCCATCGCCGAGGTGCCGGTCGTGTGGCGCAACTCCGCACCCACGAAGGTCAATGCGATCCGCAGCTCGCTCGATATGTTCCGGCACGTGGTGAGGATCAGGTTCCGGCATCGAGCCTTGAGCGCCGCTCCAAGGTGACTAATGGCGTCCTGGTGGTGCTGCCCACCTTCAACGAGATCCAGAACCTCGAACGCGTGGTGGAGGGTGTGCGCCGGCTCGGGCACGATGTCCTGATCGTCGACGACGCGTCGCCTGACGGCACCGGCGAGCTGGCGGACCGGCTCGCCAATGCCGATAAGGGGGTTCGGGTCCTGCACCGGGCGCGCAAGCTTGGACTCGGCAGTGCCTACGAAGACGCATTTCGGATCGGCATGGCTGACGGCGCCCAGCTACTGGTCGAGATGGACGCCGACGGCTCGCATCTCCCCAGGAACCTCGATGCCATCATCGAAGCCGCCCGCCGCTCGGGCGGCCTGGCGATCGGCTCGCGGTACATCCGCGGGGGTTCGATCGAAGGCTGGCCGTTTTATCGGTGGCTACTGTCTTGGGCCGCAAATGTCTACTGCCGCATCCTCCTCGGCCTGCCCACACATGACTGCACGTCTGGCTATCGCTGCTACACGCGCGACCTGCTCACGCACGTCGAGCTGGATGCGGTTGTTTCGCAGGGATATTCGTTCCAGATCGAGATGGTCTGGAGGACGCGGCGGTCGGGCTATACCGTCGTCGAGGTGCCCATCCACTTCGAAGACCGCGTCGCCGGCGCATCCAAGGTCTCTCGCGGCGAGGTGCGCCGCGCCTTGTGGACCGTGCTGAGGCTGAGCCTGGGCCGATGGAAGCGGTAAGCCGGGCGCCATCGGCGACGGCCGAAGGCGCGCGCAGGGGACTCGGCGAATGGCGGCTGCCGATCCTGACCGGCCTCGCGCTTGCGATCCTGACCGCGGTGCCCTACGTGTACGGCTACGCCGTCCAGCCCCGTGGCCAGGTGTTCATGGGCTTCTTCTTCCTCGGCGACGACGCCAACACCTACCTCGCCAAGATGCGCCAGGGGTGGGAGGGGGCGTGGGCGTGGACGAACCGCTACACGACCGAGACCAGCCCGTCCGCATACCTCTTTATGTTCTGGATCCTGCTCGGGCATGCGGCCGCAGTACTCCACCTGCCGCTGATTGCGGTGTTCCACCTGGCCCGGATAGCCGCGGCGTTCGGGTTGATGGGGGCTGCGTGGCTCTTCATCTCGCACTTCATCGAAGACCGATCGGCTCGACGCTTCGCCTTCTTCTTCATAGCCGTCGGGCTGGGAATGGGTTATGTGATCCAGGCCCTCGGCCACCCGGTCCTGTTCGGCAACCGAACGGACACGCTCGATTGGCGCATGCCCGAGCTCACCGCCTTCTACTCGATACTCGCCCTGACGCACTTCGCCTGGTCCGGTGTGTTCGCGGGTCTCGGCGCCGCACTGACGCTGAAGGCGATTCAAAAAGGAAGTCTTGGCCTCGCGGCGCTGGCGGGAGCCGCCTGGCTCGGGCAGGCTTCGATCCATCCGCAGATGCCGATTCTCATGGGCGGCGCGACCGCGGTCGCGCTTCTGCTGCGGCCGGCATCACCGCGCGGATGGACGGCGGCGGCTCTTGCGTTCGCGATCCCGGCGCCCTACATCCTTTACTCGTACCTCGCGTTCGTGGGCAATCCCGAGGTCCAGCGCTGGACCTTTCACTCCAAAAACTCGCTGCCGCCCGAGACCTTCAGCCTGTTCTTCGCGATTGCGCCCCAGCTTCTGCTGGCCCTGACCGGAATCCCAGGCGCGCTGCGAAGGCGCAGCCGCGAGGACCTCTTCCTGCTCGCCTGGCTCGTGCTGCTGGCGGCGATCCTCTACCTGCCCAACCCCGCCGGCGACCTACGGCGTCGCTTCCTCGATGCGATCTATCTCCCGCTTGGCGTCCTGGCCGCGCGAGGAATGTACGAGGTGATCGTGCCGCGGCTGCGCAGCGCGCGCGCACGACGGCTCGTGCCTTTCTCGTACGTCTCATTTGCGACGGTCGGGAGCGCGTTCCTGATCCTCGCCCCGCTGGCGTTCGCCACTCAGCCCCAGTACTCGGTCAGCCAGGCCGAGTACGACGGGCTCGTGTGGCTTGGCGATCGTCCCGCGGGGACGGTGCTTTCGATGCCGGGCGTCGGCCTCTACGTGCCGACCTACAGCTCCGATACCGTCTACGTGGGCCACTACGACGAGACGTTCGACTACTACAGCAAGACCCAGCAGGCATTGGACCTGCTCACCGGCAAGGCCGACCTCGTCGACTTCGTCAACACGGACCACATCCGCTACGTGATCTGGACCGCGGACCTGCCCTCGCCGCCGCCGGACAACCTAGGGCCGCCGGCCTACGACAGCCCGAATTTCAAGATCTACAGGCTGTACTAAGGGTTGCGAACGAAGATCACCGCCTCGGAGTCCTGGTAGACGACCTTCCAGTCCGGTTCGGTGATCAGCACGTTGGAGAGCGCCTCGCCCTTGTTGTAAACGACGTAGTCCACGCCGTACTTGTCGAGCATCGACCGCCAGTCCGGCCGCAACGTCTGGATGTCCTCGTAGTCGTTGAGCAGCCCGTCGCCCATGAGGGCCGCCTCGCCGAAGATGAACACCTTGCGGTTCGGCTGCGGGTAGAAGCGGTACGCGAGATAGCCGCCCCAGCCGTACTGGTTGTACATCTTGGTGCCGACCTCCGGGTGAGCGGCCAGCCAGTCGGCAGCTCCCACCGGGTAGTTCGAGGCGGTGAGGCTCTGCTGGCGGCTTGGGAGGACCTCACCGGCGATGTGCACGACGGTCGCGAGCGTGATCACCGCCAAAGCGATGGCCGTGACGACAGCGAACACGGGCCGGGTGGGCAGCGTCGGCTTCCACCGACGCGCGGACGAGATCTCCCTCCAGTAGGCCGAGTAGGTGGTGATGATGACGGGGGTGGTGGCGGCGACGAAGAGAGCCACGTTGCGCACCGACTGCAGCGCGAGCGCCAGGGCGGCCATGGACAGCAGCAGGTCGTACAGCTTCGGCCGGCGCAGCGCGACACCGACGATGAGCACGAAGACCATCGCCTCGAACGGGCGCAGGTAGGGCTGATGGAAGTCGGGCGAGAACCATTCGACGATGAGCCGCTCCTGGGCCATGCTCGTGACGGTCTGGAAGGGATAGAGGTAGAGGCTGAAACCGTGAGGCGTGGCCAGCACCGCCACGGCTGATGCGGCCGTGATGATCGCGAGGAAACGCACGTGCGCTCGGTGGGCCAGGTTTTCGCGATCCCAGACCCAGCCGACCAGCTCAGCCGCCAGGGCGATGCCAAGCCATACGAAACCGATGACCCAGCCGCCGTGCAGGTTCGCCCACAGCGCCACCACCAGGGGAAAGAACTGCAGCGCCCGGCTGCGGCCGCTGAGATACCCCTGGATCCAGTAGAGCTCGAGGCAGGTGAGGGCGAACGTGATCATCTGCGCGCGCGGACCCCAGATCGGCGACCCGGCGACGGCGCCCAGGGCGAGCCCGACGCCGACTATGACGAACGGCTCGCGGCGGACCTGTCTGTACATCAGATAGAAGCCGGCGTAGGTGACAAGGCCGAAGAAGATTGCGATCCCGATCGCGCCCATGTTCGAATAGATCAGCCACATCAGGGACTCCGTCAGGTACTCGTGATCGGTCCAGACGTGGTTGGGGACGGTGAACGTGAAGATGTCTCTGGACGGCAGACGTCCGTTTTCCGTCATCCACTGGCCGATCCGGATGTGCCACCAGAAGTCCGGATCCTGGACGGAGCCCACGAAGAGCGCGGCGATGACGATCATCACCCCGCCCAGCAGGAGCGTGCGGGCGCTCAGCCGCTCAGCCAACCGCGTCAGCCGCGCGCCCTGAAAGGGTTGGGCACGTACCGCGGCACGCGCCGGGCGTACTCGGGGTAGTCGCCCGGGAACGCGCGCGACAGCACGCCTTCCTCCCAACGGATGCGCAGAAGCTCGGCGAAGATGAAGTAGGCGATCGCGATCGCCCCGAGCCACCCGGCGGTGGCGAGGTTGATGCCGATCGCCGTGATGACCTCACCCAGGTAGACGGGGTGGCGGCTGAGCGCATACGGACCGCCGGTCACAAGGCGCCTGGCCTCCGGGATGATCGAGAACGACCGCCGCAGGTAGGCCAGGCCCCAGACGGAGTAGGCGAGCCCGATTGTGGCAATGATGTCGGCCGGCAGCACCAGCCACGCGCGGTGGCCACCGCCGGGCAGAAAGCTGGCTGCAATGGCGGTGAAGGTGCCGGTGAAGGCGATGAAGATGACTCCGAGCCGGTGGTCGGTCCCGCGCGCCGGCAGCCGCATGCTGTAGAGGACGACCAGCAACGTGAAGTAAGCCAGCGCGAGGCACTGCTGGAGCAGAAACAGGTAGTCCGTCGCAGTGCGGAGCGACTGGAGGCCGCCCCAGACGAACAGGAGTTGGCGGGCGAGAAAGAGGCTGAAGAACAGGGCGGGGAGAAGGCGGCTGAAGACAAGGTCTCGCCAGTAGCCGGCGGGTCGCTTGCTCAAGTCGTCTTTGACACCGGCGGCGATCATTCGCCCGCAAACGGTATCAGCCGGTACCCGGGGAACTGCCCGTTAAGCCGCCGCGGCAGGTTCTTCGCAAATGAATTGACCACATCGGCGACGCGGGGTAGGATCACTGACCGCAGCGCTACCCGACCCGCAAGAAACGGCCAACGCCCCCGTCAGTCGGGTTGACAGCCTGTAGTTCAGGAAAAAGGAGGTGAATTCGCAGATGTTGAACCTTTACTGGAAGCTTCGCAGCCTTACGTCTCGTCAGGAAGGCCAGGGTATGGTTGAGTACGCCCTGATCCTCGTCCTCGTGTCAATCGTGGTCATCGTCATCCTTCTTACGATGGGCAACCAGATCAAGAACGTGTTCTCGAACGTTGTAGCCGCTCTCGGCTAACGAGAACCAAACGTAGCAGCACCTTCAAGAGAGAGCCCCGTAAGGGGCTCTCTTCATGAAAAGGAGCACCCATTAAATGGGGGAAGATCGATGTCCCCCTCGCTACAATGTCGGCGTTTTCGTCGAGATCAGATTCCCGGAGGTGACTTAGTTTTGGCCGTCGCACCAGCTCCAGCAAGACCCCGACCAGGCGGCGGGCGGTTTCTGATAATCATCGGCTTTCTCCTCGCCATCTTCGCCGCGGGCGCAGTTTTCCTGCTCGGTAACTTCACCGGCGGAAGCACGATCGGCGGCGGGCCGAGCGAAGTCGTTGTGGTGGCTGCGCAGTCCATCCCAATCCGGCACCAGATCACTGATTCAGACCTGACAACGGCGAAGATCTCCGGGTCGCTGCCCAACGTGTACGCGAAAACCAGCGATCTCAAGGGTCTGATCTCTGAGGTTTCGATCAGCAAGGGTTCATTGATCACCTCTGACATGCTCGCGAGAGACGCTGGACAGATCCTCGCCGGATCCGCGCCCGCATATCTGCCGCTCGCCAGCGGCTACGTGGCCATGACCATCCCCACCGGTGAGCAGCAGGGCGTCGCCGGTCACATCACTGTCGGCGACTACATAACCGTGATCGCCTCGGCCGGCCTTAGCGTCATTTCGCCTGGTGGGGCGCAGGTCGGTCCGGCGAAGGTCGTAAGCAAGACAGTCTTCACGAATGTACACATCATCGGGCTCGGCCCCGCCAGCGCTAACGTGCAGCCTGCCACCGGCACTGCTGCCGGAGCGGGCGGCGCCGGACCAAGCACAGGCGTCACTTCGAGCCTCACCATCGAGCTCACCCAGTGCGACGCCGAGTTCTTCACGTGGTTCCTCGGCAACACGCAGGTGCGCTACACCCTGGAATCTTTCAACGACTACCTGAAGCAACCCCCAACCGCGCCAGACCCGACATGCCCGACCGTCCTGTCGGCTCAAGGCGTGAGCCAGAAAGAGGTAGATGCCAGGTACCATTTCACGAGCTTGTGATAGTCCTCGCGCACGCCTTGTCCGCGGCCTGAAGACACACTGGCCGTGCTGGCGCGTGGCTAGCTGAAGATGGGTCTACTCGACCGAGTTAAACAAAACCAGACTGGTGTGCCGGTGCCGGCGGCCCCCGCAACCAACGGGCCGCCCGCCAGCACCCCTTACGCGGCCGCGACAGCGATTCCGATCGCGCGGCCATCCGCCCCGGCGGCACCCGCGCCACCCATGCCGAGCCCGTCCTCGCGCGCCGCCACCAACGCCGGCGGCGAGATGACACCCGCATTCACAGCGGCGAAGGTGCAGATCCACGCGAAGCTGATCGAGAAATACGCCGACCAGATCGACTCCAGCAACAAGGTCGGCGTCCGCGAAAAGATCGTCGAGCTCGCCGATGAGTACTTCCGCAGCACGGCCATGACGATGACCAAGGCTGACAAGGAACGGCTTGTCGACTCGGTCCTCGACGACGTCCTCGGACTCGGTCCGCTGGAGGCGCTGCTCGCGGACCCGAGCATCACCGAAATCATGGCCAACCACCCGAAGCAGATCTACGTCGAGAAAAGCGGCGAGCCGACCCTGTCGGCGGTGACCTTCGAATCCGAACGGCAGATGCGGCAGGTGATCGACCGCATCGTGAGCCTGGTCGGGCGCCGCGTTGATGAATCGACGCCGATTTGTGACGCGCGCCTGAAGGACGGCTCCCGTGTCAACGTCGTGATTCCACCCATCGCGCTCAAAGGCCCGTGCCTGACGATCAGGAAGTTCGCGAAGGAAAAGTGGGGACCGGCAGACGTCGTCAACCGCTTCCGCTCATCGAGCCCGGAGGTGATGACCTTCCTGCGCTCGTGTGTGCGTGCGCGATTCAACATTCTGGTGTCGGGTGGTACCGGCTCCGGCAAGACGACGCTGTTGAACATCCTATCGTCGTTCATTCCGGAGACCGAGCGCCTCATCACCTGCGAGGACGCAGCGGAACTGCAGCTGCAGCAGCCGCATTGGATTCAGCTCGAGTCACGCCCCCCCAACGTCGAGGGCAAGGGCGCCGTACCCATCCGCGAGCTGGTCAAGAGCTGTCTGCGTATGCGGCCCGACCGCATCATCGTCGGTGAGTGCCGCGGCGGCGAGGCGCTGGACATGCTCCAGGCGATGAACACCGGCCATGATGGCTCGATGTCCACCCTTCACGCCAACAACCCGAAGGAGTGCCTGGTCCGGTTGGAAACGCTGGTGCTGCAAGCCGGGCAGGATCTGCCTTCGCGCGCCATTCGCGAGACGATTGGCTCAGCCATCCACCTGATCGTTCAGCAGTCTCGCCTTCGCGGCGGCGTCCGCCGCATCGTCAGCGTGGCTGAGATCACCGGGATCAAAGATGGTGAGGTCCAGTATCAGGAGCTCTTCTTGTTCCGCCAGATTGGCGTCAACTCCGAAGGCAAGGCCGTCGGTTACCACACTGCGACCGGCCTACTGCCGATCCGCATGGAGCATTTCAAATCCGAGGGCGAGGACGTCCCGGAATCGCTATTTACACCCACCCCCCAGCCCCCGCCGGATAAGCTGTACTAACCCTAGGAGGTCTCAGATGCCGATCGGCGCGATCCTCGCACTCATCGTATTCGCAGGCGTGTTCCTGCTCTTCGTCGGACTCAGCCAGATGCGGCGATCCGCAGGTGGCTCAGAGGATTTCGAGGCGCGACTGGCGGCGTATGGGGTGACCACGGCCGGAGCCACGACACTTCCCCCGGCCACCGGCTTTCGCGACACCATGAACCGCATCTTCCAACCGGCCGCCGATCGAGTCGGCCGAGGCAACGTCAAGAAAGGCAAGCCGTCGGTCGCCGAGCAGTTGAACCGTGCGGACCTGAAGCTCCGCACATCCGAGTACTTCATGATCCAGCTCGGCAGCACCGCATTGTTCGCGCTGGTGGGGTTGATCCGGTTCGGGTTCCCGGGCGGGGTCATCCAGATCGTCGCGCTCGGCATCGTCGGGTATCTGTTGCCGGGCATCTACGTGAAGTACCGGGTCAACCGGCGCCTGAAGGCCTTCAACGGGCAGTTGGGCGACACGCTGACGCTGCTATCGAACGCCCTCAAGGCTGGCTACTCGTTCGCGCAGGCGATCGATACGGTGGCCAAGAACGCGGTGCCGCCTATCTCCGAAGAGTTTGGACGTGCGGTCCGCGAGATGAACCTTGGTGGATCGCCTGATGAAGCGCTGTCGAACATCACCAAACGCATCGCTAGCGCGGACTTCGACCTGGTGGCGACCGCGTACTCGATTCACCGCACGGTAGGTGGCAACCTCGCCGAGATCCTGGACAACATCGCCTACACGATTCGCGAACGCGTGCGCATCAAGGGCGAGATCGCCACGCTCACCGCACAGGCGCGCGCCTCCGGCACGCTGATCACGTTCCTACCCATCGTGCTGGCTGCATTCCTGTACTTCGTCACGCCAACCTACTTCCGCCCGATGTTCGAGAACTTCATCGGCTGGGGGCTGATCGCCATCGGCGCCTTCATGATCTTCATCGGCAACCTGATCATCCGTCGCGTGGTCGCGATCGAGGTATGAACTGATGGTTCCGCTTCTTGCATTGGCCGTCGGCATCGGGATCTTCATCATCTTCCTTGGCCTTGCGCGTACCCCGCAGACGAATACTGCCGCCATGGTTCAGCAGCGCCTTCAGGTATACGGCGGTGGCGAGGCCCGGCCGCTGACCATGGAGGAGCTCGAGCTGCAGAGGCCGTTCAGCGAGCGGTTCCTAAGGCCGGCGATCGTGCGACTGGGGACGATCATGTCGCGGTCAACGCCGCAGAAGGCGCGGCAGGACTTGCAGAACAGACTCGACCTGGCCGGTAGGCCAGGCAACCTTACGCCCGCAGACTTCGCCGCCGTTCGTTTCGTGAGCGCGGCAGTCTTTGCCGCGATCGGATTGGGGCTTGGCTTCCTCCTGCAAAGCACCGCGTACCTCGTGATCGCGCTCGCGGTGGGCGCGATCCTCGGCTACTACCTGCCGACGCTCTGGCTGAAGCAGAAGGTGGACGCGCGCCGAACGGAGATCCAGAAAGGCCTACCGGACGCTATGGACCTCCTCGTCATCGCGGTCGACGCCGGCCTTGGTTTCGATGCCGCGCTTGCCCGCGTCACCGACAAGTACAGGAACGCGCTGTCTGACGAGTTCGCCAAGGTCCTGCGCGAGGTCAACCTGGGCCGCCCGCGCCTCGAGGCGATGGACGAGATGGGCCGGAGCAGCGGAGTCGAGGACCTGCACAACTTCATCCAGGCGGTCATCCAGTCGGAGCAGTTCGGCACCGGGATCGGCAAGATCCTGCGCATCCAGGCGGACGAGATGAGGCGGAAGCGACGACAGCGAGCACAGGAAAAGGCCGCGCAGGCGACGCTGAAGATGTTGCTGCCCATGGTGGGCTGCATCTTCCCGACGTTGTGGATCGTCCTGCTCGGGCCAGCGGTGCTGATCCTGATGAAACCCAGGTAGAGGAAGCCGCCCACGCCAGCTGCGCTGAACTTCACGGTCCCCCCATGGGAGCTGGTGATCCGTGCGGTAGTCATCTATGTCGCGCTGCTCGTCGCCCTGCGGTTGTTCGGCAAGCGCGAGGTCGGTCAGTTCACCCTGTACGACCTGGTGTTCATCCTGCTGGTCGCCAACGCGTTGCAGCCGGCGATCACGGGACCTGACACGTCGGTGGTCGGGGGCATCGTCCTGATCGTCGCGCTGGTCGGGACCAACTATCTCGTCGGCAAGTTCGACAACATGCCTCGGTTCCACCGGCTGTTCACGCCCGCGCCCGCGGTGATCGTCAAGGATGGGAAATATCTCGCCGATGTGATGAAGCGCGAGGGGGTCGACAAGGAGGAGGTCGAGATGTCGATGCGCGAGCACGGCATCAAGGACATGAAGGAAGTCCAGCTGGCGGTGCTAGAGCCGGACGGGACGATCTCTATCGTGCCGACCACTGTCGCCGTGACGCGGACGAAGCACCGGATCCGCTACCACCACCGCGCCGGCTGATTACGCCTCGGCGAGGAACTCCACCACCGCGTCTTTGAACTGTCGAGCCGGCACCGTGCCCATGTGGTCGCGGCCCGGGATCACGACCAGCCGCGCGGTTGGAATCCGATCCGCTAGGACGGCAGCGTCGTCTGCAATGTCGTCGCGCTCTCCCACCACCAGCAGGATCGGCGTCTGAATTCTCGACAGTCGGTCTGCATCCAGTTTTGATGTGCGGCCGAGTCCCTCCATGCAAGCAGCAAGTGCATCCAGGTCGTTGATTGTCCGGGCAGATGCGAATTTCTTGAACGACTCCGCGGATGCGCTCTCGGGCTCTCCGCCACGAAGCGCGCGAGAGATCCGCTCCGCATCCTCGACCGCGCCACCCGCGCCCAGTCCGCCAAGCGCCGCGCGATTCAGCCGATCTGGAAAATCCAGTACCGACTGCAACCCGATGCGTGCGCCCATCGAGTAACCGAGGTACGCCGACGATGCGACATGCAGCTCATCGAGCAGTCGGCGCACGTCGGCGGCCATCACGTCGACGGCGTACGCGGCAGGGTCGTGCGGCTTGTCGCTGCGACCATGGCCGCGGCAGTCGATGCCGATGACGCGATATCCAGCCCCCACGAGCGTCTCCTGCCATCGAGTGCCCAACCAGTTGAGCTGATAGTCCGATGCGAATCCGTGCACCAGGACCATGGGCGGCCCGGTCTCCGGGCCGTGAAGTTCGTAAAAAATGCGCACTCCATCGCTGTTGAACTCCATCCCCGGCGCTACGCTACGCCATCCAGATGGCGGGTCCCCGAGCGGTCCATGAACGCACCGGCAAAGTGCTGGCCGAAGAGTTGGATGTCCCCCGCACCATTTTCGGCCGCGGCATCGGCCTCATGTTCCGCCGCACGCTTCCACCAGGACGCGGGATGTGGATCAACCCATGCGAGGGTGGCAGCGTGACCATGATCTTCATGAGGTTTGCAATCGACTGCGTGTTCCTCGACAGCAAGGAGCGCGTGAAGAAGGTCTACTCGAGACTGGCCCCGTGGTGGGGAGTGGTGTGGTTTGTGTGGGGCGCGCAGAGCGTCATCGAGCTCCCGGCTGGGTCGACCGCGGAATTAGGCCTGCAGCCTGGCGATCAGATCCTTATCGGCTGATCTAGGCGTTCTGTAAAGGCGGGCTTGACGCGGGCCGGTAGCCTCGAAGCACCGTGCTCTCCCGTCTCACCGACCTGTTGCTGCCACCGCGATGCGGCGGCTGCCTCGCCATCGGCACGTGGCTTTGCGAGCGGTGTCGTGGACGCATCAGGCGCCTCCAGGAGCCGCTCTGCCGGCGGTGTGGGGCGGAGGTCGAGTCCGCCCGCCCCGACTGCGGGTGTCGCGTCCGCTTGCGCTCCCTGACCCGCTTACGCTCCGCGGTTGCCTACGAGGGCCCGGTCGAGCACGCGATTCATCGATTGAAGTACAAGGGCTGGCGGCGCCTGGCGGGTCCGCTCGCGCTTCTGCTCGCCGAGCGACTCATGGTCGAAGGCCTGGCCGCGTCGGCGGCGGTCGCGGTCCCGCTTCATCCAGAGCGGGCACGGACCAGGGGATTCAACCAATCCGCCCTGCTCGTCCGCGAGCTGATGGTCCGCATGGGGCTGACCGAGCCGCCCGGCCGGCTCGTCCGTACAAGGCCCACACCGCCCCAGGTGGGCCACGACCGCCTGTGGCGCCAGAACAACGTTCGGGGCGCCTTCGCCTGGCACGGAGCCGATCTTGGCGGCAGATCGATCCTGGTCGTCGACGACGTCGCCACGACCGGCGCCACGCTCGAAGCGTGCGCAGCCGCCCTCAAAGCGGCCGGATCGGGACCTGTAATAGGGGCCGCAGTGGCGCGCGTAACCGTATAAAGGTCATGGGCCCGACCTTTATAGTTGGTCGGCGTCCGGTATTTACCAGCGGGAGGCTGACGAATGGCAGTTCGGATCCCCGGGATCAATATCGATGAGTATTACCAGCAGCTGGGGCCGATCGAGCCCCTGATTCGCGACGACCGTGTAACAGAAATCATGGTCAACGGCAGCGACCACGTATACGTCGAAATGGCGGGCAAGGTCGTGCTCACGAACATCAAGTTCGTCGACGAGGACCAGCTGCTCAACGTCATCCAGTTCATCGTTCGCACCGTTGGCCGCCGCATCGATGAGCGCTCGCCGCTCTGCGACGCGCGTCTCGCCGACGGATCTCGTGTCAACGCAGTCATCCGGCCGCTGGCGCTGAATGGCCCGCTGCTCACCGTCCGCAAGTTCTCTCGCGACCCCTACCAGGTCGACGACCTCATCCGGTTCGGCAGCTGCAACGAGGCGGGCTTCGGCTTCATGAAGGCGGCGGTGCTCGCGAAGGCGAACATCATCATCTCGGGCGGCACCGGCACCGGAAAGACCACGTTCCTCAACGTGCTCTCAGGCTTCATCCCAGTCGAGGATCGCATCGTCACCATCGAAGACGCGGCCGAGCTCCAGCTCCACCAGGAGCACGTGTGTCGAATGGAGACGCGGCCCAAGGACATCAACGGCGAAGGCGAGATCACCATCCAGCGACTCGTCATCAACGCGCTGCGTATGCGCCCCGAGCGAATCGTCGTCGGCGAGTGCCGTGGCGGCGAAGCCCTCGACATGCTCCAGGCCATGAACACGGGTCACGACGGCTCGATGACCACGCTCCATGCCAACACCGCGCGAGATGCGCTGTCCCGCCTCGAGACCCTGGTCCTGATGGCCGGAGTCGACCTCCCGGTGCGCGCCATCCGGCAGCAGATCGGGAGCGCGATCAATCTGATCGTCCAGCTCAGCCGCCTTCGCGATGGCTCGCGCAAAGTAACCGCGATCACCGAGATCGTGGGCATGGAGCAGGAGATCATCACGATGCAGGACATCTTCATCCTCGAGCAGAAGGGCGCAACCCCGGACGGCAAGGTGATCGCCGAGTTCAAGCCCACCGGCCTGCGGCCGAAGATCCTGGACCGGATTTTCACGCAGGGCATTCCGCTGCCGAAGGAGATCACGGCGCTCTTCCCGCCGCCTCCTGGATACAAGCCGGCGAAGCGCTAGACACGCTTCTGACGGCCGGTATACTCAGGCTGTGAAGGTCGTCCTGAACGACCGCACGGACGGCCTCAAGCCCGAGCTCAAGGAATACGCCCAGCGCAAGCTGGCGCGCCTCGAGCGTCACTTCGGCAAGGTGGCCGACGCTGAGGTGGACTTCTCCGAAGAGCGCAAGCGATTCGGGTTGGCGACCATTGTGTGCCGCATCAATGTCCACGTGAGCGGGCGCCGCACGCCCGTGCTATCGGCGCACGAGCGCGGCGTTGACGCGCAGTCGGCGCTGGATCTTGCTCTGGACAAGATCGACCGCCAGGTGGTGAAGCTCAAGGAGATACGGACCCACCGCCACCTGGAGACTTCCCGGCTCAGGGTTCCTGCCCGAGCCAAGACCGCCCAGCCCCGCACCAGCGAGCCTGAACGGATACGCATGAAGCTGATGCCGGAATCGATCGAGCAGGCAATCGCCGAGCTCGAGTCGGACGGCCAGGCCTTCCACGTGTTCCTGGACGAGTTCTCGGGCGGGATCCAGATCGCTTTCAGACGCGCCGACGGGTCGGTGGCGATCATCGAACCGGTAATTCCCTAAGAGATTCCTCCCTGCCACGCGGGGAGTCCCATGTGCTCCCCGCCATGGGGGGAGCTCCTGCCACGCCCGCAGGGCGTCGCAGGTGTGGGGAGCTCGATTAGCCCAATTCCGGCAAGGGAATAAATCGGAGCAGGTACCCTAGATCTAGTGCTGAACCTGACCAAGCTCCTGGACCCGAACGAGCGGGAAGTCAAGCGCCATCTGGCGATCGCGGCTGCCGTCAACGAGCTCGAGGACGAGCTCAAGGCGCTCGACGACGCCGGCCTGCGGGCCAGGTCGGACGAGGTGCGCAAGCGGGCCGCCGACGGCCACGACCTCGACGAACTGCTCATCGAGGCGTTTGCCATCTGCCGCGAGGCCAGCCGGCGGACCATTGGCCTGAGGCATTTCGACGTGCAGCTCGTCGGCGGCGTCGTCCTGCACCAGGGCAAGATCGCCGAGATGAAGACCGGCGAGGGCAAGACCCTCGTCGCCAGCCTGGCGCTGTACCTCAACGCGCTTGCCGGCAGGGGCGTCCACCTGGTCACCGTCAACGATTACCTGGCGCGTCGTGACGCCGGGTGGATGGGGCCGATCTATCACCTCCTCGGGCTGAGCGTCGGGGTCAACGTCGGCACCACGGGCACGTTCATCTACGACCCCGAGTTCCTCGACGAGACCCATCCCGACAGCCGCCTGCAGCACCTGCGGCCGGCGACCAAGAAAGAGTCGTATCAGGCCGACATCACTTACGCGACCAACTCCGAGCTGGCATTCGACTACCTGCGCGACAACATGGCGCTCGACCTCAACCAGTGCGCCCAGCGACCACTGCACTACGCGATCGTCGACGAGGTCGACTCCATCCTCATCGACGAGGCGCGAACGCCGCACATCATCTCGGGCCAATCCGAGGAATCGACCGAGAAGTACTACGAGTACGCGCGTTGGGCGGGCCGGCTGGTCGAGAACGAGGACTACGAGGTCGACCTCAAGCACAAGTCGGCGTCACTGACCGAGCAGGGCATCGCGAAGATGGAGCGTTGGACGAGCATCCGCAACATCTACGACCTCGAAAACGTGATTGAGGCCCACCAGATCAACCAGGCCCTGAAGGCGAAGGCACTCTTCCTTCGCGACCGCGATTACCTGGTCAAGGACGGCGAGGTGATCATCGTCGACGAGTTCACCGGCCGCACGATGCCGGGACGCCGCTGGTCGGATGGACTGCATCAGGCCGTTGAGGCCAAAGAGGGCGTCAAGGTCCAGCAGGAGCAGAAGACCATCGCGACGATCACGGTCCAGAACTATTTCCGCCAGTACGAAAAGCTCGCGGGCATGACCGGTACGGCGATGACCGAGGCGGAGGAGTTCCACAAGATCTACAAGCTCGACGTGGTCCCCATCCCCACCAACCAGCGGATGATCCGCGACGACCATCCGGATGTGATCTATAAGACCGAGAAGTCGAAGTTCGAGGCCGTCATCGATGAGATCGTCGAGATGAACAAAGAGAAGCGGCCGGTGCTCGTGGGCACGGTCTCGGTCGAGAAATCGGAGCGGCTCGCGAAGATGCTCGAGCGGCGCGGAGTCAAGCACAACGTGCTCAACGCCAAGCAGCATGAGCGTGAGGCCGGCATCATCGCGGAGGCGGGCCAGCCGGCCGCGGTAACCATCGCCACGAACATGGCCGGGCGCGGTACAGACATCGTGCTCGGATCGGGCGTGACTGATGTTGGCGGCCTGCACATCATCGGTACTGAGCGCCACGAGAGCCGGCGCATCGACAACCAGCTTCGCGGACGAGCGGGCCGCCAGGGCGACCCCGGCTCGAGCAGGTTCTTCATCTCGCTCGAGGACGACCTGATGAAGATCTTCGGGCCCGCGGCCGACCGCATCGGCCGGCTGATGGAGAGCCTCGAGGTGGAGCCCATCGAGCATCCGTGGGTGGCTCGCTCCATCGCCAGCGCGCAGAAGAAGGTCGAGGGCATGCACTTCGATGCCCGCAAGCACGTGGTCGAGTACGACGACGTGATGAACAAGCAGCGCCAGATCGTTTACGAGGAGCGCCGCAAGGTCCTCGAGGGCGCCGACGCTCGCACCAACATCCTCGAGTACGTCAAGGAGATCGTCGACAAGGGCATCGAGGTTCACTGCGAGAGCCGGCATCCTGAGAACTGGGACATGGAAGGGCTCGTCAAATACCTGTCGGCGTACCTCCCGATCGCGCCCGGCGATCAGATTCCCGACGACGTCGTGGAGCGCGGACGCGAGGCGCTGGCCGAGCATCTGAACGGCGCGGCCGCCGACGCCTACGACAAGAAGGTCGAAGAGATCGGCGCCGACCTGATGCCGCTGGTGGAGAAGGACGTGATGCTTCGCACCATCGACTGGCAGTGGATGGAGTACCTCACGCAGATGGAGCATTTCCGCGAAGGCGTCGGGCTGCGCGCCTACGGGCAGCGCGATCCGCTGGTCGAGTACAAGAACGAAGCCCTGGAGATGTTCAACGAGCTGCGCGACCGCATCCAGGGCTCGATCGTGGCCCGAATCTTCCGAGTCCAGGTGCAGCGCAACGCGCCGCCACCGCCAACCGCGCCGCTGGTTCGGCAGGTGCAGGAAAGCGGACCTGGCGACCCGGACGGCTCAGGCACGCCTGGCCGAAATGGAGCCCCCAAGCGTCGACAGGCCGCCGCGGTGGGTGCGGCCGCTGGCGCCGGTGGAGAGGCGCCGGCCGCTAAGCTGGGGCGCAACGATCCCTGCTGGTGCGGGTCGGGCAAGAAATACAAGAGGTGCCACGGAAGGTAGATGGACGTTCAACTGAGGCCCAAGGAGCTGCTGCAGCGGATTCTCGAGCTCAAGGAGCACCTTTGATAGAAGCGCGGGATCAGGATCCCGCGCTGAACGACGCCTGGCCACGTTGGTGTCGATTTGGCCCGGCGTAGCCGGGCCAACCTGGCAACGAGGGAAGGAGTGTAGATGGACGTTCAACTGAGCCCCAAGGAGCTGCTGCAGCGGATTCTCGAGCTCAAGGAGCACCTTTGACCTGCCCGCGAAACTGGCTCGCGCGGAGGAGCTCGACCAGCTCCTAACGCAGCCGGGTGTCTGGGACGACCCTCGCCGCGCCGGCGGGCTGGCGCGCGAAGCAGCTGAGAACCGGGAGCTGATCAAAACCTGGGAACAGCTGGAGAAGCGCGCCCGCGACCTGATCGAGCTCGACCAACTGGCGTCTGGCGACCCGGAGCTGACCAAGCAGGTCGCCGAAGAAGAGGCGGCGATCGCGGCCGAGCTGCGCTCGCGCGAGCTTGATCTGCTCTTCACCGATCCATATGCGAATCACAACGCCGTGGTCACGATCTCCGTCGGCCAGGGTGGGGTGGAGGCTCAGGACTGGGTCGAGATGCTCATGCGCATGTACCTGAAGTGGGCCGAGCGGCATCGATTCGAGGTCGAGATCATCGACCAATCACCCGGAGAAGAGGCCGGGCTCAAGAGCGTGACGTTCATCGTTCGCGGACCACGTGCCTATGGACTGCTGCGTTCCGAGCACGGCGTGCACCGGCTCGTGCGCATCTCGCCTTTCGACCAGAACCATCGGCGTCACACGTCGTTCGCGCTCGTCGAGGTCATGCCCGAGCTGGAGAGCACGGACGAGAGCGCGGTGATGATCAATCCCGGAGACCTTCGCATCGACACATACCGATCCACCGGCGCCGGCGGCCAGCACGTCAACAAGACCGACTCGGCGATTCGCATCACGCACCTGCCGACCGGCATCGTGGTCACCTGCCAGAACGAGCGCTCGCAGATGAAGAACCGCGAGACGGCGATGAAGGTGCTCAAGGCGCGCCTCTTCCAGCGCCAGCAGCAAGAGGCGGCCGAGCAGATGGACCAGATTCGCGGCCAGGTGATGCCGGCCGAGTTCGGCTCCCAGATCCGAAACTACGTTCTCCAGCCCTACACGCTGGTCAAGGACGTGCGCACGGGTCTGGAGGTCGGCAACGCACAGGCTGTGCTTGATGGGGACCTCGACCCCTTCATCGAGGCCTGGCTCCGATGGCGGCTGAGCCAAGGCAGGAACGGCTCCCGGAACTAGCCTCAAGCCGCCCGGCCAACCTCTGGCGCAAGCAACGTCCAGCGAGTCCGTTTTATAGCTGTTTGAGCTCAAGGGCTGGGTCTTGGAGCATCCGGGGGCATGAGGTATACTGCCCGCGACCTAGCCAGGTGCGCCCGCCGGCGCCAAACGTCACAGCAAGAGTTCCAGCACATGGTTTTGACACCGGACTTCGACAGCCGGCCGGTAATGAGCTTCCAGCACGTCTGGAAGACATACCCAACCGGCACCGAGGCGCTTCGCGACATCAATCTCGTGGTCCCCGAGGGCGACTTCCTCTTCCTTGTCGGGCCATCTGGCGCGGGCAAGTCGACGATGGTCCGCCTCCTCATCAGGGAGGAGAAGCCGACCAAAGGCAAGATCTTCGTCGATGGCGTCGAGCTCGGCCGCATGAAGCGGCGCAAGCTGCCTTACTACCGTCGCAAGATCGGCCTGGTCTTCCAGGACTTCAAGCTGCTGCCGAACCTCACGGTCTACGAGAACGTCGCGTTCGCGCTGCGGGTGCTCGGCGAGCCGGACCGACTGGTGCAGTCGCGCGCCGCGGAGGCACTCGACACGGTCGGTCTGGCGGGCAAGGAACAGACGTATCCCGCGAACCTGTCGGGTGGCGAGCAGCAGCGCGTCGCGATCGCGCGAGCGCTGGTGCACGCGCCGCGAATGATCATCGCGGACGAGCCCACGGGCAACCTCGACCCAGCCACAGCGTGGGAGATCATGCAGCTGTTTCTGCGTATCAATGCGCGGGGCGCCACCGTTGTGATGGCGACACACAACCGTGAGATCGTGGATCTACTCCGCCGCCGCGTGGTTGCGATCGATGCTGGGCAGATTGCCCGAGACGATCGTTCTGGCCGCTACCATGATGATGTTTCGAAACCTCAGATTCGCGCTCAGTAGCGCCTGGCAGAGCTTCTGGCGGAACCTGGCGGTCAGCATGGCCGCGGTTCTGTCGATCACGCTCATCCTGATTCTTGCCGGCGTCAACCTGCTGGTCGGGCACGCGCTTTCGCAGGTGCTCGATGGATTTCGCGAGAAGGTGAGCGTCATCTCCATCAACGTCGCGGACGGCACTCCGCTGTCAGCCGTCTACGCATACCAGCAGCAGCTCTCGACCGATCCTCGCGTGGCGGCCGTCCGATTCATCACGAAAGAGCAGGCGCTCGCGAACTTCCAGGCTGATCCCAACAACGCGGCCCTCGTGCAGCAGCTCGACGCCAACCCGCTGGACGCGAAGCTCGAGGTCAAGGTCAAGGCGCTCGCCGATGTGGCCGGGATCGACGCGGCCGCGCGGCAGTGGTCGGGGGTCGATCCAACCAACCCCACCAATTACCAGGGAGATTTTGTCAACCGCATGCTCCAACTGTCACAATGGCTGGGCCTGGCGGGCGTCGGCCTGCTGGCGATCCTTGTGGTTGTCTCAGTTGTGATCGTGATGAATACGATCCGCACGGCCGTATACCACCGTCGCAAGGAGATCGAAGTTATGAAGTTGGTGGGAGCCACGGAGTGGTTCGTTCGGGGCCCCTTTGTGATCGAGGGCGTGATGACCGGGCTCATCGCGGCTTCCATAGCCCTCTCGCTTCTGGTCATCGCGTACCCCCCGGTGGTGGCACAGTTCAAGTCCGACATCGCGTTCATCCCGCTTTCGTATGACCCGAGCTTCATCGCGAGCCTCGCACGCGACCTGCTGCTGGGCGGCGCCCTCCTCGGCGCCGTGGGCAGCTACATCGGCGTGCGGCGGTACGTGAAGGTTTAGCCAGCTATGAGACGAAGGCTTGTTGTTGGTTTCCTGACGGCGCTGGCGGTATGGACGCCGCTGTCGGTGCAAACGGCGTCGGCGATCTACTGCTACCCGGGCGACCCGCCGGCCGTCTACCAGGCGTGCCTCGCGTACAACCAGGGCATCGGGCAGCAGGTCAACAACGAGCAGCAGTTGCAGTACATCCAGTGGAAGATCGGATCGATCCAGGACCAGATCGATGCGACCTACTCTTTGATCAAGACCCTCAATGCGCAGATCGAAGCGCAGAAGAACCTCATTGCGCAGACGCAAGCCGCGATCGATGAGCTCGATCGCAAGATTCGGTTCACTGAGGCCAGCCTGACGCGACTCCATGCCGGCATGAGCGTGCGTGACGCGCTCCTCAACCAGCGCTTGCGCTATGTGGACGACCACGGTTCCGTGAACTACGTGGAGCTGGTCTTGACGGCGAATACGTTCAACGACCTGATGAATCGCATGATCGGGGCGCAGCAGGTCGCGGCCGCGGACCGCAAGCTCCTCGATGAGCTCGGGACGCAGCGCGCGCAATTCGATCAGACCAACGCCGACCTTGGCATTCAGAAGAATCAGGAAGGCGTGCTTCTCAAGCAGCAGCTCGCGACCGAGGCAGACTTTGAAACGAACGTCAACAAACAGAAGCAGGCCATCGCTTACGCGCAGCAGCTCGAAACGCAGCTCCATGACCGATACGCGGAGATACAGGCGCAGCGTGCACTGATCGACGCGCAGGTCGCACAGCTGCAGCAGAAATACGATGCTGCCGCCAAAGCGGCGGGTGGCGGAAACGGTGTGTTCGCGTGGCCTCTGCCTGCGTGTGGGTTCAGCTGCATCACACAGGGATTCGGATGCTCAACTCTCTACCTGGAGCCCTACGACGCGAGCTGTCCATACCCGCATCGCATCCACACCGGAATCGACATCGCGGGGCCGTACCATTCCGCGGTCGTGGCGGCGGACACGGGCATCATCTACCTGTACCCGTGGAGCACGGGCTACGGAAACTACATCATCATCTTCCATGGCAACGGCTACTCGACCCACTATGGGCACCTGGCAGGCTTCGCCAACGTGCAGAGCGGGCAGATCATCGCCCGCGGCGACCTGATCGGTTACGAAGGTTCCACCGGCTGGTCTACTGGTCCGCACCTGCACTTCGAGGTGCGCACCAACAACAACTACAGGAATCCCTGTATCTGGCTCGGCTGCTAGCTCTGCTCTGACATTTCCGCGGTCGTGACTTCGCTAGGCTGCTGACATGCAAACGCGCGCCCAATGGGGCGTTGCCGTCTTCGTTGTGGGCGTGCTCACCCTCGTATTTGGTATCGGCGTCGGCGTTTACGCTGACCAAGCGTACCCGGACGTCATCCCTTACTTTGCGCACCACTCGAGCGGGCGCATCGACACTACCGAGCTGCAGCAGGCGATCCGCGTCATCCAGGCCGACTACGTGGACGCGAATGTGGACCCGAAGAAGCTGTCACATGGGACAGTGCAGGGCCTCATCAGCAGCCTCGGCGATCCATTTTCTGCGTATTACGACCCCGACCAGTACAAGAAGTTGCAACAGGTCTACACGGGTCATTACTCAGGCATCGGCATCTACCTGACGTTCACCAGCTCCTACCCGGTGATCACGGGCACGGTGCCGGGGACGCCGGCCCCATCGGCAGGACTGCAGCCGGGCGATCAGATCCTGAAGGTGGGCGACAAGGACATGAAGGGGGTTACGGCGGACCAGGCGTCAACGCAGATCCAGGGCCCGGACGGGTCCAAGGTGTCGATCACTGTACAGCGTGGCAGCCAGACGTTGACAGTCACGATCACGCGCGCTGAGATCCAGGTTCCTTCAGTTCGGTCGACGACGATCGCGGATCACATTTTGTATGTGCGCATCTACCAGTTCACCACGACGACGACGGACGACTTCCACACGGCGCTGAGCTCAGGACTGCCTGGCGCGAAGGGCATGGTGCTCGACCTGCGGGAGGATCCGGGCGGGTTCATATCAGAGGCCGACCATGTGATCAGCCAGTTCGTCGCGAGCGGCGAGACGTTCGAGCTGCGCGATCGGAGCGGCCATGTGGAGCGGCATGACGTGAGCGGGGAGCACCTGGCTACCTCGGTGCCGCTGGTGGTGCTGGTCAACGCGAACAGTGCGTCGTCGGCGGAGATTGTTGCCGGCTCGCTGCAGGTGCACCACCGGGCGAAGCTGGTGGGGACGCTGACGTTCGGCAAGGGCTCGGTCCAGCAGGACTTTCCACTGAGCGACGGGGCGGACGTCCACTTGACCGTGAAGCGCTGGTACCTGCCCAACGGCCAGACGATCGACCACAAGGGCCTGACGCCCGATGTCACGGTGCCGCTGGCGAGCGCGACTCTCGAGTTCGACGTGCTGCAGCCGTCGCTGGGATACGCGAAGGACGCCCAGCTGAATTCGGCCTTGAACGTGCTCGCGGCTGGGTAGACTAACCATCCGCAAACGGGCGGTTAGCTCAGTTGGCTAGAGCGCCTCGCTTACACCGAGGAGGCCGTTGGTTCGAATCCATCACCGCCCACGTTGACAGACAATTTCTAGAGCATGTCGCGGATCGACGAGCGACTCCACACAAGCACTTACCGTTTGCAGACCTTGGTCGCCGCAACCCTGGCCGTTGCCGGTATATGCGACCGGATTCCACACAGTCGCCGGCGCGCTGCGATTAGCGGTTGGGCTATGCCGCTGACAGGCGCGTCGTTGCGGTCGCGGCGAGAGTCTCCAGGGCTTTCGGGTCCGGGGATGGCATCACGTAGATCAAGAAGACGACATTCGCTTTGAACACCACGATCACAAGACCATTGCCTTGGCCGCCGGCTGCGGTGTACTCGATCGCCTTGTCGCCGATTCCGCTGACCGGCTTGGCGTTCGAAACGGACAGCCCAGCGTTCATTGCCGCGGCAATCTGTTCAGGTGACGACGAGCCTGCGGCGGTGGCGTCCGCGAAAGCCTGCCCGTAAACAAATACAGTGGCGGGCTTGTTGGAGTCCGAGCTCCCGTATACGCAGGCGCCCGGAATCGCCGCCCCGCCCGACGCTCCAACATTCGTGACCGCGGTTCCTCCC
>VBHX01000115.1 GCA_005879945.1 Chloroflexota bacterium | reverse complement strand
TGCGGGTAACTAACAGACGTAGTCGCGATCGTACGTCGATATGTACTGGACGAGCCAGACTTTCGCTCCGGTGAATCCACTCGCCGTGCAGTCCCGCTTGGCTCGCTTCAAGTTCGTCTGGCCAGATGCCACCCAATTCGCATCCACAGGAGCTTGATAACCGCCGGTGATCACTCCCCACTGATATGACGTCGAATACACGCCTATCGGCACTGTGGTGACTTTCCTCATTGTCGCCACGATGCCTTGAATGGCGTAGCGATTGAGACTGAGGTCGCTGGAGGACCAGCTGTTTGCTGTCTCGACGTCCAGCCACCACGCTGTGGGCGATGTCGCCGATTGGCCTGAAGCGAATGCGGTGTCGCGCTGAGCCTCGCTGCAGCCGACCGCCCATGCTGCCTGTTGTGCCGGTGTGCCGGTTATCGACTGTGAAGCGTTCGCGCAGTCCTGCGTCGTGTGGCGGCCGTCGATCGCGGTGTAGGACGGGTCATATCCAGTGTTGACGTAAAGAGCCGCGTTACCCGTTTTTCCGGCTGCCGCGTACTCGGCGGCGAGACAGCTGTTGTAGTACGTGAACGGGTACCCGCCGTTGACCCCGACGATGCCAAAGCTCGCCTGTGGCGCCGCCGCACCGCATTGCGGATATGAAAAGTCGTAGCCAAGTGCGCCGCTTGCGTAGGGATCGAAGGCTGCGAGCCCTGTGGCGTGAAGCGCTACAGCGACAGCAACGGCCAACGGAGACGCAAGGGCCGCCTTGCGAATCATCTCCCCATCCTATCAGCGCCCGTCAATATGGGCTAACTCGACGGGCCGAGGACGGAAGCGATCCTCTGGATGTCAGGTTCGGCCATGTCGGTGAACCTCAACCCGATCTCGAATCTCGCCCCCGCGTCCGGCTGCAGGTCCTCGGTCCAGACGACCGTGGCCCAGCAGCGAACCAGCGAGTCGTCGGGCAGCATGACATCGAGCTCGAGCCGGCTGTTGACGGCGAGGATCTCGTCTGAGAAGACACGCATGCCGCCGAGGCTGATGTCTCTCGTGTTGTAACGGTGGTGGAGGAAGCCGAGGCCGGCAGGCCGGTAGAAGACCGGCGCCCCAACCCGCGGGTATCGTCGCCGATCATGTCTGGCTTCGCTCACGGGCCGCAGCATAGCGTTCGGGTCATTCCTCAACTAATGTGAGCGGCAGAGTGGCCAAGTTGGACCTGATCGAGAGGATCCGCTCCTCGGTGATCGGCGAGGACGAGGCGGTGATGGGCCCCTTCGGCCCGCGCCGCGTGACCTACGCCGACTACACCGCGTCTGGCCGCGCCCTCACTTTCATCGAGGACTTCATCCGCGAGGTCGCGCTGCCGCTATACGCCAACACTCACACCGAGTCCTCCGGCACAGGCCTCCAGACGACCCGGTTTCGCGAGGAGGCGAGGGAGATCATTCGCGTTGCGCTCGGCGCGAGCCAGGAGCACGCCGTGATCTTCTGCGGTTCGGGCTCAACCGCAGCCATCAACCGAATGGTCGACGTCCTCAACCTGCGCATACCTGCAAACCTGGACGACCGTTATCACCTCACATCGATGATCCCTGCGGCAGAACGGCCGGTCGTCTTCATCGGGCCCTACGAGCACCACTCCAACGAGCTTCCCTGGCGCGAGTCGGTAGCGGAGGTGGTCGTGATCCATGAGGACCATGACGGCCACATCGATCAGCAGCAGCTGAAAGAGGAGCTTGTCCGCCACCAGGACCGCGCGCTCAAGATCGGCAGCTTCTCGGCCGCCTCCAACGTGACCGGGATCATCAGCGACTGGCGCGCGATCTCGGTTCTGCTCCACAGCCACAGCGCGCTCTCGTTCTGGGACTTCGCAGCCGCTGCGCCCTACATGGAAATCAAGATGGGCTCGGCGTCATCAGGCCCAGGCAAGCCATACCTCGACGCGGTCTTCATCTCCCCTCACAAGTTCATCGGCGGCCCCGGAACGCCAGGCGTGCTCGCGGCGCGCCGCGACCTGTTCACCAACCGCGTGCCGAGCGTGCCCGGCGGCGGCACGGTCGCCTACGTGAACCCAACCGAGCATGTCTATCTGACCGACGTGGAGCACCGCGAGGAGGGAGGCACGCCGGCGATCGTGGATTCGATACGCGCGGGCCTGGTGTTCCAGCTCAAGGAGGCAGTCGGCGCCGCCGAGATCCGGCGGCGCGAGGAATCCTTCATCCGCCGCGCGATCGAGCGCTGGCGGCACGGCCCCAACCTCGAGATCCTCGGCAATCCCGACCTGGACCGGCTTTCCATCGTCTCGTTCGTGGTCAAGCATCGAGGTCGCTACCTTCATCACAACTACGTGGTCGCGCTGCTCAACGACCTCTTCGGGATTCAGTCGCGCGGCGGCTGCTCCTGTGCCGGTCCGTACGGCCATCGCCTGCTTGGCATCGACCTGGAGAAGTCGCACGAGTTCGAGCGGGAGATCGCGCACGGATGCGAGGGGATCAAGCCGGGTTGGGTCCGGGTCAACTTCAACTACTTCATCTCCGAGGCGGTATTCGAGTTCATCCTCGCCGCCGTCGACCTGGTGGCGACGGACGGCTGGCGGCTGCTGCCTGAGTACCGGTTCGATGCGGTGAGCGGACTATGGACCCACGCCGCTGGACCGCCCGAGCCGCCGCTCAGCCTGCGTGACATCAGGTACTCGGATACCGAGATCCCGAGGTCGGCGCACCGCCATCTCGAACCGGAGACGGCGCTACCGCGCTACCTGGAGGACGCCCGCAGAATCCTGGCTGCTCCGCGCAAAACTCCTGAGCGCCTTCAGCTCAGCTCCGACTTCGAGCAGTTGCGCTGGTTCTGGCTCCCGCACGAGATCCCGGCGGTGGTGGCCTCGACCTGACCGCGCTCGACTACTCGGAGGAGTCCTTCCAGCCGAGGTGCTTCCAGCGGAACAATCCGGTCAGCCCAAGGCGCTGTACGTGCATCTCGTGGAACCGTTCGAACTTCTCGGCGTCGTTGCTGCTCGACTTCAGATAGACGGCTCGCTCGGTGATCTTGTCGACGGCATCGGCCGGTGCCATCACGTCGTGACCGAGCACGCGGTGCCTGAAGACGACACCGTGGAAGATGTCCTCTTCGGGCAGCGCCGCCACCTCGGTCACATGGCCGAGCTCGACTCCGTCGCTCGCGACCACGGGCGAATGCGCACGAACGGCCCGCCACGAGATCACCGTCTCCGGGTTATCGGTCACTCAATCGAACATACACCGCCACCGCCACGCGACGCATTTCACTCGTCACCGCCCTCGATGTTCCGAGCGTCGAAGGGGCGGAGGAACACCGACGAGTCGCCCCAGTGACCGGTGTGCAAGCGGCTGACCAGCGTCTCGAATGCGGCGACCGTCTCGCCCGGCGTGAAGGCGCAGTGGCCCGCTCGGCTGACGAAGGTCTCTCGGAGCAGACCCTGATTGCCCTCAGATCGGACGACGCTGGCGTAAGCCTGCTCATCTTGCGGCAGCACGAGTCCATCCCCGATGGTGTGCATTGTCAGCACGGGTGATTCGATCTCACCGTTGTAGACGATGTACTTCTCAAGGTACTTGAGCGCGTCAGCATTGGCGCTTACGCGCGGCGCCGCGGCCAGGGTGTTGAGGTCCGCGTCGACGCTCATGCCGGCCTGCATGTAGAGTGCCTCGACCTCGTCCCTGTTGATACTGCGCGCGAGCAGCTCGCGGTAGTTGACATCGGTGTTCCAGGACGGGTTGCCGCCGGCCCTTGCCTCGAGCTCCGCGCGGAGGGCAAAGAGGAAGGGGAAGTCGACCTGCGCGTCCCACAGGAACTGGTTCATCTCGCGTGCCGCGTAGTCGGTTGCGGCCGGCTGAGGCGATCCCGTCGTGAACCATCCCGGCGTGTCTGCGAGGGCGGCTACAAGCGCGACGCGCGCCCGGCCGGCCGCCGAGCCCTGGGCGGCGCCCAGGATGCCTTCGGCGAGCTGAAAGTTGCTGCCGGTCCCAAAGCCCAAGTTGGTGATGTTCACGAGCTGAAGCGCCGAGGCCGGCGCCAACAACGTCTTGAACACGAACTCCGCGTCGAGGCCGGAGTTCCACACGCCCGGTCCGCCCGCGACCACGCCGCACATCGGGATGGCCCCGGCGAACCGATCGGGGAAGAGTTGGATCAAGCCGGCGGTGATCATGCCGCCCAGGGAGTGGCCCCAGGCGATGGTCCGGCCCAGCCCGGGGTGCTCGCCCTTGAAATGGTCGAGCAGCGCGATCTGGTCATGGAAGGCTTGCTGGACGGCCCAGCCGTTCGTGCTGTACGACGATCCCGCGATGGCATAGTGGTTGCTCAGCAGCCAGTTGCCGGTCACCGGGTCACCCGCATCGGTCGCGACCAGCGGGTTGCCGGGCACGACGTAGCCGTGGCTGTATAGGACAAGGGTGCCGTTCCAGTCGGACGGGACCTGGATGATGAAGTTGGCGCCGTCGATGGTTCCGGTCTCGGTGGCGACGGATGCGCTCGCGGGGGCGGAGCTGCCGAGCAGGGCGCCCACGGTGGCCAGGATTACCAGCATGGTGACGCGGGCTCGTCTCATTTGGCCCCCTCCAAAAGAACACGGCCGCCCGGCCCGACGCCGAGCCTGGTCCTCTGCATCCTAAGTCCGACCTTCCGACGCGGCGAGTACCACGTTTGGTGACCCGACGAGGCACCGATGAATTTGCCGGCGAGCGCGACCGACGACGCGATCACCGCCGAGTACAGCGCGCCGAGCGCCGGCCCGGCTCCGTCGGGACCTATATGTCGTCACGCCATCGACCGCCTTCGGCGTAGCCACGGCCGAGCCACACGGAGCGACGCGCTGGCGCTTCTGACGCAAGCTCGACCGGATTCGCGCGTCTCTTATGTGGAGGGGGCGTGCACGGCCGACTAAAGGAGCGCGCGCAGGCTGGTCGGCTCTGCGCCCAGAGTGCCTCGCGCAATCGCCGACATTCAGACCTCCATCAAGGATTCGATTTCTCAGCGGCTGCCTGATTCGGTGACTCATCCACGTGCCTGGTCATCCAGGCGTTCAGCCTGCTGCCGTCCCGCCATACCCCCGCGACACGGTCTC
>VBHX01000114.1 GCA_005879945.1 Chloroflexota bacterium | reverse complement strand
GCTCGTCGTAGCCCGCCATGACTCCCAGCATTAGGGCGCAGTCCTCAGCCGTGCGCGTGAGAGGACCAACGGTGTCCAAGGTTGGACTCATGGGGAAGACGCCGTACCTGCTCACGCGCCCATATGTGGGCTTCAGGCCAACGACGCCGTTGACCGAAGCCGGGACGCGGATCGAACCTCCGGTGTCGGTGCCGACGGCAGCGAATGCTGAGCCCACCGCGACCGCGACGCCAGAGCCCGCGCTGGATCCTCCCGGATAGCATTCCGTGTTCCAGGGATTTCGGGTCGGTGGGATGTCCTGGCCGTACGCGAACTCATGGGTCACTGTCTTGCCGACGATGACGGCGCCGCCCTCTTTCAGCCGCGTCACCACGGTCGCGTCGTGTTCCGGGACGAAGCCCTCCATGACTTTCGACCCTGCCCCGGTCGCCGTCCCAGCCGTGTAGCAGAGGTCCTTCACGCCGACAGGAATTCCGTGCAGCGGTCCGCGCCACCGGCGACCCGCGATCTCGCGATCTGCCCGGGCTGCCTGATCGCGCGCGGAATCCTCCATCAGCCTCACGTACGCGTGCACCGCGGGCTCGGTCGCGCGCAAGCGCTCCAGCGTGGCGTCGAGCAGCTCGACCGCGGAGAACATGCGCTGCACTAGGCCGTCAGACGCCTGGCGAAGGGTCAGCGACCAGAGCTCGCTCATTTCCACCTCGGGTCGAAGGTCACGATGGGGTCGAACTCCTCCAGGTCGAGGCGGTCGAGTGCCTCCATGCCCTTGAGGTGGTTTCGGAGCGCTCCAACCAGCGGCTGCACGTCCTCCTCTGGCAGCTTGATGCCGGCGACCTCGGCCAGCATGCGAACGGTATTTGCGTCGACGTCTTCGGGTCTCAAGCCCGCACCTGCAGCAGCTCGTGCTGAGGGGGTGTGAGGAGTCGCGGGCCGCTCGCGGTCACCTCTGCGAGGTCTTCTGTGTGATAGGCCTCCTTGCGGTTCTGAAGCACGACCATGGGCTCGACGTTCAGCACCATTCCCGCCTGGAGACGGATGTCGTTCCCGGGCTCGAGCATCGGAAACTCATGCAGGCCGATGCCCATGCCGTGGCCGACATGCGGCATCCCAAAAGGAAGGCCCTGCCTCTTGAACTCGTTGCTGACAGCGTTGAATATGTCCTTCGCCGGACGGCCCGGCTCGATGGCGTTGAAACCGGCGTCTTGCGTGGCGCGCAAGGCCTTGAGCGTGTCGCGCTGCTCCTGGCTGGGATTACCGATGACGCCGGTGCGCGCTAGGTCGGAATTGATCACCTGGTTGAACCTGGCGCCGAAGTCGATCCGCCATAGCTTGCCCGGCTCGAGCCTCGCATCAGTCGATTCGGGGTGGGCGTGCATAGTCTTCTCGCCTGATGCGAAAACGAGGAAGAGAGGCGCCCCGCCTCGCTCCATCAGCTTGAGGAACACCATGGTCGAGAACTCGCGTTCGGTGGCGCCGGCCCTGAGCTCGGCGGCGGTCTCTTCGGCGGCGGCAAGAGTGGCCCGTGCCCCCGCCTCGAGCGTGTCGATCTCCGATCGGCTCTTCACCGCCTGAGCAAGCTCGATGTCATCGTCGATGGGGACCAGCTCGGCGCCGGAAAGGGTATCTCGCAGGAGGTCGCCGGAAGCCAGCGGCAGCCGGCGCGCGTCGATGCCTATGGACCCGGCGACGCCCCTGTCGCGAAGGACCCGCGCGAGCACCTCGGTCGGGTTGTCGACGAACTCGACGTAGTCGCGTACGTCCCCTATGTCCGTCTGGGCTCGGACCATGCTGGTCTCTATGGCGCAGACGAGGAGCGTAGGAGTCTTGCCCCTCGGCAGGATCAGAAAGGCAAGCCGGTCTGGCAACGACTGCTGGGTCATGAGGTAGGTGCCGCCGAAGTAGGAGACGTTCTGATACGAGCAAACCACCGCACAGTCGAGGTCGCGACGCTCGAGGATCTGTTCCAGCCTCGCGAGCTTGTCCGCGGTTGCGGTGCGTTGAATAGTGCCTGTCATCTGCTGGACCTCCCTTATTCCTGTCCGACTGCGAGTGACCGCTGCTGTTCGATCTGAGTCGAGCGAAGAGCGACTGAGTGCCCCGGCCTGACCTCGTGGAGCGCGGCCTGCTCGCCGAGCTCCCTGATCTCTTGCTTGAGGCGCTGCCGGACTGAGCGCGCGGCCGAGGTGTCGCCGCTGCGCGTCCCGGTGGGAATCGCGGACAACAGCAGGCGTGGGTAGGGATGAAGCGGGTCTTCGTACACGGCCTCGCGAGTTCCAAGCTCGACGATCCGGCCCTCGTACATGACCGCGACGCGGTGCGCGACATGGCGCACCACCTGGAGGTTGTGCGAGATGAAGATGCACGCGAGGTTCAGGCGATCCTGCAGGTCGGCGAACAGGTTCAGGATCTCCGCTTGGACCGACAGGTCGAGGGCCGAAACTGGCTCATCGGCGACAAGGAAAGACGGCGCCGAGACGAGCGCCCTGGCGATGCCCACCCGTTGAGCCTGTCCCCCGCTCAGCTGATGCGGATATCGGCGAAGCATGTCGCGGTCAAGGCCGACCAGGCTGAGCGTCTCGGCAACCCGACCGCGGCGGTCGACGCCTGCCTGCCTTGCTGCGCGGATGTTGAAGCCGATGATGCGGTCCACCCGCATCCTCGGGTTGAGGGCGCTGTACGGATTCTGAAAAACGATCTGCATGCGCGGCCGAAGCTGGCGAAGCCGGCGGGACGAGAGCTTCGTCAGGTCTTGGTTCTGGAACCGAATCGTCCCTGCGTCGGCTTCGAGCAGCCTGAGCAGCAGCCGGCCTAGCGTCGACTTGCCGCTGCCCGACTCGCCGACCAGGCCCAGCGTTTCCCCTCGGGCGACCTCGAGGTCGACGCCGTCGACGGCCTTGACTGGCGCGCCGCCGCTTCCCCAGGGCGCGGGAAAACGCTTTTGGAGGTTGCTCGCGCTGATGATCACGTCGCGCGCGCCCGTGTTCAACGCTGCTCCTCGTAAAGGACGCAGCGAACCTGCCGGTCCCTGACGCTGAGCAGCTGCGGCACGGACCGGAGGCAGCGGTCCTGCACGTACGGACATCGCGGCGCGAACCGGCATCCGGCGGGCAGCTGGCGGAGGTTCAGCGGCTGGCCGGCGATCGTGTTCAGGTGGTCGGTTCCATCGGTCGACCTCGGCACACAGTCGAGAAGCGCCTGAGTGTATGGATGGAGCGGCCGGTCGAGTACCTCGTCCGCGCGGCCGCGCTCGACGATGTGGCCGCCGTACATGATCGCCACCTCGTCAGCGACCTGGCGCGCGACCTGTATGTCGTGGGTGATGAACAGTACGCACATGCCGTACGCGCGCTGCAGGCCGGCGAGGAGGTCGAGTATTTCGGACTGGATGGTCACGTCGAGCGAACTCGTGGGTTCGTCGGCGATGAGCACAGCAGGGTTCGCGCTCAATGCCATCGCGATCATCACGCGCTGGAGCAACCCGCCGCTCAGCTCATGCGGATGCGACTTCAAGATCCGCTCGGGTTGGTAGATCTGCACCTCTCGCAGCAGATCGATGCTGCGAGCGCGAGCAGCCCGCTTTGACTCGACCACACGGTGCAGCGTCAGTACCTCTGCTAGCTGAGCTTCGATCGTCAGCGAGGGATCGAGGCGGTCCCGCGGGTTTTGAAACACCATCGCGATTCCGGATCCCCGAACCTCTCGCATCGCGTCCCCGCTCAGGCCGACCAGGTCCTTGTGGTCGAACCAGACATGGCCGCCGACGATCCTTCCTGGATCAGGGATCAGGCGCATGATGGACAGGCCGGTCATGGTCTTGCCGGATCCGGACTCCCCCAGCAAAGCGACGACGGTTCTCTCGCGCAGCTCGAGCGACACGCCGTCGACCGCGCGCACGGTCCCTCTGGATGTGGCAAAGGTC
>VBHX01000153.1 GCA_005879945.1 Chloroflexota bacterium | reverse complement strand
GGCGGCCGGCGAGTGGCAGGAAGGCGAGAGATGGCTGGTCGACACGCTCGGCGCGCTTCAGGCCAGCCACCAGAACTCTCGCTGCGTTCACCCGGCCACTCGGCTGGCATCGCGCCGCGTGATGCAGGGCCGGCTCGAGGAGGCTGAGGGCTTGCTGCGCGGTTACGAGGATCTGCCCGAGGCCGTCCAGCCCCTGGTGGCCGTGTACCTGGCTCGAGGTCAGACTGCCCTGGCAGCCGCACGGCTTCATCGCCGCCTGAATGAGCTCGGCAGAAACACGCTTCTGGCGGTACCCCTCCTGGCCCAGTTGGTCGAGGTGCAGATCACTCAGGGCGACCTTAGTGGGGCCCAGGTGACGGCCGAGACGCTCTCCGAGATCGCCGAACGATCCGGCCGTGACCGGGCACAAGCAGAGGCCGACCTGGCCAGGGGTTCAGTCGCGGCGGTCACGCGTTCGGCCGACGCCTCCGCATACCTGGAACGAGCGGTTCGCATATTCACGAGCCACCGCATGCCGCACAAGAGCGCCCAAACGCATCTGGCCATTGCCCGGGCCGTAGCGACCGCCGAGCCAGAACGCGCCGTGGAAGAGGCCCGCCAGGCCCTCGACGCCTTCGAACGCCTGGGAGCCACACGAGACGCGGACGCGGCTGCTCGGTTCCTACGCGAACTGGGGGTTGCCGGCAGAACCGGACCCAAGCTCCTCGGCGAACTTTCCAAGCGCGAGGTGGAAGTCCTTCGTCTCCTTGGTTACGGGCTGACCAACGCCGAGATCGCCGCTCGTCTCTATATCAGTACGAAGACAGTGGCCAGCCATGTGGGCAACATCTTCGGCAAGCTGCAGGTGCGCAATCGAGCGGAGGCGGCGACCTTCGCGCAACGTCACCTTGCAGCGCACGTGCCGCCCAGCTGACAGCACCGCCCGAAAAAATCGGTATTTCATCGGATCCTTATTAGCTTCGGTACTGCCACGCTCGGCTCCTCGGATCAAAACAGGAGGCTGGGCAAATGGCAAGTACGGAAGGCGGAGGCGCGGCTCGCTTCGCGTGGGACAACCCGGTGCTTCGATTCGAGGGGTTCTCGCGAGCACCGGCCGATGTCGTGTACGACTTGCTCGCAGATCTTCAGAGCCACCTCGAGTGGTCCGGCCGACGTCAACTCGAGACGACCCGCCTGCTCACAATGACGGCGCCACCTGGGCCGGCGGGTGTAGGGACGGAGTTCTTCACCACGGGTTCGGACGGCAAGGTCGCCCGCTGGGCTGATCGCTCGGTGGTCACGGAGGCAATTCGTCCGCGGATGTTCGAGTTCGTGACAGAAGGCCGCCGCCAGGCGAAGCCCGGCAGCCGGCCCTGGTTGATGACCCTGGTGCACCGGTACGAGATTGCACCCGAGGGTGGTGGCTCGCGCGTGACCTACACGGAGGACCTCACCCGCTGGGCCGGGGCGCCTTGGGTTCTGCGCATGCGGGCAATCAGCCGGATCCTGTTCCGCATGAGTGCGAAATACATGCAGCGCGGCTTCGACGGCTTGCTGGCACTGGCAGAGGAGTCTTCGGTCCGATCCGCCGAGTTCGTCAACGGCAGGCGCGAACCATGAACAGGCCGATACTGATCACGACGGCGGGTTTTGATAGGGGACCCACCAATGGCTAGTCAGGCATCGTCCTCGTCCAGTCGCTCTCCGTCGAGCAAGTGGCGGACGTTCCTTCAGGTCATTTCAGTGGTGGTCGCAATCGAGATTGGCCTTCACTCGTTCATCGTCAGGGAACCGGTAGTGACGCTCGTCCTGGCGGCGCTTTGGCTCGTAGGGTTCTTCTGGATACGGCGCGGGGGCCGAGGAGGGCCGGTCCTCATCGGTGTCCTGTCGTTGTTCGAGTTGTTGGGGACCCTCTTCTTCTCAAACGAAGCGGCACCTGGCGTAACTGTTCCGGCCTGGATAATCATCGTGCACGTAGTTCTCGTATGCGTGGCTCTTGCAGCCGTCGTAATGACGCTCAAGGCGCAAAGCGCGGCTACGTAGTAAGGACTTATGGGGACCGCGATCTCCTCATTGATGGTTGGGGGTCCGTGATTTTGAGCCCGAGGCCTCACGATCCCGAACCGCCGTCGCGGCGTGTCCTCGCGTGACCTCGCGTAGCCTCGCGGCTCCCAGGGTGTCCTTCTGAACTTGTTTGCCGCCGCCGTGATGTCCTCCAGTGACCTCTCGTATCCGCCCGTTTCCGGTAATGCGTGATCCGGCTGTGATCCGGCGACGGTCCAGATCAGACCAACATAGTGGTCGAGGCCCTATCGACTGAAGAGGGGTTCGACTCCCTTCGGACCGACCCTTCGAATGGACCCGAGCACCCTCGGGTACACAATCCGATCAGCGCCCGACCCCGATTTGGTTTCCGAGGGAGCAAGGACGTTAAACCAAGGGTCACACGCAGTTGCTGGACTCCATTCTGTCTGGGCGACATTCTCCAACGTACCGTCGGCAGTGCCATGGTGGCGTAGTCATCGTCTCCGATTGAAAGGGCTCAGCTCCTGGTCCGGCGCCGTGCCCACAGAAGCGGTCGTATCCATAGGGGCGGTCCTGGGCGCGGAACCACGCCAAGCTGCAGCATTGCCGTCAGGTCATCACGTGTAGCCCAGTGCTCCGCCAACTTCCCGTTCTCAACTCTGAACCAGTGACTTTGACGGGCTGAGAAGCGCTTGCCAGTAGGCGGCACCACCCCGTTCAGCTTGCCGAGGTTGGTGCCCTCTCCAAGTACACGTACGGCGACGATCTCGCCTTCGGACGCTATGGCTTCTATCGTCATGCGGCCGTCCGGAAACTGCGCGAGCAACCACTCCGCGACCGCGCGCATGTGCTGCGGACCATTTACCCGGCCTGGTTCGCTGTCACCGAAGGGCGCGAGTGCGTGCTCCACGTAATCCTCAGCAATGAGTTCGTCGCAGGCGTCGAAATTCTTGCGGTTGAAGATTTGGTCGAAATGCCGTCTGACAAGTTCTTTGTTGGCTTCAGACATATCCCCTCCCGCTGACCGTTGGAGAGTGAGCGACACTGGCGCGCCGCTGTTATCCGCGAGCAGCATAACCGCCACTCTGGCACTTGTGTCGCTCCGCGAGGCAGCGGCGGTCGAAAGGTCACCGGTTCTTGAAAGCAAATGCGGATCGCAGCCCTTGGAGTCCATTTCGAATCGGTCGTGAATCGCCCCAGGCGATTCAACTTGTCGGGATTGATCTCGATAAGCCCGCGTCATGGATGGCATCGACCCTATCGGCCACCGCCACCACATATGAAGAGGACGCGAGCTTCCGCACGGGCTGGAAGAAGCGAACAGGGTGTCATGTCGGGAATCGACCGGAGCTCCGCCCAGTCATGCGGTTCTTGAAAGTTCTCAACATGGAACTTCTGACCGATCATCAGATCTCGTAGCCCTTCTTGGAGGAGGAGCCTAGGGGCGCCTTGACTAGACGCAAGTGCCGAATAGACTGATCCCCAACCTGTAAAGCGGACCGACCGCCGTCGCCCCGAAACTCCGTCTGGCGGTTCCCGAGGAGGCGAACGCCATTGACGCTTTGATGAAGGCTTCGACTCGCGACTTGTTCCCCCTCACATACAACGCTGAGCAGACAGCCTCGTCCATTCGCTGTATCCCCAGCGTTGACCGCACGCTAATCGAAGACGGGACATACTTCGTGATCGAGTCAGGCGGTGACCTAGTCTCATGCGGGGGCTGGAGACCCAAGCTCTGCCATCAAGCTATCCCTGCGCTCGTGTTGGCCACGGTCCTCTCTCGAGGCCGGCGGCGCAGAGCATGCCCGAGACCAGTGCCAATTGCACGGTAGTCGTAGGCGGCCCAGGCTTCGTAGGCGCACGTGTGAAGGATGGCGAGAGCGCGGGCGACCATTGGCTTGCCGAGCTTTGGAATCGCGAACGCCCTGTAGCGCTGCCTGATTCCAGCGCAAGAACGATGCTGTCGCCGGTTCTGGCCACCGCCTCGGCGGCCGTCAGCAGCGCCGCCTTTGGAGCGGGCGAAAGTTGCGGGAGGAGCATGAGCGCCCCTCCCGCGGCCGTTCTGGCGAGGAACTGACGCCGCGTGATCACGGCCGTCGCCGTATCTCGCCCCAAACGGGGGCGGTGCGCCTCTTTACGCGATCAGGCTCCTCGATCGATCGCGACGCCGCCGATGCTGAGGTGCGTGATACCAAGCGGGGGATTGAGCGGATGGAATGTCGCGAAGCCGGGGACCTCCATGTTCCATCCCTCTTCTTCGCCGGTCAGGAGGGGGACGGCGCCCACGTTGCAGACCAGCTCGAGGGTTACGTCGTGATGCACGGCACCTCCAATGGGCTGCAAGTCGATTTTCATGGTCAGAATTCCCGGTTGGATCGTGCCGTAGCTGCCCAGGCCTCGGGTGTCATACGAAACAAAAGCCGTCGGCTCCCAAAAGCCGGTGGCGATTAAAGGCTTCGGAAGCGAAGCGTTCTGGTCGAAATGCACGAAGCTACCGCCACCTTTGACCCAACGGGCGGCAGGATCGAATGTCCCTGCGCCCTGCATCCCTACCCGATGCAGCACGCCGTTGATTGCCGCCGGCACCTGACTGAACGAGACGAAGACATACACATGTTGGTTGCCGCTGGCGGCGAACACATCCTTGGCTGCAGCGAGCCAAGATAGCGACGCAACGCCCAGAGCTCCGGCTCCGGCGGTCTTGATGAAATTTCTGCGGTCCATGTGGACGCTACTTCCCTTGCGTACCTTTCTCATCACGCCTCCTTTGTCACTGACAATCAGGATCCGATACCGATGTGGCCATGTTCGACCGTACCCGGGAAGTCCATCGGGGGGGTGAAAGTGGGGAAATTGAGATCTTCGAACCCGATCCCCGGTCCGCCGGCGACAACCGACGCAGTGAACGGCACTCTCCCGAATGGTGACGGCCCCGCAGGCAGCCCGAAAGGATTGCCTTTGGCGAGAGTGATGACGGCCGTACCTGAAAACGTGGCTCTACCGGTCCCGGTCACGCTGGCCGACGTGACCGTTGCCTCCACGGTCATTAATGCAGGCATGAGGCACTCGAAATGGCCCCTTCCGTCGTGAATCCCCAGCGCAAATCGCGTCATGGTTTCCGTCGAGCCGCCACCACTGATGTTCACTCCACTAGCCCCAACAGGCACAGCAGCCTGCACAGACAGTGCCAGAGCGAGACTACAGACGAGTATCCAACGAAGCAGGAGTGACCTCCTTTGCCTGCGGGCGCCATGAACTCCAGCCATGCTCTCCACCTCCAGAAATGGACGCTTGCCTGTGTCAAATTCACTTACACCAATTAGCCGTGGATGGCAATGGGGCATTTGACCCCAGAAGGAATCAGGAATGGTGGGAGGTTCCGAACTTGAAGCCGGGGCCTCACGGTCCTGGCCAGGTGCATCCTCAAGCTCATAGGCCTGCGATTTTCGAACCGGGTGCCCCACGTGGCCCGAGCCTCACCCCTGATTTACAGGAAACGCTCACTAATCTGGGCGCTCCGAGCTCATCAATAGTGGTGCGCAGGTCCAGGAACAACTCGAGCGTCGGCCGACTAAACTCGCGCATGTGTCCTGCCCTCGGTGCGGGTACGAAAATTCGGAGCTTGCGCGGTTCTGCTCCAATTGCGGTGCGGAGCTCGTCAGGACCACATCGGAAGGCGAGGAACGCAAGCTCGTATCGGCGCTCTTCATCGATGTCGTCGGCTCCACGGCTCGAGCCGATGGGGCGGATCCCGAGGACGTGCGCGATTTTCTGCGTCGGTATCACAGACCGGTGCTGGAACAGATCAAGCGTTACGGCGGCACGATCGAAAAGTTCATCGGCGACGCGGTCCTTGCGATATTCGGCGCTCCGACATCGCATGGCGACGACGCAGAGAGAGCGGTACGGTGCGGCCTCGACATTATTGAAGCCGTCCGCGACCTGAACGCCGCCGACCCCACCTTTCGGTTGTCCGTGCGTCTGGCGATCAGCACCGGCGAGGCTGTGGTGACGCTCGGCGGGGCGCATGAGCGCGGCGAGATGCTCGCGACCGGCGACGTGCTGAACACAGCGGCGCGTCTTCAGGCCGCGGCTCCCGCGAACCGGGTTGTGGTCGGGGCGCGAACGCATGCGGCCACGCAGCGCGTGATCGAGTACGAGGCGATGCCCGCGATCAAGGCCAAGGGCAAGGGGGTTCCGCTCGATGCCTGGCTTGCGATCGCACCCGCGGCGGGGCAGAGCGCGCTGGCTCCGATGGTGGGGCGCGACGCTGAGCTGAAGTTGCTTCGAGACCTGTTCGAGAAGGCACGCAGGGAGCGCCGGCCGCACGTTATGACAGTGATCGGACCGGCAGGCATCGGCAAGTCGCGTTTGACGATCGAGTTCCTCAAAGCCGTTGACGCCGCCGGCGGCAGAACGATGCGCGGCAGGTGCCTCCCATACTCAGAGCAGGCTGGCTATCAGGCTTCTGTAGAGCACATCAAGGAGCTGGCGGGAGTGCTGGAATCGGATGTGCCGCAGGCGGCGAGGGCCAAGGTTGCAGAGATGTTGGCGGCTCTGTTTCCTCCTGAGGAGGTTGCCGACATCGTCCGCTTCGTTTCCCTCCTCATCGGGCTCGGCATCGACGAGCCCGTTGAGATGCGCCAGCCTCTTTTCTACGCAGTACGGCGATTGATCGAAGCCGTATCCGAGGAGGGCGCGACGCTTTTCACGTTTGAAGACCTGCATCTGAGCGACGCCAGCCAGCTCGAGCTCCTGAACTATCTCTGCGATCAGCTTCGAGACGTTCCGGCAGCGTTCCTGATCACCGCGAGACCGGAGCTGGACGAGAAGCAACCCGCCCTCGACGCCGGTCGGCTGGAACACACGAAGATCGTCCTCGAGCCTCTGTCAGCGGACGATTCTGAAGCGCTGGTCCGCCCCCTGGCGCCGCCCGAGAACGTTCCATCGCTCGTCGAGATGGCCGGGGGAAACCCGCTCTTCCTCGAGGAGCTGGCCGCGACACAGGATGCTGTGGTCCTGCCAACGAATGTGCACGAGGCCATCGCATCGCACATCGACGCGCTCCCTCAGGCGCAGCGCACAG
>VBHX01000015.1 GCA_005879945.1 Chloroflexota bacterium | reverse complement strand
GACCCCGATTTCACCTGCCGGTACCTGAACCCACGGGTATTTGGCGACCGTGTACTTCGGCCAGAGCTTGAACCGAATGCCCGGCATGAGCAGGTCTGCCTGATATCCCGCCTCGCCCTCGAACGCGAGGGGAGTGTCGGTGGTGTTATGCCAGGATGAGACCCGCTTGATGACCAGACCGACCTGCGCCGGCCCGATCACGATCACAGACCTGATCAGGACCACTAGCGCACCGACTGCTGTGAGGGTAGCGACGACCGCGCCGAACAGTTCGATAGTGAACGTGTTCATTTCCGATTGACTCCGCTGGGCTTTCCAACAGCGGCCTCTCCAATGACCGCTTCGAAGAAGCGATCGATCAGTTATTTATGCTCAGAAAGGCCTTGCGACAAGCAGAAATCGCGCGTGGACAGTGGGCGTTTTTTAGGTGGCGCCGGCCGTCGCCGCGATGATCTGCATGAACACGCGAGCATTGCCAAGATCAACGAACGTCAGCAGTACGACGGAGCCTTGCAGAGTCCGGGCGAGGAAGTCCAAACACAGCTCCGCCCGCTCGCCGGGGTGCTTCTGCCGATAGCTGATCGCCACGAGTACGGCCACCGCCATGCCCGCAACCACAATGAGCTTGAGCACGAGGAACAGCCCTGCGCCTCCCACCGTGAGGACGAAGGCGGCGACCTGGTTCGACTCGATCCCTCCCTGGGCACGGTCCACCTCGGTGGTGATGAGGTCGGCGATCTGTGCTGCGGCCAGGAGACCAACCCAGACCATCAGCAACCGAAGGCCGTACTTCGACCTGCGGACAGGCCCGGCTTCGAACTGCTCGGTTTGCGACGCTGGCCGAAATCGTGTGATTACGCCACGCACGTATGCCCGACGCTCATTTCCACGAAACCGAAACCTCCCACCCTTTAGACCAACGCTCCGAGTGTCGTCGTGCACCCGTAGAAAGGACCGTCAAAAAATCATCCCGCGTGCGGGACCGGTCGGTCACTGGTACTAAAGCACTACACCGATCAGGACGAGTGCCAGCCGATTTCAGGCAACAGTTATGGTTGGTTCTCGATGGTCGACGAGCCGGCTGGCGAGCGGACGCGCTATCGCTATCGCAATCGAGGCTGTGGCTGCGGTTTTAGCGGATTCTTCCTCGTGCTCACAGTTGGAATCGTCTTGAGCCTGTTCAACGCAGGCGTCGGTGTCGGGGTGTCGGTCAGAATTCCATTCACCCAGAGCAACGTCACGCTGGCCGCTTCGATTGGAGCCAAGGCCAAGGCCGTCGCTGCACTGCCGAGCTACACGGAGGGCAGGCTCGGCGGAAACCAGAACCTCTTGAACAACTCGACGACCATGACCATCGGCCCGGCCGAGGGCGCGGCGATGATCGTCGTCGGCAAGCAGCACGGCGCGCCCGCTGTCGACCTGCACCTGGAGATCAGCTAGCCAGGGCGTCCGGCGGCGCGGCCTCGACCCAGGCGTTTCTCGCGGCCGCGGCCGCGGCATTGAAACCCTTGCCTTGCGCGGCTGCATCCGCCGGTGGCCGTCGCGGCTACCACTGCCAGTTGTCGGCGGGGCTCATGCCAGCCACGGAGGTGCTGGAACTCCCTAGTCGTTGATTCTCAGCCGGCGTTAAGTAAGACTCGCCGACCTCGACGCAGTACCGTGATGGTGCCTTGGCGATCAAGCCGCAGCTCACGCAGCTCCTCCAGGTCACCCGGGCCACCCGGCCGCTGCCAGGGCCGGAGGGCGGCCTGGCGTTTGCCTCCAACCAGGAGGGCCACCAGAAGACCCTCTATCTCGACCGTCCAGGAGGCGGGGCGCGGACGATCGCCGATTCGGGGGACAGAACGCTGCCCGAGGTGTGGACTGATCTGGGCCTGCTGGTTCGCCACGACGACGGCGGCAGCGAAATCTGGCAGCTCAGCATGGTCAAGCCCAGCGGTGGGCTGCGGGCACTGACCAGTGACTCGAAAGCCATGCACCAGAGCATCACGCTGCACCCCGACCGCAGGCGCGTCGGCCTCGGCTGGAATGCTGGCGGCGGGCCCGACGTAAGCCTTGGCGAGCTCGACCTGGCGACCGGCAACCTCGAGGTGTGGGCGACTCCTGGCGACTTCTGGGATTGGGAGGACTGGAGCCCGGAGGGGACGCGGGCTGCGGTCATCAAGATATTCGGTGCCTGGACAGAGGCCTACATCCTCGAGCGCGGCGGCGCGCTGACCAGGCTTCTGCCCGAGGCACGCCGCGTCAACGAGATCAGCTGGACCGAGAGCGGGATGCTCATGATCACCGACGCAGGCGATCGCGACTTCATGGGCCTGGCCGAGGTCGATCCTGAGCGACCGGATGTGGTCAGACGCTGGCTGATCGACGAGGATCACGACGTCGAGGGCTACGCACTGGATCCCGCTCGCCGGCGCGCGGCGGTGGTTGTGAACCAAGGCATCTATGACGAGGTGCGCATCGTCGATTTGGCGACCGGCACCACGATGGACCCCCTGGGCTGGGAGGAGGGGGTCGTCCTGTCCGACATCACCGGGGATGCCCGCTACCACCTCGGCTGGAGTCACGACGGCGCTTCGGTGTTCGCGAGCTGGGAGCATCCGACGCATCCAGCCGAGATTTACGAATGGCCGTCGAATCGCCGCTGGACCCAGGTCAGCGATGACGCGTGGTTCAGAGACCTGGTCAAGCCGACCGAAACCACTTATCGGACCTTCGATGGCCTCGAGATTCATGGTTTGCTGTACCGAGTCGACGGGAGCCCGCGGCCCGCGGTGGTCCAGTTCCACGGTGGGCCCGAGGGACAGAGCCGGGGCGAGTTCGCTCCGATCGTCCATCTCATGAACGGCATCGGTGTCAACGTTCTCCGGCCGAACGTCCGCGGTTCCACCGGCTACGGTTTTCGCTTCCAGAGCCTTGATGACCGAACGCTGAGGTGGGACGCAGTCAGGGATGGCTGCGAGGCGGCTCGCGATTTGAGGCGGACCGGTGCGGCGACGAAAACCGCGGCGATGGGCGGATCCTATGGCGGCTTCATGACCCTCGCGGTCCTCGTCGAGGACCCCGATCTGTGGGATGCAGGAGTGGACATCGTCGGCATCGCGGACTGGCATACGTTTTTCAAGAACATGCCCCCGTGGCGCGGCGTCATCCGCAAGCGCGAGTACGGCGACCCCGAGGGCGCGGAGTCAGAGTTTCTTCGTGAGATCAGCCCGATCCATCGCGCGCATACGATCACTGCTCCGCTCCTGATCATCCACGGGAGAAATGATCCGAGGGTTCCGCTTCATGAGTCGGAGCAGATCGCCGAGAAAGCGCCGAACGCCGAGATGATCGTGTTCGATGACGAGGGACACGGTGTCGTGAAGCTCGCGAACCAGGTCATTTCCAATGGGCGGATCCTCGCCTTCCTGCAAGAGCACCTGCTGAGAGCGGCCGAGCTCGACACCGAAGCCAAACCTCGTTGAGGGCGCTCGTGGCGGGCGGCGGGATCGGCGGCCTCGCAACCGCGATCGCGCTCCGTCACGCTGGCCTCGATGTCGAGGTTTTCGAGCGGTCGAGCGAGCTGAGTGAGGTCGGTGCCGGATTGATGATCTGGCCGAACGGCACCCGATCTCTGCATTCGCTTGGCGTGGAGATCCATGCATTGAAGGTCAGCCGGATTCTTCTGAGCACCTGGCATGGCCGGTCGATTCTCGAATATCCCATGCACACGATTTCCGAACGCTACGGTTCAGACGTCGCCTTCGTGCATCGCAGGGCTCTCCACGCTGGGCTGGCTGCGAACTTCGGTAAAGAGGGACTCCACCTCGCTGCGGAGGTGTCTGATTTCGAGCAAGACGAAACCGACGTTCGGGTCCGGCTGACTGACGGCTCCGTGGTATCGGGCGACGTGCTCGTCGGCGCGGAAGGGCTGCGTTCCGGCGTGCGCCGGCGCCTCCTTGGAGATGGCGACCCCGTGTACCTGGGATCGACGGTCTGGCGCGGTATCGTGAAGAGCGATGGGCTGGCGCTGCCGGCCGGCCACGGGATCAATTGGTTTGGTCGCGGTGCGGAGTTCCTCGCATTCCACATCCCCGACGACCAGATCTATTGGGGAGGCGTGACCAAAGAGCCCAGAGGAGAGAAGCCCGGGCCGGGCGGTCATAAAGACGATTTGCTTCGACGATTCGGCGCCTGGCCCCAGCTGGTGAGAGGCGTGATCGAGGCGACAGACCCGGGCGCGATTCTTCGCAACGACATGTACGACCGGCCCCCGGTCAAGCACTGGAGCGCGGGCCGCGTAACGCTGGTCGGCGACGCCGCCCATCCGATGACGCCCAACCAGGGCCAGGGCGCGTGCCAGGCGCTCGAGGACGCGGTTGCTTTGGGGGAGAGCTTCAAGGGCGCCGCCGGCGTGGCTGAGGCGTTCGCGCTCTATGAACGCCGCCGGGTACGGCGCGCGAATCGGGTCGTCACCATGTCGCACCAGGCGACGCGAGGCGTTCAGATCGAGAATCAAGTGCTCTGCGCCTTGCGTGACGGTTTCATCGGGCTGCTGCCGCAGGGAATTTTGCTGAGGACGCTGGACTCGACCGTGGCCGCCTAAGCGGTTTTTGAGGCCGCGCTCAGTCCCAGGCGCGGGAAGACCTCCTCGGCGAAGCGGCTGATCACGCCGCCCTCGAACGCGTTCGGGAGGTTGACGATGACGTACTCGATCCCTGACTCGACGTACTCCTGGATGCCCCGCGCGATGTGATCCGCGTCGCCAAACCACGGATACCACGAGCGGATAAAACCCTCGTCCTGGCCGGCGCGCCGCGCGGTGTCTGAGACCACACGATCAACCTCGCGCTTGTCGCCGAGGATCGGATAGAACTCGATCGTCTTCAGCACCGAGTCGTAATCGCGGCCGACCGCGGCGCAGTGTTCGCGCAGGACATCCAGCTTGTGGCGAACCGTCTGCACGTCGGCGTTGAAGTTGCAGGCGTCGCCGTACTGCGCGACCAGCTTCAGAGTGACTTTCTCGCCAGCGCCTCCAATCCAAATCGGCGGATGCGGTTTCTGCACCGGCTTCGGTTCATTGATGGCGCCGCGAAGGTGGTAGTAGCGGCCGTCAAACTGCGCGTGGTCCTGGGTCCACATCGCTTTGATTACCTGCAGCGCCTCGCGCAGCATCCGCAGCCTTTCTGGGGTCTCGGGATACTCGTATCCGTACGCCTCGTACTCGTGCTGGTACCAGCCCGCGCCGATACCGAGGATCAAGCGGCCGTGGCTCATGACGTCGACGCAGCTCGCCATCTTGGCGAGAAGCGATGGCGGCCGGTAGCCGTTGCAGGTGACCATCTGGCCGATGCGGATCGTGCTCGTATCACGCGCCAGGGCGGCCATTGATGTCCAGCACTCGAAGGTGGTCTCGAGCTGGGGAGTGGGGACCGTGTGGAGGTGGTCGTACACCCAGATCGCGTCGAACCCAGCGCGTTCCGCTTCGATCGCGCAGCGGCTCATGGTCTCGAACTTTTCGATTGGGTCGGGCACGTCCGCGAGGTCCATCCGCCAGCCCTGAGGCACGAACACACCGAGCTTCAGGTCAGCCAACTATCCCCACAATGACCAATTGTGACGGTGGCGAGTCTGCCGGCTCCTATCCCGTGATGCTGGCGGCGTCGACTGTGGTCTGTGCCACGGCCTGTCGCAATGCCACCAGGCCGGCGTCAACTCCAGATTGATTGCCGGCCGGCAGCGCGGACTCTATCAGCGCAATCGCCCTATCCGCCGCCACAAGATCAGCCCGGAGAAGCGAATCCTTCGCAGCCAGCGAGTCTGGCGCGTAGAAGCGGACGAGGTTGCCCTCGAATGCCTCGACTTTCCGTTTCACGCTCGCAATGTCGTCGGCACACGATGGCGCTTGACCAGATACGCAAGACAAGTGAGCCGCGGTCAGCGCCGCAGCATCGGCCTTGACGAATGCGGTGTAAGTGGCAAGCGTCCCCTGACTCGACAGCGTGATGTCGCCATACAGGCCCTCGAGCGCCAGGATCACATTTGAGATGTCTGTCGAGGCCGCCCCGGTGCCCTTGGAGTCCTTTGCCTTGAATGCGATGACAAACGTCTTGCTTACCGCGAGGACGCGGGCGAGGTTGCGGCGGATCACATCGTCCAGGACGGCGAACCTCGCCGGCGCCTGAGAGTGACTGAGATCGTCCAGCCAGTGCTGAGTCGCGGCATCCGCAAGCGCCACCTTTGGCAGGCATGTGGTGTCGTCGAACGAGTTGCACATGAATTCGCTGGTGGTGAGAAATCTCGACCCGTCCGCCTTGGTGACGGCCTGGTATTCCCCGATCGTCAGGACCCTGATTCCCGGGTGCGCCGGTTGTGGGCCGAACGGCCAAAGCCGCAGACCAATCACGAGCGAGGCGATGAGCACAATCGCTAGGAGCGCCGCCGCGAAGGAGGTGACAAGCCGAGGATTCGGCGCCGGTCTCAAACCCGCCTGGCGTCGCTTCTTGAGTTCGTTTGCGACCGCAGCTTTTAGCCACGGCGCCGGCGGCGTCACCTCTTCGAGCGCGCTCCGGAATTGCGACTTCAGATCACGTTCGCTAACCACGTTGACCCTCCAGGCGTTGTCTCAGCTCGTGAATGCCGCGCTGCAGCCGGCTTTCTGCCGCGTGAACGCTCAACCCCGCGATGGCCGCAATCTCTTCGAGCCGTAGATCGAGATACCAATGGAGAACGAGAACGAGACGTTTCCCGTCCTCCATTGCCAGCAGCGCACGGCGCAGCTCGAGTCCCGCCAAGACGGCGTCTGCAGGCTCCGCCGTCGTGCGTTCCGGGGGCACAGACTTCGCGACCGACCACCACCTGGAGCGTTTGGCCGAGCGGCACTCGTTGGCAACGATGCCGAGAAACCACGGCTTCATGTCGGTGCCCTCGCGAAGCTGCTTCAGCTTGCGCCACGCCTTCACCGCAGCCTCCTGGACGGCATCCTCCGCAGCGGACGGGTCGTGCAGCATGCCGCAGGCCAACCGATAGCCGGGCTCCAGCAGCGGGTTCAGCAGGATCTCGAAGGCCACATCGTCGCCGCTCTGGGCTTCTCGGACGAGGGTCATAGCGGCGGGTGGAGCGGCCATTCCTACCCTCTATACGCTCGGGTAGGCGGGATTTCCGTCAGGAGCCGGCTTTTCTTCTCGGCGCGACGTCGGTCGCGCTCAGCGAGCGGCTGACGCAGCAGCTCGCGCCGGCCAGGCAAACCCAGCGGTCGGCCCAGCGCAGGGCCGAGAGGAGGGTGCTGCCGGCAGGAGCCCCGCCGGCAGCCTTCGTCGATCTAGAGGTTTTCGTGGATGAGGCGTCCAAGTGTCTTGTACTTCACAGGTTGACTGTTCCTGAGGTAGAAAGCCAGCACGATGCCAAGGCCGAAGATCACGAGGTCGATCGGGCCCAGCCACCGCGCAAATTGCAGGCCGCCTCCGATGAAGTCGATATTCGCAAACAGCAAGTACAACACCGCGGCCTGGCCGACAAAGGAGATGATCGGCGCCAGAACGGTGCTCCACCAGTGGACGTCGGTACCGTGGTGCTGCCAGAAGTAGAGGAGGATCGCAACCGAGACCAGCGCCTGCACGGCGAGGATCACGATCACGCCCATGATCGCCATCAGACCGTAAAGGTCCAAATAGGCCTGCTGGGTGGGGTTGTCGCGTCCGGCAAAGATCGCGAACAGCACGATGATCACCGCCGCGATTACCGTTTGGGTGATTGAAGCGATGTGCGGGCTCTTGTAGCGAGGGTGGGTGGTGCCAAGCGCGGCTGGGAGCACCTTCTCACGACCCAGCGAGTAGAAGTAGCGGCAGGCCGTGTTGTGGAACGCCATTCCGCATGCGAACGAGCCGGTGATGATCAGGATGCTCAGCGCCTGGTCAACACCCAGGCCGATGTACTGCTGCGCCGGGCCGAGGTAGTACGAACCGGCATTGTTCTGCGCCTGTCCGATGGCGTCGGTCAGCGTGTTGTAGCCGGCAAGCGGAGCCCAGCTGGTCAAGGTGTAGAAAACGCCCAGACCGATGACCGAGATGTACATGGCTATCGGCACGATGCGCTTTGGATTGCGCGACTCCTCGCCGTAGTTGGGAGCCATCTCGAAACCGACCCACGACCAGAACGCGAAGAACAAACCGATGGCGGGGATCCCGGCGGCCAGCTTGCCCGCTGCCGAAAAACCCTGGAAGGCCTTAACCGGATTCAATGCGTCGAGGGTGAAGGCGGTTGACGTCGTTGCGCCACGGACGATCATCGCCGCGTCGAAGATGAGCAGGAACAGGATCTCGCCGATCAGGAAAATCCCGAGAAGCCGAGCCGTAAGCCGGATGTCGAAATAGGTGATCACCGAGATGAGCACCACCATGAAGCCGGCAAGCCATGGCCACTGGATGTAGCCGAGCCAGTTCAACCCGGTGGCGTGCCCGATCGCGGCCAGCTTCAGCTGGAGGAAGTACGCAAAACCGCCGGCAAGGGATGCTTCGAAGACCGAGTAGGCGACTACGGCGGCGAATCCGCTGCCGAGGCCGAGCTCTCGCCCAAGGCCGTGGCTGATGTACGAGTAGAAGCCACCCGCTGTGGTCACCTTGCGCGACATCGCCACGTACCCGACCGAGAAGATCGTGAGGACAACGGTCGCGAACATGAAGGCGGCCGGCGTTCCGAGCCCGTTGCCGAAGCCAACGGCGATTGGAGTGTTGAACAGCATGGCCGAGATCGGCGCCGAGCCGGTCACGGTCAAGAAGAGCACGCCGGCGAGGCCTACGGCGCCCTTCCGAAGTTGTGGAACGTCGGTCCGCTGCGAGACATCGAAGATGTCCGCCTCCGCCTGCGCGAGCGGTTCGACGCCTATGTCGACCGTTTTTTCAGCCATGTTGCGTCCCCTCCGTGTACTTCCGAATGACGTCTTCCATCAATAGATCTCCAGGTATTCCTGGAGCTCCCAATCCGTCACGTGATCCGCGAATCGCTGCAGCTCGTAGCGGCGCATGACGGTGTACGCCTTCACGAACTCCTCCCCCAGCAGCTTGGTGATGCGCTCGTCACCCTCGAGATTCGACAGCGACTCCTCGAGAGTGGTTGGCAATTTTTGTTTCGATTCGTCCTCTTCGGCCGGCGGATGCGCGGCGGGTTCGAGCTCGAGCTTGTCCTCGATCCCGAGCAATCCGCTCGCCAGCAGCGCCGCTCCTACCAGGTAAGGGTTCGACAAGCCCGACGGCGCGCGGTTCTCGATGTGACGGCTCTCGGCTGAGCCTCCCTTGACCCGGACGAATGCTGAGCGATCCTCAGGCCCCCAGGAGACGTTGGTGGGACTGAATGTGTGGCGGCGGCGGCGCTTCAAGCAGTTGATGGTGGGCGCCAGCAGTGTGTAGATCGAGGCGGCGTGACGCAGCTGGCCTGCGATGAACTGGCGTCCGACCTTCGACAGGCCGGCCTCAGCCCCGTCCTCGGACATCGCATTCTTGCCCCCGTCGATGCGAACCAGGCTCATGTGGGTGTGTGCGCCGCTGCCGGCCGAGTCCGGAAATGGCTTGGACATAAAGGACGCGAGCAGTCCTTCCTTGCGCGCGATCTCTTTAACACCGTTCTTGAAGCTGAAGGCGAGGTCGGGTCCCGCCATGCCACGGCCCGGTGCATAGTTGATCTCCCATTGCGAGCCCGCGTACTCGCAGTTGGCCGTGATGATGTCGATGCCGTAGTCGCGCATCTGGCTCACGATCCGCTCGATCGCGGGCACCCATGTGTTTCGGACCACGTTGAAGATGTGGTAGCCGCTGAACAGCGGCTTGTGGGTTTCGGGATCGAGCAGGTAGAACTCGGACTCCATCCCCATTACGGGCTCGTAACCGAGCTGGCGGCTGCGTTCGAGCACGCGTGCGAAAACGTGGCGCGGGGAGGCTGCAAGCGGTTTGCCGTCGGCCCAGCTGGCGTCGCAGATGAAGCGACCCGTCGCTTCGAGCCACGGCACGATGGCGGCTGTCGAAGGATCCGGATGGAGCAGTTGATCGGCGTAGGCGACCTCTTCGTTGTAGAGGGTGCCTGGCACCACGTCCGAGCGGCTGTCGAGCACCGCGACGCCGCCATACATGTTCAAGCCGTCCACCGAATAGTGGGCCGCGTGTTCGATCGGAACGATCTTCGTGCGGCTCGTTCCGTGCATGTCGGGCAGCTCGAAGCGGACGTTGCGTATGCCTCCTTTTCTCCACTCGGACAGCACCCTCTCGACCGACGTCGACTTGTCTTCGGCGATCATCTCTACACGCTCCTCATGTAGCGGTCTCGCTCCCAGTCGGTCACCGTTTCGCGGAACGCCTTGACCTCCCAAGCGCGTGAGGTCACGTAGTAGTCGCTGAATCGTTCGTCCAGCGCCTCGCGGAGGATCGCGTCTGACTCGAACGCTCGGATGGCGCTCTCGAGCGTTCCTGGCAGCTCGGACAGCTCGGCGCGCGAATAGGCATCGCCTTCGACCGCGTCAGGCGGATTGAGCTTGCGCTTGATGCCGTCGGCGGCGGACGCCGCAACGGCCGCGATGGCCAGGTACGGGTTGGCGTCGGCGCCCGGGCGGCGGCACTCGAGCCGGCACAGCTCGGGATGGTCCTTGCGCATGATCGCCCTCACTGCGCACGAGCGGTTCTCGATGCCCCAGCTTGCGTTCACGGGGGCGAACCAGCCCGGAACAAGGCGCTTGTACGAGTTGATGGTCGGGTTGAGAAGCAGCGAGGCTGCGGACAGATGCTCGAGCACGCCGGCGATTGCCGATCGGAATGCGGCCGGCAGCGCCTTGCCGTCGGTGCCGCGAAAGGCGTTCGCGCCATCGCGCCAACACGAGAGATGGACGTGGCCGCTCGATCCCTCCTCGCCCGGGTGTGTCTTGGCGAGGAAGCTCGCCTTCAAGCCCATGCTGGTTGCCAGGTCCTTGACCGCCATCTTGGTCAGCGCGGCGTCGTCGGCGGCTCGCAGGGCAGGCCGTGCTCCGAGGTTCAGCTCCAGCAGCCCTGGGCCGGCCTCGGTATGCACTGCCGAGAGCTCGACACCCAGCGCATCCAGCGCCGGCACCAGGGCGTGAATGAAGCCATTGAATCCACCCAGCTCGCCAAGGCTGTAGCTGAGCCCGCTCGAAAGTGGTCTCGAATCGGCATCCCACAATCGAAGCTCGTACTCGACCGCGGCGACAGCCTCAAAGCCGAGCTCGGACAGGCCGGCGAGAGCTCGTCGCAGGACCTCGCGCGTGGCGAGCTCGCAATGCGTGCCGTCGGGCCAGCTCGGCGTCGCCAGACAGACCTTCCAGCCAGGCCTCCAGGTCAGCTCGTGAAGCGTGCTCACCTCAGGCCGCACCAGCAGGTCGCCGGCTCCCGATCGGATGCCGAATTTCGTGTACTCGCTGATAGGCGTGTCGGTGGGGTCGAGAGCGAGCAGCAGGTCGGTCATCACCGTGCCGTGGCGAACAGCAGACTCGAATGCGGCGGGCCTCAGCGCCTTGCCGCGGATGGAGCCGTTGACGTCGGGAATGCCGAGCAGGATGAACTCGCCGCCCCCTGTGTTTGGAACGGGATCGGACTTCATGCGGCGCTCCGCCTTCGATGTGGCGTCGATCGCGCTCACAGCTTCTTCTTCACCGCATTCTCGACCGCCTCTAGTGTGTCGCTGAACCGCTCGACCATCTCCTCGAGCTCGTCATCTGTGCTCGTGTATGCAGGCGCTAGCAGCACCTCATCGCCGGCGAAGCCATCGGGCGTGGAATGTGTCGAGCTGACGAGCAGACCGCGCTCGAAGGCGATGTCGTCGACCAGGGTGGCCGCGTCGAGCTCGTGCGGCAGGAATGACTTGCCGTCCCGCGGATCGACCAGCGAGATGCCGAGCAGGAATCCGCGCCCGCGCACCTCGCCGACCATGTTGGATTCCTTCAACGCAGCAGCGAGCTGAGCCTTCAGCTCTGGTCCGCGCTCGCGCACGCGATCAACCAGCTTGTGCCGCTCGATGTAATCGAGCACCGCAAGGCCAACGGCGCACGGCAGCGGCGCCCCATCCCACGTGTGGCCCAGGTCGAACTCCGCTGAACCTTCGGCCAGGGCGTCGTAAACGTGCTCGCGACACAGGACGGCCGCCAGCGGCGTGTAACCCGCGCCGAGCCCTTTGCCGATGGTCACGATGTCGGGCTCGAACGGGATCTGGTGCGCAGCCAGCCAGCTGCCGACGCGGCCCATGCCGGTCACGATCTCGTCGAAGCACACGACGAAGCCGTACTTCTCGCGGCGCTCGGCGAGCCCGTGCCAGAAACGGTCGGGTGGGGAGTAAGCGGGCAGCGCAGCGGCGCTGATGGGTTCGCAGAAGAATGCCGACACAGTGTCCGGGCCGGCCTCTTTCAGCGCCCGATCGAGCTCTTCGAGTGCTTTCTCTCCGGTTGGATCGAGGCGCGGCGTCGACGGCGGGATGTGCAGATATGCCGGCATGTACTCGGCGTACGGATGCTGCAGCGAGCGTCTGCGGCCGCTGAGCGCGAGCGTGCCGAGTGTCGATCCGTGGTACGCCTGCGCCGGCGAGATTACACGCCACCGCTGGCGGTGTCCGCGATCGAAGTGATAGGTACGTGCAAGACGGACGGCTGTCTCGTTAGCCTCCGAGCCGCCGGAGGCGAACTTGACCCGAGCCATCTCGGGGATCAGCCCGATCACGCGGTCCGCCAGCTCCTCCTGCGGCCTGTTCGTGAAGTGGTGGTTGTAGAAGTACGCAATCTGCTCGGCTTGCCGGGCCGCCGCCTCTGCGATCTCACTCACTCCGTGGCCTAGGCACGCCACCATGGCGCCGCCCGAGGACGCATCGAGGATCCGCTGGCCGTCGCTTGTTTCGAGCCAGACTCCTTCGCCTCGCTCGATATTCGGATAGGCGAGATCCAGGAATCGCGGAAAGACGCTGGTCTCGTCAGCGCGGACAGTTGCTTGCACCAACCCCTCCGCTACTTCCAGACACCGCGCCGCCGGATAGCGGCGAGGACTGCGCGAAGACTTTGCTCGCTGTTGGCCACGTGCTCCTGCATCACGGTTTCGGCTCCCTCTGAGTCGGCGCGCTCGATCGTTTCGAGCAGCTCGCCATGCTCGCCCGATATCCGTTTGTGCCAGGCATCAGACTCGGGCAGAAGCGTCATCGCGTCGTTCAGCCGCATCCGGATCTCTTCGATCGCGCGAATCAAGAAGGAGTTGCCGGTGGCCTGCGCCACAGCGATGTGGAAGTCCGTGTCGTGCTGCATGTACTCGGGCTCGCTCGTTGCCGCGGTCATGCCGCGGATGGCGCGGCGCATCGCGGCCAGGTCGGCGCTGCGGCGTGTCCCGGCGGCGACCCGCGCCACGGCCGGCTCGATCAGGCGGCGGTAGAGCAGCAGGTCTTCGAGCTCCTTGCGCTGCCGCATGACGCGAACGATCAAGTCGTCTGCAGCGAGCGAGTCCTGGTCGCGCTGCGTGATGAAGGTGCCGCCGGTCCGCCCGCGCCGGGCTTCGACGAGGCCCGTGGCCTCGAGCAGGCGCAGCGCGTGCTGGATGGTCGGGCGGCCGACGCCGAACATCCCCGCCAGCTCTCGTTCGGCCGGCAAAGCCTCGCCTGGTTTGATCAGCCGGAGCGCGATGTGGCGGCGGATCTGCTCGGCCACGTACTCGTGCGCCCGCACCTGGCGGATACGCTCGAAGCGGAGGCCGCTCGCAACCTCAGCACCGTTGGTCTTAACGGCCACGCGCACCCTCCGGCGCCAGCCGGGCGATCGCAGTAACGAACCGGTTGAACAGGCGCTCGCTCCTGCGGCGGACCTCCGGCGCGAGACGGTGTGTCTCTTCAAGCAGCGCGTCGGGATCGACCCCGTCACCGTCGAGCTCGTGTCGGTATGCCTTGACCCAGCTCTCCATGATTT
>VBHX01000152.1 GCA_005879945.1 Chloroflexota bacterium | reverse complement strand
CGCCGAACTTCCAGGCGCGCCCCCGAATGACTTTTGGGAGCGTCACCTGATCCCCGCGGGCATCTTCTTGAGCACCTCACGCGGGTGCGTGATGACGCCGGTGACGGCGCTGGCCGCGGCCACGGCCGGATTGGACAGGTAGACCATCGCCTTCGGATGTCCCATGCGGCCGGGGAAGTTGCGGTTCGTGGTCGAGAGGCAGACCTCGCCTTCACCTAGCACGCCCATGTGGCCGCCAAGACACGCGCCGCACGTGGCCGTCGTCCAGGCGGCACCAGCGGCGAGAAACGTGCCAATCAGTCCCTCCCTTTCGGCCTGGATCGCGACCTGGTGCGACGACGGCGTGATGATGAGCCGCACCCCATCAGCGACCTTGCGTCCCTCCAGTACCGCGGCCGCGCGGCGAAGGTCGGTGATGCGTGAGTTGGTGCAGGAGCCGATGAACACCTGGTCGAGCCGCGTGCCCGCGACCTCTGAAAGCGGAGCGTAGTTGTCCGGTGACATCGGCTTGGCGACTCCCAGCTCGACGGCTGCTGCGTCGAACTCGAAGACCTTTTCGTACTCGGCATCTGGGTCGGACGAAACCGGCGTGTAGGGCCGCTTCGCGCGACCGTCGAGATATTCCTTCGTAATCTCGTCGAACTCGAGGATTCCGTTCTTGGCCCCCGCCTCGATGGCCATGTTCGTGATGGTCAGCCGCGCTTCCATGTCGATGTGCTTGAGCGCCTCGCCGACGTGCTCCATCGCCTTCGACCGCGCGCCGTCGACGCCGATCTGTCCGATCACGTAGAGGATGAGATCCTTCGCCTCCACCCATTCCTGCAGGCGGTTGTGATAGACGAACTTCAGCGTCTCGGGGACGCGGAACCACAGTTCGCCGAGGGCCAGCACGCAGGCGAGGTCGGTGGAGCCGATGCCGGTGGCGAAGTTGTTGAGCGCGCCGTAAGTGCAGCTGTGCGAGTCGGCGCCGACGACCAGCTCGCCTGGCAGCACCAGTCCGTTCTCCGGCAGCACGGTGTGGCAGATCCCGCCCTGCCCCACCTCGAAGTACCACTTGACTCCCATGTCGTGCGAGAACTCGCGCGTGAGGCGGCCCAGGGTGGCGCTCGCGGCGTCCTTCGCGGGCTGGAAGTGGTCTTGCGTGACAGCCACACGGCTGGGGTCCCAGATCTTGTCCGCCCCCATCTGCTCGCGCATGATCTTGCCCGCGGGCGGAACGGTGAGGTCGTGACCCATTGCGAAGTCGACCTTGGCCAGGATCAGGTCGCCCGGGCGGACGCTGTCGCGACCGCTCGCGCGGGCGAGGATCTTCTCGGTCATCGTCATGCCCACAGTTCTTCTAGTCCCTCAGCCTTTTCACGACTGCATCGCCGGCCTGCGAGGTCGACAATTCGCCGCCAATGTCACGCGTGCACTCACGGGCGCGAATGGCTGATTCGACCGCACCCTCGATCGCGTCTGCCATCTCAGGAACACCCAGGTGTCTCACCATCATAGCCGCGCTTAAAATCGCCCCGACCGGGTTCACCAAACCCTTGCCGGCGATGTCCGGGGCGGTGCCGTGGACGGGCTCGAACAGACCGCGGCCCGAGGAAGGGTTGATGTTCGCGGAGGGCGCGATCCCCATGCCGCCGACGAGCTCGGCGGTGAGGTCGGAAAGGATGTCGCCGAACAGGTTGCCGGTGACGATGACGTCGAACTGGCTCGGGTCCTTCACCAGCTGCATCGCGGCCGCATCGACCAGGAGGTGGCGCGTCTTCACCTTCGGATGCGCTGCGGCGACTGCCTTCCAACGCTCCTGCCAGAGGCCGCCGGCAAAGGTCATCGCGTTGGACTTGTCGACCATCACGACCTCGCGCTTGCCGATCTGGAAGGCGTGCTCGATGATGCGGGTCACGCCCAAGTAGGTGTTCAGGTCTTCCTGGGTCGCGATCTCGTCGTTGGTGCCTTTCTTGAATCGGCCGCCCATGCCCACGTACAGGCCTTCGGTGTTCTCGCGCACTATCAGCAGGTCTGCGTGCCGCCGGTCCTCGCGCCGCAGCGGTGACAGGCGGTCGTCATAGAGCTTGGCGGGGCGCAGGTTGACATAGAGGTCCAGCTCGAAGCGCAGGCGCAGGAGAACGCCTGCGAGGTAGTTCGCGTCGGGGACGCGCGGGTCGCCGACGGCGCCGAACAGGATCGAGTCCGCCGCTGCCAGTTGCTTCCACACGTCGTCCGGCATCGCGACGCCGGTCCGCAGATAGGAGTCGGCGTTGACGTCGAACTCCTCAAACTCGAAATCTGCGCCCGCCGCACGAAGCACCTTGATCGCTTCCGGCACGACCTCCTTGCCTGCTCCGTCGCAGGGCAGGACTGCGATGTGTTTAGGCACTTGCTGGGGTTGCTTCCTTCTCGCGCAACTTGTAGCGCTGGATCTTTCCCGTCACCGTCTTCGGCAGCTCGGACACGAACTCGATCATGTGCGGGAACTGGTAGCGCTGAAGCTTGGACTTGCAGTGCTCCTGGAGCGCCGTGACCAGGCCATCGCCCGCCTCTACCCCGCTCTTGGTGATGACGAAGGCCTTGATGCGCGTGAAACCGTTGACCTCGACGCCCACGACAGCGCTCTCCGCCACGGACGGGTGCTCGAGCAACGCCGACTCGATCTCGATCGGCGACGCCCACAGGCCGCTGACCTTGATCATGTCGTCGGACCGTCCCTCGTACCAGTAGTAGCCGTCCTCGTCGACGCGATACCGATCGCCCGTGAAGAACCAGTCGCCGAGGATCGACCGCTTGGACTTCTCATGCTGCGCCCAGTACAGCGCGAGCGCGCTGTCGCCCTTCACGTAGAGGTCGCCGGCATCGCCGGCGGGCACTGGCTTTCCTTCCTCGTCGAGGATCTTCAGCTCGTATCCGGGAACCGCCTTGCCACTCGATCCGGGGCGCACGTCGTCGAGCCGGTTGGAGCAGTAGATGTGCAGCATCTCGGTCGATCCGACGCCGTCGAGGATAGTGAGCCCGTACGCCTCCTTCCAGCGCCGCCAGACCTCGGCAGGAAGCGACTCCGCGGCGGCGACGCAATGGCGAATCGAGCTGAGATCTCGGCTGCGCGAGCCCTCGAAGTTGAGGATCGCGTTGAAGAGGGTCGGCGCGGAGAAGAAGAGTGTCGGCCGGCGTTTCTCGATGGTGTCGAGGACCGTCGCGGGGGTATGCCGTCCCGCGTGCAGCACAGTGCTGGCGCCGACCCAGTACGGCATCGTCAGGTTGTTGCCGAAGCCGTAGGCGTGAAAGAGGCCCGTGGTCGAGAAGGTGGTATCGCTCTCTTTGATTCCGAGCACCTGCTCGCCGTAGCTGACGCATGTGTACGGAATGTCGTGCTGGAGATGGACCACCGCCTTCGGCTTTCCGGTCGAGCCGGAGCTGTACAGCCAGAAGGCCATGTCGTCCCTGCGGGTCGGTGCTGGCTCGACCTCCTTTTCGACCGCGATCTGGCCCGCCCGCAGAAGCAGCGGTGGCTCGGCGGCACGATCGGCGGCCGGCTGCAGCTTCTCCTCGGTGGCGCCGTCGACGACCACCACCTTCGCGAGCGAGTCTTCGATGAAGTGGTCATAGTCCTCGGAGCGCTGGAGCAGCGGGTTGACCGGAACCGGCACCGCTCCGAACCGGATCGCGCCCAGGAAGGCGGCGACCCAGCCGGGGCTGTCGTAGGCGACGATGAGGACCCTCTCCTCCCTTCGGACACCGAGCTCTTTGAGTGTTCGCGCCGCGCCACAGGCCAGCTTGAACAGCTCGCCGTAGCTGACGTCGCCGCCGGCCGAGTGGATCGCGATCTTGTCTGCGCGGCCGCCGTTCAGGTTCCGGTCGAGCAGGTCGGCGGCGACGTTGTAGCGATTCGGCAGATCGAGCCCACCCATTCCACGGTCAGTGTAGTTTCGGGCCGTGACAGACGATCGACTGATCCTGGTGTACGACGGGGAGTGTGAATTTTGAATTCGGCTGGCGCGCTGGGTCCAGCGCCACGATCGGGCCGGTCGTATTGATGAGAGGCCCAACCAGGAGGCCGGGTTGGCCGAGCGCGTCGGCCTGTCTCGCGAGGAGATTGGCCGGGCGGTCTGGGTGGTCGAGCCTGGTGGGCGGAGGTTCGAGGGGGCGGCGGCGATCAGCCGGGTTCTGATCGAGCTGGGCGGCGTTTGGACGGTCCCAGGATCCTTCTACTTCGTTCCGCCCTTGAGATGGCTCGAGGACCGGTACTACGCCCGAGTCGCGCGGAAACGTGCGTGGTGGTGAAAGAAGACTAGGAAGAGGGAGTGGTAGCTGGGCGTGGAGATGTAGTCCACGTCGGCTTGTCTCCTCCCCGCCGTACGGGGAGGTCGTCGGCTTGTCTCCTCCCCGCCGTGCGGGGAGGGTGGCGCGAAGCGCCGGGTGGGGAGGTCCGGGTCGGCAAATAGCTGGGAAGAAGGTGTGACTGCGGCGCGCGGTCTCCAACACGAACGCCTGGAGTCGCTGCCGCGAAGTTAATTTCTTCTTTCTCTTGACTGTCCAAACATATGTTCGTATACTCTCCTTATGAGAGTGGGGTGTGGGGGTGAAGTAGCTGGGGAGGTTCTCGCCGAGCGGCTGATCCGCCTCCGCAACTCCATCGATCTGCTCGAGGTCGAGTTCTCGCACATGGCGGGTGAGTTTGCCCACACCAAGCAGTACGACGAAGAGGGCTATGACAGCCCGATCTCTTGGATCAAGGCCAACTGCCACATGGCCGGCGGCGCCGCCGCCGATCGGGTCTGTGTTGGCGAGCAGCTTGGGCACCTGGATCGGCTGGGTGAGAGCTGCGTGGCCTTGGCCGCAGGCGAGATCGGCTTCGCCCACCTGGCCCTGATCGCGCACACCTCGGCCGCGTTGGCGAGCGCCTGGATGAGCGCAGGCTGCTTCGACAGGCGCCCAACCTCAGCGTTAAGGAATTCCGCACCAAGTGCATGCACGCCCGCCACCAGGCCGACCCCGACGGGTTTGTCGATGAAGAGA
>VBHX01000014.1 GCA_005879945.1 Chloroflexota bacterium | reverse complement strand
TAGGCGAGAGTGAGGACGGTGCTCATTTGGTTTTGGTTGCTTCGGGCGTCCTGGTCGTCTGGCGGCCCTTGAACATCTCCAGCATGCGGTCGGTGACCACAAAACCGCCGACCACGTTGGTGGTGGCCAGCACGACCGCGAGAAGTCCGAGGACGATCGTGACGGGAGAGTCGGCGCCTGCGGCTATCTGCAGGGCGCCCACCAGGATGATGCCGTGGATCGCGTTGGTGCCGGACATCAGCGGCGTGTGCAGCATCGTCGGCACCTTGGAGATGACCTCGATGCCGACGAAGACCGCGAGGACGAAGAAGGTGAGCTCGTTGAGCAGCTCGTTGTTCATTAGTGTCCCGACCCTGAGTTCCGAAGCATATTTCGCGGCATCGGCGGACGGAGCCTAGGAAGGGGTGGCGCTAGGAGGGGCGCATTCGTCAATGCGCGACGACGCAGCGCCGGGCCCCATGACGCAGGCTTCAGCGCCGTAGGCGCCCGCCCGCCTAGGACGCGAAGATGCGAGGAAGTTCGGGAGCGGGACACTACTCGGCGGCGACCGTGTGCTTGGCGCGCTCGTTGACGATCTCTCCGCCATGCGTCACGCAGCATCCTTTGGTGATCTCGTCCTCGAAATCGAGAACGATGGCGCCATCTTTCACGAGGTGCAGCAGGAGGTTGGCAACGTTGCGCGCGTAGAGCTGGCTTGCGTGCAAGGGCATCGTCGAGGGGACGTTTCGCGTGCCGATGATGGTGACGCCGCCAACCTCGACATCCTTGCCCGCGGCCGTCAGCTCCACGTTGCCGCCGGTCTCGGCGGCGAGGTCGACGATCACCGACCCCGGGCGCATGCCTTTGACCATGTCGCCGGTCACCAGCAATGGCGCGCGGCGGCCCGGCACCGCGGCCGTCGTGATCACAACGTCTGACTTGGCGATGTGCTCGCCGATAAGCTCGCGCTGTTTGCGCAAGAACTCCTCCGACTGCTCACGCGCGTAGCCACCCTCACCTTCTTGCGTCTCGAGCGGAAGCTCGATAAACGTGGCTCCGAGCGACTGCACCTCCTCCTTGACCGCCGGGCGCACGTCGTAGGCGGAAACCACCGCGCCCAGGCGTCGCGCTGTGGCGATCGCTTGCAGGCCCGCCACGCCGGCGCCCATCACCAGCACGCGCACGGGCGGGATCGTCCCCGCCGCGGTCATCATCATCGGGAAGAACTTGCCGAGGCGCCCGGCGGCCATCAGCACCGCCTTGTAGCCGGCGGCCGACGCCTGTGACGATAGAGCGTCCATCGACTGCGCCCGCGAGATACGCGGAACCAGCTCCAGGCTGAAAGCCGTCACACCGCGCTTGGCGAGAGCGCGGACGATGTCACCCTGTGTCGCGGGCTGGAGGAAGCTGATCAGCACCGCTTCCTTCTTGATCAGGTCGACCTCAGCGGCCGATGGAGCCTGGACCTTGAGCACCGCGTCCGCTTCGGCCAGAAGGGCTGCCGCGCCCTTCACGACCGTGGCGCCCACCTTTTCGTAGGCGTCGTCGGGGATGTAAGCCGCCGATCCGGCCCCCGACTCGACCGTCACCTCGAGGGTGGCCGCCCCAAGCCGCGAGACGGTGTCGGGAACCAGGGCAACACGGCGTTCGTCGGGGGCTGTTTCCTTTGGGGTGCCGACCTTCACAGACTGAGGACTGTAACCAATTCGTTGGTTGAACCACACGAGTTCTGCCTGTGTGTGCGCGTAAAATTCACGTCCCGCACGAAGTGACCGACCAGATCATCAACGACCTCACAATCCAGGCCGCCACCGTCAACGGCTCGGGGAGCCAGACAGCGAACCTGGTCCTCACCCGGGCGATCTTCCACATGGGTATCCCGGTGGCGCCCAAGAACGTATTTCCTTCCAACATCGAGGGCCTGCCAACCTGGTACCAGCTTCGGGTCACCCCTCAGGGGCACATGGCCCGCCGGGACCAGGTCGACATCCTGGTCGCCTTCAACGTCGCCACCTGGCACCAGGACCTGCGGACGGTCCGCCCCGGCGGGGTGGTGGTGCACGAAGAGGCCTTCTCGACCGCCGAGGCTCGCACGGACATCACCTACTACCCGGTGCCGTTCTCCAAGCTCGCCAAGACCAAGATCCAGAGCGACACCCTGCGTAAGCAGCTGGCGAACATGATCTACGTCGGCGTCGTGGCCGGGCTGCTCGGCATCCCCTGGGAGGCTCTGGACCACGCCGTCAAGCGGCAGTTCCTCTCCAAGCCAAAGGCGGTGCCGATCAACCTCGATGCGATGAAGGTCGGCTTCGACTACTGGCAGGACAACTTCTCCAAGAAGGACCCTTACCGGCTCGAGCCCATGATCGGTGTCGTTGACGGCAAGGTGCTCGTCGAGGGCAACCAGGCCGCGGCGCTCGGGGCCCTCATGGGCGGCGTGACCGTGGCGGCGTGGTACCCGATCACCCCGTCGTCATCCCTGTGCGAGAACCTGATCGCCTACTCCGACCGCTTCCGCACCGACCCGAAGACGGGCGAGAAGCGTATTGCCATCGTGCAGGCCGAGGACGAGCTGGCTGCAGTTGGAATGGCGATCGGGGCCGGATGGGCGGGAGCGCGGGCGATGACGTCGACCTCGGGGCCGGGCATCTCCCTCATGGCCGAGTTCGCCGGACTCGGTTACTACGCCGAGGTACCGGTGGTCATCTTCGATATCCAGCGCATCGGTCCGTCGACGGGCTTGCCGACGCGCACCTCACAGGCGGACATCGGATTTGCCTACACGCTGTCGCATGGCGACACCAAGCACCTCGTCCTGCTGCCCGGCACGGTCGAGGAGTGCTACGAGTTTGCGCGCGATGCATTCGACTACGCCGACCGTTTTCAGACACCGGTCTTCGTGCTCTCCGACCTCGACCTCGGCATGAACCTGTGGATGACGCCAGAGTTCAAGTACCCCGACAAGCCTTTCGACCGCGGCAAGGTTCTGTCCAAGGACGACCTCGAGCGCCTGCGCGGAGAGTGGGCGCGATACGCTGACATCGATCGCGACGGCGTGCCATACCGCACGCTGCCGGGGACCGATCACCCCGCCGCCGGTTATTTCACGCGCGGGTCAGGCCACGACGAGCACGCGCGCTACACCGAGAGCGCCGAGGCATATGCGGCCAACATGGACCGGCTGTCGCGCAAGTTCGAGACCGCACGCGGTGCGCTGCCGGCGCCGGTGATAGACGAATCGTCCAAATCTCCCATCGGTCTGATCGCCTTCGGTTCGACTCACGCTGCCGTTGTCGAGGCGCGCCAGGCCCTCGAGGCCGCGAGGCGTCCGGTCGACTATCTCCGCGTGAGGGCTCTGCCACTATCACCGCAAGTCGTCGAGTTCGTCTCGCGGCATGAGCGCGTCTACGTCGTCGAGCAGAACCGGGACGGCCAGATTTACGACTTGATCCGCCTCGCGCTGCCACCCGCGCTGGTCGACCGCGTGCTTTCGATCCGGCACTACGATGGCCAGCCGATCCCCGCCGACGCCATCATCGAACCCCTGCTTCAATCGGAGGCCGTGCCCGTATGAGCGCAACCATGAACCGGATCGGACTGCCTAGGGATGCATATAAGGGCGCGGCGACAACGCTGTGCGCCGGGTGCGGCCACAACTCGATCACCAACCACATGATCAAGGCGCTCTACGAGCTCGGGGTCGAGCCACATCTCCTCGCCAAGATGTCCGGCATCGGGTGCTCTTCCAAGACCCCCGCGTACTTCGTCGAGACAGCGCACGGGTTCAACGGCGTGCACGGACGCATGCCCGCCCTCACGACCGGGGCTCAGCTCGCCAACCGGCAGCTGATCATGCTCGGCGTCTCAGGTGACGGCGACACGGCGTCGATCGGGCTCGGCCAGTTCATGCACATGATCCGGCGCAACATCGACTGCACCTACATCATCGAAGACAACGGAACGTACGGTCTGACCAAGGGTCAGTTCTCCGCGACCGCCGACCTCGGCTCGGTGCAGAAGAAGGGCGCGGTCAACACGTTCCAGCCCATCGATCCATGCGCGGTGGCCTTGACGCTGGGCTGCTCGTTCGTCGCGCGTTCGTTCAGCGGCGACGGCAAGCAGGTCGTGCCGCTGATCAAGGCGGCGATCGCGCACAGGGGAACCGCGATCCTCGACATCATCTCGCCGTGCGTCACCTTCAACGACCACGACGGCTCGACCAAGAGCTACAGCTGGGTCAAGGACCACGAGGAGTCGATTGCGGACGTCTCGTTCATCCCGTTCTTCGAAGAGGTCCACGTCGACTACGAGCCGGGCACGGTTCGCGACGTCGAGCTGCACGACGGGTCGCACATCGTGCTCAAGAAGCTCGGCGAGGACCACGACCCGACCGACCGCCTTGCGGCCATGAAGGTGCTCGAGGAGGGACGCGCGGCGGGCCACCTCGTCACCGGTCTGCTCTACCTCGACACGACGATGAACGACTTCGCCTCCACTGAACAGATTCCTCAGCGTCCGCTGGTCGAGCTGGGCGAGAACGACCTCCGACTGACGCCCGACGAATTCGGGCAGTTCATGTCCGAGTTCGCCTGACGCCCAACACCGACCCGCGCGCCACGCCGTCTGGGCTGCTGAAGGGCACGCGCCTGATCGCCCGCCGCGACCCCGCGATGGCGACCCTGATCAAGTCCGTCGGCCCGATCCAGATGCGAGATGCCTACGACGATCATTTCGCCGCGCTGGTGCGCTCGATCATGTTTCAGCAGCTCGCGGGGGCGGCCGCGAATGCGATCCATGGGCGCTTCCTCAAGCTGTTCGCCGACGGCCTGTCACCCGCCGCCGTGCTCGCGCTGCCCGAAGGCGCGATGCGAACCGCCGGGGTTAGTGGCTCCAAGGCGGCCGCGATCACTGACCTGGCCCGGAAGGTGGACGATGGAACTGTCCCGCTCGAGGACGTGGACTCGCTGTCCGACGACGAGCTGGTGGCGAGCATGGTTCAGGTCCGCGGAATCGGGCGGTGGACGGCCGAGATGTTCCTCATCTTCCAGCTGCGGCGCCTCGACGTCTGGCCGGTCGACGACTACGGCGTGCGCAAAGGCTGGTCGACCGTCCACAAGCTCAAGGAGCCCATCAAGCCGCGTGCGCTACAGGCTGAAGGGGATCGGTTTCGCCCGTACCGCTCGATCGCGGCCTGGTACTGCTGGCGCGTCGTGGACACAGTCCTCCCGATCAAGCCTTAACGCGCATAACGACGCCGAAGACGCTCGATCGCCTTGTCGCTCATCGGGGGCCACCCATAGCCGTCGAGGAACTCTCTCGCGTAACCCGGGCCGTAGTTGTACTGCAGGGTCCACACCCCGGCGGCGAGGTCAACCTGCGGATCACCGAGACCGGAGCCGCCCATGTCGATGAGTGCGCTCAGGCGGCCGTCCTTCACGAGCACATTGGGCAGGCAGTAGTCGCCGTGGATGAGAACATTGCCCTTCTTCGCCTCGCCGAACGGACATCCGGTGGCCTCGACCGCGTGGATGTCGCGGAGGATCTCGCCGAGCCGGCGCGCGACGCGTGACGGCTCCCACCCCAGAGACCGGTCGTGGAGCGGAACCCCCTCGACCGCGCGGGTCAGCAGCCAGTCGTCACCGAAAGCGTGGAACAGCCCCAGTACCTCCGGCACAGGCAGCCTGCCGGCCAGCCACAGCGTGCGTTCGCGCTCGGCTTTCAGGTCGGCTGCGCGCTTGACGTACACGACGCCGGCGGCGCCCTCGAGGCGCCATACCGTCCCGGCCCAGCTCATCCACGCGAACTCCCTCTGGAGCCTGCCGCCGCCGACAGCGGCCAGCGCCGCGGCGCGAACCGGGGGCGGCAGCCGCATCGGAGATGAGGATTTGTCTTCCATCGCTCTGTAGGATGAAGTTTGGCGCTCACGAAAAAATCAGCGCCGCCAGCGTCAGAGATTGAAGGTGTGATGGCTGCGAGGGTGCTTCCGGATTCACCTGCCGCGTTCAAGGACGCCGGCTGGGATGACGTACTTCCGTACTTCGAGGACCTGGCCGAACGCCCGCTCGACACCGCCAACGTCGAGGACTGGCTTGCCGACTGGTCGCTCTTCGAGTCACTGCTCTCGGAAGCCGCGGCGCTGGCCAACTTCGACTACTCGTGCGACACCTCGGATCCTGCACGCGAGGCTGCCCAACTGAGGTTCGGGACCCAGATCGGCCCGCGCGCTCACGAGCAACGCGTCCGCCTTCAGCGGCGGCTGGTCGAGCTCGGGTACAAACGGCCGGGCCTCGAGGCCATGACTCGAAGGTTTCGCAACCAGATAGAGCTCTTCGACGAGGCCAACGTTCCGTTGTTCGCAGACCTCTCAGAGCTGACCACGCATTGGGTCAAGGTCAACGGCGCGATGACGGTGACGTGGGAAGGCAAAGAAAAGACGCCCTCGCAGCTGCTGCCCTTCCTCGAGTCCATCGACCGCCAGGTACGCGAGCGGGCTTTCAAGCTTCGCGCGCAACCCTTCATCGAGCAGCGTGACGTGCTCGCGGGCATCTTCGATCGTATGTATGACCTCCGGCAGAAGGTCGCCACGAACGCAGGCTTCACCAACTTTCGCGACTTCGCGCATCGCGATAAGAACCGCTTCGACTACACGCCAGAGGACTGTATGCGATTTCACGTCGCGGTTGAAGAGGCGGTGCTTCCGGCGGTCGATCGCATCAACGAAAGAAGGCGCCGGAGGATGGGCGTCGAGGCGCTGCGTCCGTGGGACCTGACTGTGGACCCGGCCGGGCGGCCGGCCCTCAAGCCGTTCCAGGACGTGCGCACGCACATCGATCGCGCCACCAGCGTTTTCGCCAACGTCGACCCCGACTTCCACGATTACTTCAAAGCGATGGACGACGCCAGGCTTCTCGACCTGGACAACCGCAAGGGCAAGGCGCCCGGCGGTTTCTGCCAGACCCTGGCGTTCAGCAAACAGGCGCTGATCTTCATGAACGCCGTGGGGATCGACTACGACGTGCGCACTCTCCTGCACGAGGCCGGCCACGCATTTCATGCGGTCGAGGCATCGCGCCTGCCGCTCCTGTTCCAGCGCTTCCCGGGCTCAGAGATGGCCGAGGTGGCGTCGATGTCGATGGAGCTCCTCGCCGCGCCATTCATCGGCAAGCAGAACGGCGGCTATTACTCGGACGAGGAGGCGAGGCGGTCCCGCGCCGACATGCTCGAGGCCGTCATTCTCTTCTTCCCTCACTGCGCTTCAGTCGACGCGTTTCAGCATTGGATCTACCAGGACGAGGCGGGACGTGACGCGGACGCACGTGACCACAAATGGCTGGACGTGCGCCGCCGATTCGAGGGCACGTCGGTCGATTGGTCCGGTCTCGACAACGAGCGCATCGCACGCTGGTTTCAGCAGCCGCACTTCTTTGGGAGCCCGTTCTATTACATCGAATACGGGATCGCTCAGCTGGGCGCCCTGCAGGTCTGGCGCAACAGCCTGAACGACCCGAAGGAAGCCGTGCGTCAGTACCGCGAGGCGCTCGCGCTCGGCGCCACGCAATCCTTGCCCGACCTCTTCAGAGCCGCGGGCGCGCGATTGATATTCGACAGCGATGGAATGCGCGAGCTCATCACTCTGGCCGAAGAGGAGCTGGACAAGCTCGACGCGTAGGGTCGTCTAGTCCCGCGTGAAATTGCGCAGCGGCATTCGCGGACCGAAGCGCGGAGCCGTGATTCCGGCCACGCCGATGAGCCTGATGACACGCGCCCGGTGCCCCCGATATGGCTCGAGAAGCTCGAGCATTCGTTCATCGGTGGACCGTGCCTTGCCTTCTAACGCGTAGGCGACGGCGTGGGGCAGGTTGTAGTCACCAACCTGGACGGCGTCTGGATCGCCAAGGGCTGTGACGGCGACCCTCGCCGCGGTCCAGGGACCGACGCCGGGAAACGCTTCGAGGCGCTTTCGCGCGCTGGTCAGGTCCATCGACACGGTCTCTTCGAGCCGTCTCGCGCTGTGTGCAGCGCGGATGATGACCTCGGCTCGGCGGCGCTCGACGCCAAAACGGTGAAAGGTCCAGTACGGCGTGCGCGCGAGCACCGCTGCCGATGGTGGAACCATGAGGCCGGCAGGTCCTGGTGCGGGCTCGCCGAGCGCCTGCACAAGTCCACGATAGGCTCGGTGCGCCTCGACGCTGGTCACCTTTTGCGCGAGGACCGCCGGCACCAGAGCCTCGAAAACGGCCCTGGTCTTGGGAAGGCGGAGACCCGGATTGCGCCGATGGACCTCGGCGAGGAGGGGATGCGCGGGCCGGAAGCCGGCGTCGTCATCCTCCTCCCCACACAGCGCGTTCGCTCCCGCCGCGGCCCAGGCCGCGCCCGGACCCCACGCCTCGACATCGACCGCGCCCTTGCTGACCTTGAGGTGGACGCCGGCCGGACCATCCGGCGTCAGGGTCGCGCGCCAGGCCTCGCCGTGGTCGAGCCGCAGCCACGGCCCCTGGCCGATCGGGCGCATCGTCAGGGCAAGGTCGAGCGGCCTATGCGTATCGAATCGAGCGCGCACTTGAGCGTCCAAGTGGCTAGGAGACTATCGGAACCTCGAAGGTGAAAGTGCTGCCCTCGCCTTCAGCGGAATCGACGGTGATGTCTCCGTCGTGCAAGCGGGCGATCTCACGCGAGAGCCATAGACCCAAACCCGTGCCGGCGACATGCATCGTCGCTTCGCGTTGGATGCGGCCGAACTGCGTAAAAAGCTTCTCCTGGTCCTTGGGGGCGATGCCGATACCCTGATCGACGACTTTGACCTTGGCGGTCCCGCCATTTTTTTCAACGAGCACCTTGATGGGCGTGTTCTCGGGGGAGTACTTGATCGCGTTGCTGACCAGGTTCCGGACTACGATCTGGAATCGCTCGCCGTCGATCTCCGCGTGAACCGCCTCAGGCGGCGCCTCCAGATCCAGCGGGTGGTCGGACAGCATCGGCCGGAAGCTGTCGATCGCAAGCTCGGTCAGCTCGATGATGTCGCCGCGCTCCCTGTGCAGCGTGAGATGTCCCTCCTCAAGGCGCGCGGCCTCGAGCATCTGCTCCACCATCGAGTTGACCTCATCGGCCTTGACGATCATCAGCGGCAGCACCGCCTGGGCTTTGGCCGGCATGTTGCCCAGGGACCCGCCCTCGAGCATCGTCAGGTATCCCTTGATGACCGTCATCGGTCCGCGCAGCTCGTGAGAGGCGATGTTCATGAACTCGGTCTTGGCCTTCTCGAGCGCGTGAATGCGCGCGGTCAACGTAACGCGATCGAGGGCGGCGGCAATGCTGCTGGCGTACTGGCGTAAGCGGATCACCTCGTCATCGCCGAACATCGGTGTGAACGGCCCCGCGACCATGACCATCGAACCATGGCCGGGTTGCAGGTCGAGCGGGATTACCAGCGTCGTCGTTGATCGTGGGGGCAAAGGCATAGTGAGCGCCTCTGGACTCGCCATTGCGCGGTGCGCAATCGCGTTCGCCTCGGCTTCGTCAACGCCGCTGTAAGCCAGAATGGATTGGTCCGAGTCGATGATCAGCGCGCCTGCCGCACCGACGAGCCTGGTCGCCCATTCGAGCGCGCTATCAGCCTGGGTGGCACGATCGGGACTGAATGCCAGAAGACTGTGAAGGCCCTGGCGAAGCTCTTCCTCCTCGGGTTGGCTCCACAGGCGCCGCAGCCAGGTCGGCGGGTAAAAGCTGAAGAACAGCATCGGCACGATGGCAAGGGTCACGAGGTCCAGCACCAGCTGGACTGCCGGGTTCTGGACCACTACCCCGCCGAGCGTCCCGACAATGATCACGGCGACCAGGCCTGTGTAACCGAGGCTCAGCGCGCGCATGCGCGCGGCCTGAACAGCCGGGCGGCCGCGCGACGCCAGCCAAAGCGTGACGATCGGCTCCGTCACGCAGAGCACCCACGCGGTCAAGATCGCCGCGAGGGCGATCGTTTGCAGAGGAGCGTGCGGCTCCTGGGTGTCGGCGGGAAGTTGGGCGGCAAAGCCGAGGACTGCGATCAGAACGAGCGCGATGGCAGCGAAACGTCGGATGTTCACGCCGAGGCTGATGAACGAATCCCTGAACATGAGCAGGGCCCAACCCGAGACCAGGAAGAGGACGATCCCGAAGTCCGTGACCAGGGGGCCGTATGGGCCCGACTGCGAGAGGCTCGGGGCAAGGAGAACCAGTAAGGTGAGAGATCCGAAGGCCAGGGCAAGGTAGGCGCGTCGGTGTTCGCGGTGGCTGAGCCAATCGGCGAGCATGGCCACGGTCAGCAGGACGAAGGCGACCTCGATCGCCAGGGGCATTACCGCGAGGACCACAGCCACTGGCCCGAGATTCTAGGGTGACGACATTTCGACGACAAGGGGCAAACGACATTTCGACGACAAATGACGACATTTCGACCACAAGGGGGGCGCTATGAAATGGGTGACCCGCAAGAACGCCAGCGTCGACCGGATCGCTTGCCCGTGGCTGATCAAGCGCTTCATCGACCCGGAGGCTGAGTTCCTGTATGTACCCGCTGCCGAGGTGCTGGCGGTCGCTGAAAAGGAAGGCGCGCTGCCCTATGACATCGGAGGGGTGGAGCTGGGCCACGTCGACGGCCGTTGCAGCTTCGAGTCGATCTTGCTCAAGTACGAGCTAACGGATCCCGCGCTGCACCGGCTGGCCAAGATCGTTCATGGGGCGGATGTCGCCGCCGACGTCGCCTTGACCCCGGAGGCCGCCGGTTTGAAAGCTATCGCGCATGGGTTCGCGATGGTCTACGGCGAACAGGACCATCGCAAGATCGAGCTCGAGAGCCCGATGTACGACGCTCTACATGCGTGGTGTCAGCACGAGGTGGCCAGGGACATGCGCGCCTGACCGTTGTTCGACTACGCGTCCGGAGCTAGAGGCGATCGCACAGTTGTCGCGCGGGCAGACGGCCGAGGTGGTTCCTGACGCGCCCTTCCATGTCATCGTCGCGGTCCACCTCCAGGTGCCGGTCACGCGGTGCTTCAGCACCAGCGCGAACACTGGGACGCTGCGGCCAGTCCAGGATGGCGGCGGTTTGACCGTGCAGCCGGTGTAGGTGTCGTCGACCGGCCAGCCGTTGGGCTGGGTACCGACGATCCGAATCGATCCACACGCACCCGCCACCGGACCGATCCCGTGGTCGGTGCCGTCGCTGAACAGCGGCTCCACCGCGAGCGCGTACGCGCACGCTCCCTGCGTCTGGTTGCAGTCCGTCACCGTTCGATACCAGGTCGCGGTCATCGTCGTGCCAACGAGTGCCGGCGACGGCGTTGGATGTGGCGACGGAGATCTAGAGGGAGATGGAGTCGGATGAGCAGCCGCAGGTGGCGAGGACTGAGTGTGCGAGGGAGTGTGTGCCGTCTGGGTTGCGGGCGTCGCACCGGCGGGCGAGGGACCCGGAACGACCGCTACCCCGCCTGGCGTCCCCGGCGGCGATGTGGCGGGCGAGCTCTCAGGAGGACCCGAGCCGGCGCCGGTGATCGCCGCGGCGGTGTCAGGGGAGCGGTTGGCACCCAGCGCCAAACCGACACTCGAGAGGACGACGATGACGAGAAGGACGATTTCCAACAATTCGACCGCCGTGGCCCCGGAGGCACCCAAGTATCGCGCCAGGCCTGGCAGCCGGCCTTGTCTTGCGGGCTCAGTCGGCGGTGGTGCTTTGGTCAAGATCAACCGGTGGGCCTATTGGTGGGCGAATATACTCCCGCCCGGCGGCGGGGGCCAGGGACATTTAGGTCATTCGCCGGCAGATCTAGGACGAATGCCCTTCCCGAACCACCTCATGCTCGGCGAGGGCAACCATTTTTCCGGCAGCCACAGCACGAACGCCGACCAGCCGGCGCCGAGCAACACACCGCCGATGACGTCGCTGGGCCAATGGTCGCCGGCCCATACCCGGGCCAGGCAAGTGAGCACGATCACGATCAGCGCCAGCAACCACAGCAGTGGCCTGTATAGCGGTTTGATCCGGGGCGCCAGGGAGGCAGCCAGCATAAAGCTCATCCAGGTGAAGAAAACCGCATGCCCGCTCGGGTAGCTGAATCCGGAGGCGGGGGTGAGGATGTGAACGAGGTCGACGGTCGGCCGCTGCCGTGAGACCAGGAGCTTGATGATGTTGTCGAGGAGGCTGGAAATGCTGCCGATCAGCATGAGCCAGCCGGCTCGGCGCTCGACGACGAAGAGCGCGGCTATGGCAACCAATCCGAGCAGGACCTGCCAGTAGCCGGCGCTGATGTTGATCAGGTCGAACACGTATGCGATCGGGCCCCAATTGACCGACTGGACGAGTGTGGTGATCGGGATGTCGATGGACGTCAGCGCGCCATTGATCACCAGGTATGTGTCGATTGCGAACAGCACGAACATCACCAGCGCGGCCGGACCCAGCCACCTTCTTGCGGCTGCCTGCGGCTCTCCGCCGAGGATCTCCTTCGCTGCCTGCTTTGGCTGCGCGCTCATGGAAGCAAGATCATCGCCCGATTGGTCGTGTCGCTGCGCTTTTATGCCTGTCGGTCGACGTGAAAGGAGCTGCCCATCAGTCGCATCCAGCGGGCGCAGGCAAACGAGTGAAGGCCGAGCGCCACGAAGCCGAGTGCGACGATGCCGAGCAGAAGGTGTCCGAACGGCTTGCTTAGTAGGAACAGGAATGCGCCGCCGAAACCCTGGACCTGGCCGGGATCGTGGTGAAGGCCCGCCTGCACGATGAACCAGCCGATGACGAGAAAAATGACGCCGCGCGCAAACATCCCGAAGCGGCCCAGCGCGACCACAATTCTTCGCGCGCTCTCACTCATCTCCCAGCCTTTGAGATCCCTCTGGAAAACGGCCCGATAGCCTTCGACGAACTGCCCGATTGCGATCCCGATTGCGAGCAGGCCGATCAGCACCGTCAGGGATCCGCCCGCCGGGTGGTCGAGAACGGACGAGATCGTCTTCTGGGTGGAATCGCCGGACGCGCCACCGTTCCGGATTAGAATCCGCAACCCGAAAACTACGATGGCCGCGTAGGACACCGCGCTCGAAACGAAGCCGAGCCGCTCCAGGTAGCCTGACGCATCGCTGCCGCGATGCAGCGGATCGAAGATGGCTCTGATGAAGCCCCAGACCGAATAGGCCGCGAGGCCGATGACCATCACGTAGAGGACGAGCTTCCCGAACGGCTGGCCGATCAGGTACACGAGGCTCCCGGTCAGATCCGTGGCCTGGCCGCCCGGCTGTGCCATCGCGATGCGCAGGGCGAGCACGCCCATGACGGCGTAAAGAACACCGCGAGCCACATAGCCGAGTCGTTCGAGGATCTCGAGCGCAGGGTTGGCGGCGGCCCGCTTGATCGGATGGGCGCGTGAGTCCAATGTCGCCATCTCTTCGTACTGAGAACGCCTGACAATGGTGAACAAGCCGGATTTACACTCGCTTGTCGTGAACGGCATCCATGACATGGGCGGGATGCACGGGTTCGGCCCGATCGTCATCGAGACCAACGAACCGGTCTTTCACGCCAAGTGGGAGGGCAAGGTTCGCGCGATCTTCTCCGAAACTGTCGGCCGTTACTACAACCTCGATGAGTTTCGCCACGTGATCGAGCGCATGGAGCCCGCTGCGTACCTGGAGGCCGTCCACTACGAGCGGTGGCTGCACGCGGTCGAGACACTTCTGGACGAGAAGGGCGTGCTCGCCGCGGGCGCGGCGCCAGCCCCGCAGGCGCCTCACAAGCGGCCCGCCAACCTTCCTGCGCCCAGGTTCAAAGCCGGTGATCGGGTCATCGCGCGAAACATGCATCCCGAGGGGCACACACGACTCCCCCGATACGCACGTGGCAAGAGCGGCGTCGTGACATCGGTCTGGGGCGCGGAGGCATCGGGGCGCGATTCGGTCTCGGTCGACCTTTGGGAGAGCTATCTGGAGGCGGTGAGATGAGCAGCGGCCACGATCATCACGACCACGACCACGGGCATCGTCCCGAACCTCCGAGCGATGTCGAGGCGCGCGCTCTGGCGCTCGAATCCCTGCTGATAGAGAAAGGAATCCTCACCAGCGAGCAGGTCGACGGCATCATCCGGACCTTCGAGCAGGACATCGGGCCGATGCTGGGCGCACGCGTCGTCGCTCGGGCGTGGGTCGACCCCGATTTCCGGAGACGGCTCATCGAGGACGCCAACGCCGCGGTCGGGGAGCTCGGTCTCAACACCACGAATCTGGCCCGCCTGAGCGTGGTCGCCAACGAGCCTGGCGTCCACAACATGATCGTTTGCACCTTGTGTTCGTGCTATCCCTGGATGATCCTGGGCCTCCCACCCACCTGGTACAAGTCCCCGCCGTATCGCTCGCGCGCGGTGCGCGAGCCGAGGGTCGTGCTCGAAGAGTTCGGCGTCGTCATGTCCGAGGACGTGGAGATCCGGGTCTGGGACTCGAGCGCTGACCTCCGCTACATGGTCCTGCCCGAACGGCCCTCAGGTACCGATGGCATGACTGAGGCTGAGCTTGCCGGGCTGGTGACCCGCGACAGCATGATCGGCGTCGGGCTACCTCACGTGCCCGCGGCGCGCGCGTGAGCGCGGACCGGCCGGCCACCAGCCTCGATGGCGATCTTGCGCTACCGAGAAAAAACGGCGAGCTGGTCTTCGAAGCTCCGTGGGAAGGCCGCGCGTTTGGGATGGCGCTCGCGTTGACGGACGCCGGGCGGCTGGCGTGGAACGACTTCCGACAGCGGCTGGTCGAGCATATCCGGACAGCCGGACCATCGCTACTACGAGCAATGGCTGGCCGCCTTCGAAGCGCTCGTCACCGACGCGGGACTGTTGACTCGAGAACAGCTCGAACGCCGCGCCGCCGAGTACCGATCGATGGAGCGCGACGAAGTCTTCTAATCGTCAGGTTTTCCGGGAATCCCGACCTCCATCTCGAGCACGCCCGGGGCGCCGGCGCTGGTCGGGAAAGCAGCGAAGTTCGAGATGAAGATATCCTTGCGGTCGCTTCGCTCAGTCCCGAAAGCAATGTCTGAGGGAAAGCTCAGGGGATCGCCGGATGCGAGAACCTGGATGCGGCCACGACGGTCGACGCGATCGATTTGGCCTTTGGAATTCGCGGCCACGTAGAGGTTGTCGGCCCGGTCCATGGCCACTCCATCAGCGCCCCACAGGCTGCAGCTTGGACCGGCGAAAACGCGAGCATTGCCGGCGCTGCCGTCAGGGTTAATCGGAATACGGATGATCTCGCCGAAATCGGTGTTCGCCACTAACATCTCGCCGCGCTTGTTGAAAGCGATCCCATTCGCGCCCAACGGCCCGAACGATGGCACCGCTGGATGCACGAGGCCGCAGGGTCCAGGCGCAGTGGTGCCTTTCAACAGCGTGCTGTCCGACCACATCTTGAAGTGGCCTTCCTTGTCCAGGCGCCAGATCGCGCCCCCTCCAGAATCGGACACGTACAGGTTGCCGCGAAGATCGAAAGCCAGGCCGTTCCAGAGCCCGGGACCGCTGGCAACTTGCTCCGTGGCGCCGCCCTCGGCTGGCACTTTCCAGATCCCACTTCCGACGACCGCGATAAACACGTTGCCTTCGTCGTCGAGCCTTACCCCGAGCGGGAACATCGACGGGAATGTCGCCACAGTCGTCAGCCCTCCGCCCGGAGCGAACTTCACAACTTTGTTCGCAAACGGCATGCTGAGGTAGGTCGTGCCTGAGTGATCGAACGCGATGCTCTCGGGCAGGTTCGGCGGAGCCGTGGTTATGACCCGCACGAGAGAGTCGCCCGCCAGCGCGGTGGTCGAGACGATCGCGAACAGCGCGCCCGCCAGCACTGCGCCCAGGCGAAAACGTCGGCTCACAGTCATTTCATTTCACCCCCCGGTGTTTTTCGAACATACCTCGTTTCCGGGAGGAAGGCGAGTCTTGTATTTCACGTCAATCGATAGCGAGAGACCGAGCGTGTATTCGGCCGGAGTTTCCCCGGATACATCTCGCCGTCAAACGCCAGTGCAAGTAGGCCACTCATTTGGTCCGCCACCCATGGGAGTCCCAAGTTGGGTCCGCCATACTCAACTGCCTTAGCGCAGGTTGTCGTAAATAGTAAAGACGAGCTAGAGCTAAGCCTCGTTGGGTATCTGCTCAAGCGGCACGGTTACGTTGTCCCGTGCCCACAAGATCTACAAGATTCGAACCTTCAACCTGCTGCGTCTGATTAGTGAATTCCGTGGTGGCTTCGCGTCTGAGCCCGGGACGCAAGTT
>VBHX01000013.1 GCA_005879945.1 Chloroflexota bacterium | reverse complement strand
CGTCGGCGCCGACCTCGAGGCCGACCACCTCGTCCATCTTTGCGGAGCGGGCGGTGAGCATCACGACCGGACCGGTGAGGCCCTGCCGCCGCAGCTCGAGGATGACCTCGGTGCCGCTGATGTCTGGGAGTACCCAGTCGACGAGCACGAGGTCGGGCTGGCCGCTGGCCGCCAGGTCGATGGCCTGGGCGCCGTTGGCGGCTTCAAGCACCTCGTGGCCCTGGAGCTTGACGACTTCGGCGATGAGGGTGCGAATCGGCGCGTCATCCTCGACCACCAGCACACGCCGCTTCCTACGCGGCGCCGGCGTGGTCAGTTGTGAGTGGGAGGTGCGAACCCGACGCGCCGCGTCTCCCGCGACGAGCGCTTCGGTCTCCTCATCAGGAGCACGCGCTTCTCCCCCCCGTCAACAACCTCGGCAAGCTCCCAGCCATCCTCCGCCGCCTCTTTGAGAACTTTCACCATGGTGGTCCCGTCAACGACCTGCGCCACGGTCAGAACCCGGGTCGCGTACTCCCACTCGCGGCTGGGAATCCCGACCGACGGGATGTGGCTCGCCACGGCGCCATCGCCAGGCGATGGCTGCTCGGGTTCGTCAGGGTCGTCGTCCGGGTCCTCTTCCAGGTGGGGCGACATGTACAACGATTCTAGTTTGCGATGAGGGGATCAGTACCCCCGGCGGGGGTCGAACCCGCGCTGGACCGGGTTTAAGCCGGCTGCCTCTGCCATTGGGCTACGGGGGCAACTTCAATTTTGCCCCTTACGTGGTTTTTCCTACTTCTCATACTCGAAGAAGCCCTTGCCGGTCTTGCGGCCGAGATTGCCGTCCTCGACGAGCTTGCGCAGGACCTCGGGCGCGTCGGCGCCCTCGCCCTGGCGGTGGCGGTCCTTCATCGCGCCATAGAAGATGTCGAGGCCGCTGAAGTCGAGCAGGTGGAAAGGGCCCATGGGCCAGTTGAGGCCCTTCTGCACGGCGATGTCGATGTCCTCGGCGCTCGCGTGGCCGCCCTCGAGGAGGTGCATCGCCTCCTCCGAGGCAGCGAACAGGATGCGGTTGACGATGAAACCCCAGATCTCCTTCTTGAGCACGACGGGGGTGCGGTCAATGTTTTTCACAAAGGTGGTCGCCGCCTGGATGGTGGTGTCGGAAGTCTTGGGTCCTTTCACCACCTCGCACAGCTGCATCACCGTGACCGGGTGGAAGAAGTGCATGTTGCAGCAGCGCGCCGGGTTGCCGGTCAGGTCGGCGAGGCGGCTGATGGCGATGGTGCTGGAGTTGCTGGCGATTATGGCGTCCTCGTCCGCGTGCATGCCGAGTTCGCTGAACACCTTGCTCTTGGTGTCGAAGTCTTCGATCACGGCCTCGATGACGAGGTCGGCGGTTTTGGCCGCTTGCTCGAGGTTGGCGCTGTCTTTGATCCGGCTGAGCGCGGCGTCGGCTTGCTCTCGCGTCATCCGACCTTTCTCAACCGCGCGGTCGACGAGCTTGGTGTTGTTGGCTCGTGCGCGTTGCAGCTGGCCGGGCACCGCGTCGACCAGCGTGACCTGGTAGCGACCTGCCAGCGCTGACTGGAGCGCGATCTGCGAGCCCATGGTGCCGGCCCCGACGACGGTGACGCTCTGGATCTCCCCCATCATCTATATGTGCATGTGAGCATGGCGCAGTTCGAAGCTGCGGCGCAGGCGGCGGTCGACTCGATCCCGGATGAGTTCAAGCCGTACCTCGAGAACACGATCTTCATCATCGAAGAAAGCTCGCCCGAGGGATTGATGGGCTTGTACGAAGGAGCGACTGCTCTCGGCGCCGGCGAGGGCATGCCGGAACGCGTGACGCTGTTCAAGCGGGCGCACGAGCAGGCGGCCGACTCTCTGGAGGGGTTGGTGGAAGAGGTACGGCGGACGATTCTGCACGAGGTTGGCCACCACTTCGGGATGGAAGAGCGCGACCTGCCGTTCTGACTAGCGCAACGTCCAGAACGAGCGGTCCCACAGGATGAGCGGCTCGCCGGCGCCCTTGATCGCGTTGTCGACCTCACCGACGCAGATGTCGTGATCGCCGGCTTCGTGGACCTGAGCCAGACGGCACTCGAGCCAGGCCGCGCAGCCCTCGATCAGAGGGATGCCGTTGGTGCCGAGGTGGTGAGGCACATCCTTCCACGCGGTCGCGACAGCGGGGGCGCGGCCGGCGAAGCGCTCTGCGATGAACTCCTGGGAGCGGGTCAGGACGCTTACGTTGAATGCCCTCGCCCTTATTACCGCGTTGCGGGTGGCCGTCATGCGCTCGAGCCCGACGAGCACCATGGCGGGCTCGGCGGAGATCGAGACGAGGCTGGTCGCGGTCAGGCCGCGAAACCCGTCACCGAATGGAGCGCTGATCACGACCACGCTCGCGGCGAGCCGGGCCATGACGTCGCGGAAGTCGTCCGGTTCCAATTCGCCCGCTAGCGTAGTGGGGCGGGGTCAGGGGCGGGTGGCGTCGACGGTAGAATCGGTGACGAAGGGCACGGCGACGTAGCCAAGTGGCAAGGCAGAGGTCTGCAAAACCTCCATCCCCAGTTCGATTCTGGGCGTCGCCTCCATTGTTTTCCAAAAACGGTTTACGTGTGCCGCCCAGCCCAAGCCTCACCCACGCCGCTCGCTGTCGGATTTGTTTCATCGCGTCTGTTAATTCACTTTCTTGTGATATTTCGTTCACTTGACGGCGAGGGGTGGCTATTCTCGCGATGGGGACGGGCGTCGGGGCCGAGGTCCTGTAGGCGCAGGCTTCCGGATCGGGGAGGGGGGCGCCTGTCCCCTAGTCCGTCGAGGGTGTTTACGGGAGGCTCTGCGGCAGCTGGCCCCCGTGGAACGCGGCATAGATGTAGACGCCGACTACGAACCCAGGCAAAACCAGGCTCAGCAGCGAACCCAGCACCCCGAGCACCAGGCCGCCGACTGCCATTGCATTCCCCCGGAGCTCGCCATTGCTGCGCGCGATTCGCCGGCGAGACGTCCAGCCGAGAAGAATGCCGGCAATGCCCAGGCCCAGGAAGGGCGGGAAAACCAGTCCGCCCAGCGCGACGAAGCCGCACACAAGGGCTGCCACGGCACCGCTGTCGGTTCGGGTCTGCGGAGGTGAGGGTGCGGTGGCGGGGCTGCTCACGGCGGGGCGATCATAGGCCTACCGCGGCCATTAAAAAGCCTGACCCTCAGCCCTAGGAGGCGAGGGTCAGGACTTGCGGCGCAGCAAATGTGGCGGGGATCAAAGACCGGACGCTCCGTCTCGGGGTAGTCACCCTCACCTTCTTCGTCCGGTCCTCGACCCCCACGAAAACGTAGACTTGCGGACCGCCGCCGTCACTGGGACTTTCACCCCCCCTCCAGTACCAACGACACCCCAGCTAAACTCGAACTCACATCCGGTTCGAACCCGTAACGCGAGGAGTTAGGCGGCAAATGGGATTGGCCCAGATCAAGATGCCCCAGCTCGGTGAGTCGGTCACCGAGGGCACCGTCGACAAGTGGCTGAAGAACGAAGGCGACTTCGTCAAGCGCGACGAGCCGCTGGTCGAGGTGATCACGGACAAGGTCAACGCCGAGATCCCCTCGCCGTTCGAAGGCAAGCTGGTCAAGATCACCGCCGCCCAGGGTGAGACCGTCCTTGTCGGCGCCGTGATCGCGCAGATCGAGGTCGCGGGGGCGCCTGCCGCTGCGACCGCCCAGACGCCTGCGAAACAGCAGCAAGCCACCGCCTCCTCTGGGGTCCCCGCGCCGGAGGCGCGGGAGGGCCCTTCCGAAGCTCCAGGGCCGGCGACCCAGCCGGCGCCGGCGGGTGGAGGCAACGGCAACGCCCGCCTCTCGCCGGCGGTGCGAAAGCTCGCCGCCGAGCATCGAATCGACCCGACGACTCTGCGCGGCAGCGGCATGGGCGGCAGGGTGACTCGAGACGACGTTCTCGCCGCGGTCGGTGGCGCGGCCGCACCGGCCCAAGCACCGGCACCCGCGCGCCCGCAAGCGCCTCGCGACGGAACCCGCGAAGAGCTTGTGAAGCTCAGCGTGATGCGGAAGTCGATCGCCGAGCACATGGTCCGCAGCCTCGCCACCTCGCCACACGCATGGACGATGCAGGAGGTCGATATCACCAACCTGGTGCGATACCGTGAGACGGAAAAGGAAGGCTTCCGCGCCCGCCACGGCGTCCCGCTGACCTACATCCCGTTCGTGGTCCAGATCGTGTGCGAGGCGATCAAGCAGTACCCATGGCTCAACTCGACCTGGAGCGACGAGGGGATCATCCTGAAGCGCGACATCAACATGGGCATCGCGGTGTCCATCCCGGATGGGCTCATCGTCCCTGTGCTGAAGGACGCCGACCAGCGTGGCTTCACCGACCTGGTCCGGTCTCTCAACGACCTCATCGAGCGCGCCCGCAACAAGCAGCTCAAGCCAGACGACGTTCAGGGCGGAACGTTCACGCTCAACAACACCGGAGCAACCGGGTCGGTGGCCAGCCAGCCCATCATCAATCAGCCGCAAGCGGCGATCCTCACCACCGAGGCAATCGTTCGCCGCCCGGTTGTCATCGGCGATGGGATCGCGGTGCGCCAGATGATGAACATGGCGATGAGCTTCGACCACCGCATCATCGACGGGATGATGGCCGGCCAGTTCCTAGGTTTCATCAAGAAGCGACTCGAGGAATGGACGGCGTCTAGCATCAAGCTGTGAGCGATACTGCACCCCTCACTCCTCAAGCCATCCCCTCGTGGATTCGCGTACGCGTCACCGAGGGCGAGAACTTCAAAGAGCTGAAGCAGATGGTGCGTGGCGGCCGGCTGCACACGGTGTGTGAAGAAGCGCGGTGCCCGAACATCTTCGATTGCTGGAATCGCCGGACCGCGACGTTCATGATCCTCGGCGACACCTGCACGCGCGCCTGCCGCTTCTGCGCCGTGACGTCAGGGCGACCATCAGAGCTCGACCTCGGCGAACCGCTGCGGGTGGCGGAATCGGTCGCGGAGCTGGGACTGCGTCACGCGGTCATCACGTCGGTCGATCGCGACGACCTTCGCGATGGTGGCGCCGGCATCTTCGCGCGCACCATTCGCGCCATCCGACGCCGCAGCCCAGGCACCACGATCGAGGTTCTGACGCCGGACTTTCAGGGTGACCTCGAGGCGGTGCGAACCGTTGTCGAAGCAGGGCCGGATATCTTCAACCACAACACCGAGACGGTGCCTCGTCTCTACGCTCGGATCCGGCCCAAGGCCGTCTACGCGAACAGCCTCGCCCTGCTCAAGCACGTGAAGTCGCTCGCGCCACACATGGTGAGCAAGTCGGGACTGATGGTCGGACTCGGCGAGACCGAGGACGAGCTGCTCGAAGTTTTCCGCAACATGCGCGCACACAACATCGACGTGCTCACCGTCGGCCAGTACCTGCGGCCGACCAAGAAGCATGCCGAGGTCGTCCGCTACTACCGGCCCGAGGAATTCGTCGAGCTGAAGGGGAAGGCGGTGGCGATGGGCTTCGGCCACGTCGAGGCCGGTCCTCTCGTCCGCTCCTCCTACCATGCTGATGAACAAGTACCCGCTCGTAAGAGCCTGCTGGCTGGGTAGCGCGCCTTACCGCGAGGTCTGGGACCTCCAGGCCGATCTGGTGAGCGAGGTGCGCGACGGGCGCGCGCCCGACACGCTGCTGCTGCTCGAGCACCCGCACGTGTTCACATTGGGCAGGGCTGCCAGCGCGGACCACCTGCTGTGGGATGAGGACGAACGCGCGGAGCGCGATGTGGATGTCATCTGGTCCGACCGCGGCGGCGAGGCAACATATCACGGTCCAGGCCAATTGGTCGGTTACCCGATCCTCGACCTGGCGCATTTTGAGCTGACGATCCCGCAGTACCTGGAAAAGCTAGAGCAGTCGTTGATCGACTACCTGGCCGAGCTCGGCGTCAGGTCCGAGCCTGGCGGACCAGGGCTGACAGGCGTGTGGTCAAAGGACGAGAAGGTCGCGGCGATCGGCATCAAGCTCAACCGCTCCGTCGTAAGCCATGGATTCGCCTTGAACCTGACGACCGACATGGATTACTTCGACGGCATCATTCCTTGCGGACACGCAGAGAAGCGACCGACGTCGGTGGAGGCGCTCACGGAACATCGGATCTCCACCGAGGATGCGGCGTATGAGTACGCGCGCCATTTCGAACGCGTCTTTGATGCCGAGATGGCCTGGGCGCCGTCCGGCGCGCGGACTTCCACCGACGGGGCAGGCGGGGTACCGGCCATATAATCGCGACAGGGCCACCTGGAACTGGCCCACAAAATTCCAAATGCTGTTCCTGGCCGCCCATTTAGCGAGTTTCCTCCCGGGGTGGCTGCAAGAACCATCCTGGCTGAGGCCGTTCACCCATGCGATCCGCCTCTTTATCTTTCAACATCAATCAGGCGGCCTGTTCTTCGTGATCTTCCTGGAGGAGCTCGGCGTGCCGCTGCCGGCGCCGGGCGACGCCGCCATCGCATATGGCGGATACCTGACCACGACAGGTGCGATCCCTTACCCCCTGGCGTACCTCGCCGTGATTTCCGGCGCGGTGCTGGGAAGCGCCTGCAACCTGACCATCACGCGCAAATACGGCCGGCCATTCATCCGACGTTATGGCCGATATATCGGTTTGACGGAGGAGAAGCTGAACCGCGCTGAGCAGTACTTCAAGCGCTGGGGTCCGTGGACGATCATCATCGGCCGCCATATCCCGGGGATGAGGATCGTGATCTCGGCCCTATCTGGAATATTGAACGTCCCCTACAGGGTTTTCACACCGTGCGTATTGCTGTCGTCGGCAATCTGGGCGGCCATCTTCTTGGAGCTTGGTCGACGACTGGGACCTCGAGTGCGCGACCTACTGGGGATCTTTCCCGCCTACCTGATCCCCTGGCTCGGCCTGGGTTTGGTCGTGCTCGTGATCGGGTATCTGGCATATGAACATGGATTCCTACCGAAAGCCCGCAAAGGAGCAGTCGAGCCCCGCTGAGCTCGTGCGGCTCGACAGCGTCTCGATGGACGAGGATGACGAGATCCTTCCCGACTTCGAAGCTGAAGTCGACGGCCGTCGTGTATGGGTGACCGCCGTGCTGGAGCGAACCGCGGTCATTGAACCCGCCCCGGGCGAACCAAAAGTGCTGGTCAATCGCCGGCGTTTGCTGGTCGACCCGGCCCACCTCCGCGTACGCCACCTAGCCAGCAAGGAAGCGGCGCGACGGGGCCGGGAAGCGGCACGCCAGCTGCGACTACAGGAGCACAGCTCGGCGGCGTAGCTGCCCGTCAGCCTGGCCGATAGGCCAGGCCGGCGGACGGCGCCCTTATACGGTCGGACTCATTTTTTATGGGTCCAGGTTATGTTCTGGTAAAATACATTGCTGCCGAACGATGTGTTCGGCACTTTTTCATTTTCCGCGGCTACATACCGCCGCCTAGCCCGAGGAAGCCAGCTCATGAACAAAATCGTCGATCTCGTCTCGCTCGCCAGCATCGTGCCTCCACCGAACCACGAGGTCAGCGGTGGCTTCAACGCAATCGTCAACGGCAAGCAGGTTCGGGTGCGTGCCGTGCTGGAGAGGACGGTCGTGATCGAACACCAGGAGGGCGGCGAGCGCAGCGTGGTCCGCAAGGACAACTGCATGGTCAAGCCGTCGGCGGTGGCGTTCGTGCCCGGGAACCCCAACAACGGGGTCGGGCCCCGGCAGTGGCGGAGACTGCCCGGCAAGCCGCCAGCGACGCCACGAGTGGTCCCCTAACCGGGCAGGATCGGCCCCTTGGGCGGCCCGGCGCCGCCTCGCCGAACAGACATACCTCTTTGGGGCCCTCCCTCTTGTTTCAGGCCCTCCCCCGCCTGCCAATCCTGAGCCGAGCTTAGAGGCGGCCGGGTGACCCGACAACCCAGCCTGTTAAGAACCGAGTCGTCGCCTCAGTCGATATAGCGCTGCGCCGCCAGGGTCAGAAACGCCGGGAAGGCCTCCGCCAGCGCGACCTCTTCGAACACCTCACGCGCCTCGCCAAACCGCCCCTTCTTCCAGACCTCTTCCCCATACCGCTCCCGCAGGCTCGCCATCTCGGCGTCGGCGATCTCCCGCACTAGATCAGAAGTCACCGTCGAACCCTCGACCAGCCGCGCAGCATGCCGGCACCACTGCCACACCTGCGATCGCGAGATCTCGGCCGTGGCGACATCCTCCATCAGGTTGTTGATCGCCGCCGCGCCGACACCCCGCATCCACGACTCGATGTACTGGATGCCGACGCTGACGTTGAGCCGGAGCCCGGCCTCGGTTACCGTCCCGCCCGGCACCCGCACGTCGATCAGCTGCGCAGCGGTCACGTGAACATCGGGCCGCTGGCGATCCAGCTGGTTCGGACGCGACCCGAGCACGCGGTCGAATGCCTCGGTCGCGGTCGGGACCAGGTCCGGATGCGCAACCCACGTCCCATCGAACCCATCCCCAGCCTCGCGGTCCTTGTCCTCCTTGACCTTCGCAAGCGCGACACGGTTGACCTCCGCATCCCGCCGCGACGGGATGAACGCCGCCATCCCGCCCATCTCATGCTCGCGCCGCCGATTGCAAGTTTTGACCAAAAGCTCCGTGTACGCGCGCATGAACGGAACCGTCATCGTCACCTGCACGCGGTCGGGCAGCACGAAGTCCGATCGGTTCCGGAACTTCTTGATGATGCTGAAAATGTAGTCCCAGCGCCCCGCGTTCAGCCCGCCCGAGTGATCGCGCAGCTCGTAGAGGATCTCCTCCATCTCGAACGCCGCAAGGATGGTTTCGATGAGGACGGTGGCGCGGATCGCTCCGCGCGGTACACCCAACGCATCCTGCGCAAAGTTGAAAACGTCGTTCCACAGCCGCGCCTCGAGATGGCTCTCGAGCTTGGGCAGATAGAAGTACGGGCCGCTGCCCTTCCCAAGCAGCCGCTTCGCGTTGTGAAAGAAGTACAGACCGAAATCGAACAGGCTTCCCGAAATCGGTCGACCGCCAACGAGCACGTGCCGCTCATCGAGATGCCATCCGCGCGGCCGCACCAAAAGCGTCGCGACCTTTTCATTCAGGCGGTATTCCTTGCCCTCGGGACTGGTGAACGTCAGCCGTCGCTCGATCGCATCGATCAGGTTGACCTGGCCCTCGACGAGGTTCGACCACGTCGGGGAGTTCGCATCTTCGAAATCGGCCATGAACACCCGCGCCCCGGAGTTCAGCGCGTTGATCAGCATCTTGCGATCGGTCGGGCCGGTGATCTCCACCCGCCGGTCCTGCAAATCGTGCGGGGCCACTGCAACGCTCCACTCGGACGAACGCACCGAAGAGGTCGACGACAAGAAGTCAGGCATCTCTCCAGCATCGATGCGCGCCTGCCGTTCGTCGCGCGCGGCAAGCAGCTGCTGACGCCGTCCACCGAATTCGCGCTGCAGGCGACCGACGAAGTCGAGCGCCTCTTGCGTCAGCACCTCGCCCGCCCGCCCAGCCACCGGGCCTTTGACCTCTACCTGCTCAGTCGTGGCCACCCCAAGCCAATGTACACGACGCCCGCTAGGTCCCGGACAGCTGCGTCACGACGGGCGCAAATGCTTCGGCAGCATCGCCGGGAACGACTACAAAAGAGAAACCGTATCGCTCTCGACGCTCCCTGAGGTCGTCGACGAGCTCGTCTACGGTTCCAATGAGGAAATGCGGCATCTCGAGCACGTCGCGCGCCTCTGCTCCAAACCCTGTAGCTAGCGCCGCCGCGACGTCCTCGCGCCCATCGGTGACGTTCGCCATGAAGACCCATGCGCCCAGCTCGAGATGCTCGAATCGTTCGCCCGCCGCTTCCTTGATCCAGGCCAGCTTCTCGACGGTGACGTCGGCGAACCCACTGCGAGCGGTGCGACGACTGACCCGCCCTTCGCGAAGGTCGAAGTTGACGTTCACGATGTCGGCCTCGCGCGCGGCGAAGCTCAACATGCGGCGACCCCCGCCGCCGATGAGGACTGGTGGATGCGGCTTCTGAACCGGTAGCGGCCAGCCTTCGAGGTCGGTGATCTTGTAGTGCTTGCCGGTGAATGAGAAGCTCCCGCCCGCAAGAAGACCCTTGATGATCTTCAAGCCCTCCTCCATTCGGTCGATTCGCACACCGGGGCTGTCGTAAGGAATCCCCGCCTGCGTGTAGTCGGAGGCCAGCCAGCCCGCACCGAGGCCGAAATCGAACCTGCCGTCCGAAAGGAGGTCCAGCGTGGCGACTTCCTTAGCCAGCACCACTGGATGGCGGTAATCGTTGTCGAACACCAGTGAGCCAACGCGCAGCGTGCTCGTTGCGTCTGCCGCGGACAAAAGTGCCGCGATCGGGGCAAGTTGTTCGCCGAAATGGTCGGGGAGGAACAGGGCTTGATAACCCAGCGCCTCAACAAGCCGCGCTCTGTCCCTCCACGCCTTGCCGCTGGGCGCAGAGTGTTCCTGTACACCGAATCTGAATGGCTTCGCCGCGCGGTTCATGACGCGTTAGTATGCGGCGCTCAATTTGGCTTACGCCCGCTAGCTATCGGCGGTTTCGGAGGACTCCCAACCCGCCATCAGCGCTTTGAGCATCAGCTCCGGGGGCTGCGCACCCGACACCCCATATCGCCGGTTGATCACGAAGAACGGCACCCCGGTGATTCCCAGCTCGGTGGCCTCGCGCTCGTCTTCGCGCACCTGTTCACCGAAGGATCCTTCAGCCAGAACGGTCCGGGCGCGCTCGGCATCGATGCCGACCTCGGCGGCCAGCCCGACCAGGGTGTCATGGTCGCCGATCGGCTTGCCTTCCGTGAAGTACGCGGCCAGCAGGCGCTCCTTCATCGCGCCCTGGAGACCCAGGGTCGCGGCCAGGTGGAGGAGGCGATGGGCGTCGAAGGTGTTGCCGCGCCGGGCGATGTCCAGCCGGTATTGAAGTCCTTCACCCGCCGCCGTCTCGATCACGCGGGCGTGGAGGGCATGGGCCTGCTCCAGGCTCATGCCGTATTTGCGTGCCAGCGCCTCCTCGAGGTTGCCCTGCTCGGCGGCGTTGGCGTTGGGGTTGAGCTCGAAGCTGCGGAATTCGACCTCGACATCGCCGCGATGATCGAACCGCTCGAGGGCGCTCTCGAAGCGCCGCTTGCCATGTAGCACCACGGACAGACGACGTCAGACCAGATCTCAACCTTCATGCTCGCCGTACTCTGGCCACCCTTCACGAAGCCTACATATTTCGGCAATTCGGTTACCTTCGCCACCGTGGCGAGTCTGCTCACGGCGGAGCACGTCGGCGCCGTGGTCGCGATCGCGGTCGTGACCACCATGCTGGTAGCCATAGGCAGGCGGCGGCCGGGGCCGTGGACCCGGACTGCAGCTCGCGCCCTCGCCGTGGTCCTGGTTGCCGCCGAGGTCGGGTGGTGGATTTATCTGGTCGCCTCCCACGCGAACAAGGCAGAGCTCCTCTACGCCCTTCCGTTCCAGCTGTGCGACGCCGCCATCTTCGTATCGGCGTTCGCCCTCTGGTTCCGGTCGCAGCTGCTCGTCGAGATCACATATTTCTGGGGCCTGGCGGGCACGATCCAGGCGATCTTCACGCCTGACCTGCCCCAGCACTTTCCAAGCTTCCCGTTCATCCAGTACTACGTGGCCCACGGTGGTGTGGTGGCGGCGGCGCTTCTCCTCGTTGTCGGACTTGGGCAATGGCCGCGGCGCAACGCCGTGACGTGGATCGTCGCGATCACGATCGCCTACGCGGCGTTCGTCGGGCTTCTCGATGCCGTCACTGGTGCCGACTACCTATATCTACGTGCCAAGCCTGCGAGCGCCACGCTCCTCGACTTGATGGGGCCGTGGCCCTGGTACATCGCCTGGGCGGCCCTCATCGGCATCGCGCTGTTCCTGATCCTCGATGCGCCGTTCCGAGTGCTGCGGCAGCCTACGGTGCATCAGGGTTGACCGTCGGTGACGCAGCGACGCGCGCTTCGACCGCGGTCGCCAGGGCGAGCGCCGTCTGAGCTGCGGCAGCTCCAGTCAAACCGTCAAGCTCCAGCGTGCATTGCACATTGCGATCGCGCCAGATGACACTCACGGCTGTCGTTCCATCTCCAGAGGTCTCGGTGAGAAGGTAGGACATCTCACCGAGGGGAGCAGACTGCTGCTCGTCGGCCGCGCCGGCAGCGATCAGTTGTTTGTGTTCGAAGGTCAATTCTCCGCCGGCGTCGGCCCGGTTGGTGTATACGATGACGCGGCTAAAAATCCTGCGGCTGGGGTTTCCACCAGCGCCGGGTAGGACAAAAGTGACCTCGTCGCTCGGTGGAGATGCTCCCGATCCTGAGAACTGTGCAGGCCCCTCGGCGCTTCGCGTGTAGCCTGTGCGGAGCTCGCGCTGCTGGACCACAGCTTGCTTCGGGTCGGTCTGCCACGGCAGGTCCGCCGGAGCCACGGGGATCGGGGAGCCAGCCTTAGCCCAATCCACCGCTTCCTGCCGAAATGTTGAGACGGGAATTGCATAAGCGAACCTGGTCGACGCCGCTCTCGTGTCGCCCAACGCGTCCATTCCAACCACCTTGCCGTCAGAGGTGATGACTGGGCTTCCGCTGTTGCCGGGGGCCACATTGGCTGTGTCGAGCTGATAGAGATTGTGGTAATCGACTCCTTGGACTGTGTAGCTGAGCCCGGTGGCAGATACCACTCCCTTGAGGACGCTGTTCGGGTGGGTGCCACCTGGATTTCCCACCACATAAATCTCGGTACCGGCCTTCAGCGGTACGGAGCCGATCGCAAGGGTCAATGGCAGCGGGTCGAAACCCGTGACCTTGAGGGCCGCCACGTCGTTGAGTTTGTCCAGGCCGATGGTGTGGCCCTGATACTTGTTACCTTCCCGATCCACCACTACGGTTCGGAAGGAGTGCTCCACAACGTGGGCATTGGTCAGAACGACGCCTCCGGATGCGGACACAAAGCCTGAGCCAACAAAGTCACCGTCAAGGGTGGTCGCGTCGATCGTCACCGCGGACGACTGCACCCGATCGATGACGTCCACGAGAGCAATGGGTGTGGGGCTGGGGGAATTATTCCGGCCAATCTGCACCCACCCGCGCACCGCAGCGAGGTAGCCAACGGCGATTAGCCCAATCACCGCTACCACTACTACCAGCGTTGCGAGCCATCTCGGAACTCGGTTTCGGCTCCGCATTTGCCCCCGACGCTTCCTTCGG
>VBHX01000012.1 GCA_005879945.1 Chloroflexota bacterium | reverse complement strand
CTCGCCGACGGAGCTGGAGATCCTGGCGATGATCGGGCGCGCCCAGTCGGTGCCATCCATCGCCTCCAGCCGGGGCATCAGCAACAAGACGGTGAGAAACCACCTGGCGAAGATCTACCGAAAGCTTGAGCTCCACGGGCGGACAGAAGCCGTGCTATGGGCCGCCCGCATGGGACTGACCAGGAGCTAGCGACCCCGCGCCTGGGCACTACCGTCAGGCCGACCCGCGGCGCCCGTCAAATGTCCCGAAACCGCTGGTAATTGGCCCATAGCGTTTAAGGCCCTCGTGCGGCACGCTCAGTCGGCTGTGGCCGCCGACAGTTTCGCGCGACGGGGCCAGGTACGCATCGCGGTGCAGAGCCGTCGGATAGGAAGCGTCGCCGGCGCCATACTGGTCGTCCTTTCCATCGTGGTCGGGACGTCTCCCGCCGGGGCGGCGGCTTCTCCCACGCCTGCGTTTGTGCAGATGGCCGCCTCGACCACCAAGACGAAATTCGCGCTCACCAACCCGGTCGCCGCTGGAGATCTCCTCGTCGCGGGCATCACGACCAGCGACGGCGGCACCGACCCGATCACTGGAGTGTCGGACAGCCTCAACGGGCCCTGGACCAGAGTGACCTCGGTCAAGTACGGCAACGGCCACGTCGACCTGTACTACTTCGGCAAGTCGGCCGGAGGGATCGACACCGTGACATTCACAGGCTCCCAGGCGGCCTTTACCATCGCCGAGTACAGCGGGGTGCAGGGTGCGCCGACCCCACTCGACCAGTTTGCTTCCAAGTCGGGAACCGGCAGCCCAGCTGCCGGCCCCACCACACAGCTGGCCGGGTCCGGCGAGCTCGTCATCGGGATTGGGGGCAACCCGGCCCCGGCCTCGAGCTCAACCCAGTTCACGGCAGGCACGGGTTTCACGCTCAGGACACAGGCTGTCATCCCCTGGAACGCAGCCAACGGCCTCGAGGACTCGCTGTCCTCCTCCAACAGCGGCCAGTCGATGACCATGAAGTCGACCAGCAGTTATTTCGGCGCGGTCGTTGCCGTTTTCAAGGCGCCGCCGGCTGCGTCGCCCAAGGCCGCCCTGAGCGTGAACCCAGCCTCCGGTGCGGCGCCTCTCTCGGTCACAGCCGACGCGTCGGCGTCCACGGACCCCGTCGGGATCACCAGCTACACATTCAGTTTCGGGGACGGAACCGGGGCCGGACCGCAGGCCGGTGCGACGGCACCCCACACCTACGCCGCCGGCGGCACCTACACGGCGCAGGTCACCATCGCCGACGCCTCGGGAGCCACGGCGACTGCGACGGCAGCCGTCATGGTCGGGGCGCCGGTGGCGGCGTTGACGGTCAGCCCGGCCACGGGTCCGACGCCACTCAACGTGACCGCAAACGCGTCTGCCTCGACCGACCCGATCGGCATCTCCAGATATACCTTCAGCTTCGGTGACGGAAGCCCGGCCGTCGGGCCGCAGGCGGCCGCTACGGCCACACATACCTATATGTTGGCCGGGGCGTACGCGGCCACCGTCACGGTGAGCGACAGCGCCGGCGCGACCTCAACTGCACAGGCGTCCGTGACGGCAGTCGCGCCTCCCACGGCGTCGCTGACGCTTTCCCCGCCCGCCGGCGCGGCGCCGCTGACGCTGACAGCCGACGCGTCGGCGTCGAGCCCAGGCTCCAATCCGATCGCGAGCTACAACTTTGATTTTGGAGACCAGACAACGAGCGGACCTCAGTCCGGGTCCTCGGCTGTGCACACCTATTCGTCGGGAGGTCAGTACACCGTGAAGGTGACCGTGACGGACACAGCGGGCAACTCGGCGTCGACAATCCGGACCGCGACCGTCGGCGCGCCGGCCGCCGCCTTGTCGTTGAACCCGACCTCGGGCGCAGCGCCGTTGGCCGTAACCGCCAACGCGTCCGCTTCGACCGATCCCATCGGCATCTCGAGCTATACCTTCAACTTCGGCGACGGGAGCCCGGTGGTGGGCCCGCAGGCAGGGGCTGTCGCCAACCATACATACACCGCCGGCGGCACCTATTCGGCCACCGTCAGCGTCTCCGACTCCGCCGGAGGAACGGCAACCACCTCAGGCACGGTGTTGGTTGGGGCGCCCGTCGCGGCCCTGACGGCGACTCCGGCTTCCGGGGCGGCGCCGCTAGTGGTCACCGCCGATGCCTCGGCATCCAGCGATGCGGTTGCCATCAGCTCGTACACGTTCAACTTCGGCGACGGCACGACAGTTGGACCGCAATCATCCGCCACTGCCGTTCACACGTACTCCGCCGGCGGCAGCTACACCATGCAGGTCACCGTCACCGATGCCGCCGGTGTGTCAGCGACCAGGACGCAGGCGGTGGGCGTGGGCTCTCCGCACGCGGCCCTGACTGTCAGCCCGAATTCCGGGGGCGCGCCGCTGAACGTTACAGCGGACGCTTCGGGTTCGACGGACGCGGTGAGCATCACCGGCTACACGTTCAACTTCGGCGACGGCACCATCGTTGGGCCGCAGGCCGCGGCCACCGCAGCCCACACGTACAACGCGACGGGGCCTTACACCGTGACCACCACCGTGTCGGACAGCGCCGGCGCATCGGCGTCGGCGACCGCCCCCGTGAGCGTCGCCGTACCTCCCACGGCGAGCCTGGCCGTAACGCCATCGTCTGGACCGGCGCCGCTGTCAGTGACGGCCGATGCGTCATCGTCGACCGCCGGCACCAACCCGATAGCGAGCTACAAGTTCGACTTCGGTGATGGGACCCTGGTCGGGCCGCAGACGTCGCCCTCCGCCAGCCATGTCTACGGCGCGGGCGGGACCTACTCCGTCAAGGTCACGGTGACCGACACGATCGGGGTGGCATCAACCGCCAGCACGAACGTGACTGCGGTCGCTCCACCGACCGCCTTCCTCACCGTGTCACCCTCGTCCGGCGCTTTGCCCCTGACGGTGACTGCCAGCGCGTCGGGTTCGGTCGCAGGCTCGAACCCGATCGCGAGCTACACCTTCAACTTCGGAGACGGCACCACGGTCGGGCCTCAGCCCGGCGCCACGGCCGGCCATACGTACAGCTCGCCAGGCCTGTTCACCGTGACAGTCACGGTCACCGATACAAGCGGCGCCAAGAGCACCGCATCCCGGTCGGTGACCGCGGTCGCGCCGCCAGTGGCGACGCTGAGCGTGTCTCCTGCGTCCGGAGCCGCATCCCTGCCCGTCACCGCGGACGCCTCCGCTTCAACCGCCGGCACCAACCCAATCGCGAGCTACACCTTCAACTTCGGCGACGGCACGTCTTTGGGGCCGCAGGTTTCGCCGAAGGCGAACCACACGTTCGCCGCCGGCGGCACGTTCGTGGTGACGGTGACAGCGACCGACACTGCGGGATACAGCTCTGCAGCCGGCTCCACGGTCACCGTGGGAGCCCCGGTCGCCAAGCTGCAGGTGTCACCCGCGATTGGGGCGGTACCGCTTGCGCTGACGGCAGATGCATCGACGTCCACCGATCCGATCGGAATCGCGAGCTACACCTTTGATTTCGGCGACGGAACGGTCGTAGGTCCGCAGGCGGGGGCCACTGCACTCCACACCTACAACGCCGCGGCCGGTGTCGCCGTCCTTAGGGCCCACTCCATTGGCGGTGACCGCCGATGCGGCCGGATCCACGGGAGGGACGAATTCCATCGCGACATATTCATTCGACTTCGGTGACGGCACCGTGGTCGGGCCACAGGCCGCCGCGACCGCGGGGCACACATACCCGGCAGCGGGGAGCTACCTGGTCAAGGTCACCGTGACGGACAGCCTGAACGTGTCGTCCACCGCCTCCGCGACAGTGAAGGCGGTCACGCCTCCGACTCCGCACCTCACGCTGACGCCGACGTCAGGAGGTGTGCCGCTTTCGGTGAGCATGGACGGCTCTGGCTCAACGGCGGGGTCCAATCCGATCGCGACCTACATGTTCACGTTCGGCGACGGCACCAACTCGGGTTCGCCTTCGTCCACATCGATCTTCAGCCACACCTACTCGAGCCCGGGCACCTACACCGTCACGCTGATCGTGACCGACACCGCGGGCGTCTCGGCGAGCACGGGCGCCACCGTCACCGCGGTCAGCGGACCGAACGCCGTTTTGAGCGCCGCTCCCACGTCGGTCGTGGCTCCCGTCGCAGTGACTGCCGACGCCTCGGGGTCGACTGACTCGATCGGTATCTCGAGCTACACCTTCGACTTCGGAGATGGCAGCCCGGTGGTTGGACCCCAGGCAGCCGCCAAGGCCACGCACACCTACACCACTGCCGGCAACTACAACGTGACCGTCACGGTGACGGATACCGCCCAGGCGACATCGATGGCCGCAGCGGCGGTCGCGATCCTCGCTCCGCCGGCCGCGGCCCTCACCGAGACTCCGATTTCCGGCTACGCCCCGATTTCGGTGATCGCCAGCGGCAGCACATCCGCCGCCGGAACCTACCCGATCGCGAGTTACACGTTCAACTTCGGCGACGGCACCGCGCTGGTCGGCCCCCAGGCGGGAACCAACACCAGCCATGTATACGTCAACGCAGGCACGTTCACGGCGACGCTGACGGTGACCGATTCGCAGGGCAACACCGCCTCGGCGTCAGCCACGGTGACGGTGACCTCGGGCGTTCTGGCGAAGGACAGCTTTACCCGCGCCAACCAGGCTGGTTGGGGCACCGCATCGAATGGCGCGCCCTGGGCGCCGGCAATCTCCAGCCTTTCCATAGCCAACAACGAAGGAGTGATCAGCGCCACGTCGAGCAGCGCCTACGAGCTCTTGGGAACAGCCACCACCGCGGACGCAAACGGCCTGGTGAGGTTCTCGGTCGCGTCCAGCGGCGACACCGCCGGCATCATCCTGCGCGCACAACCGAACGGGAACCTGTACCTCGGCCGATACGACGGTGCCGGCCACCTCCAGTTCGAGTATCGCGTTGCCTCCAGCTGGACCCACGTCTCGCTGGTCAGCTTCACGCCGACGATCAATACCTTCTATTGGCTTCGGTTCCAGGTCCAGGGAGTCAACGTCAATTTGAAGGCTTGGGCCTACGGTACTTCTGAACCGACCGCCTGGAACTGGTCCGGTACTAGCAGCGGCATCACCAACGCTGGACAGATGGGGCTCTATGCGTACGCAGCGCCCAGCACGCCGGCCCAGTTCGACTCCTTCTCCGTTTCGGCCGTGGGCAACCCGGTGCCCAACTCGACGATCAGCGGCATCGTGACCGACGTCGTGAGCGGCGCTCCTATATCCGGCGTCCAGATCTCAACGCTGCCGGTGACGACGACCGCCACGAGCAGCGCGGCGGGAACCTACTCTCTGAATGTTCCGACCGATACATTCACGGTCGTATTCACAGCCGCGGGGGTGGGATACAACGCGAACTTCATCGCCGGCGTTCAAGCTCCAGCCAACGGCACGGTGTCAGCAAATCAGAAGCTGACTCCGATTCCTGCACAGACGGCGATGGACACGTTCACGCAACCGAATCAGTCCAACGGCTTTGGTGTCTCGACCGATGGCAACGTTTGGTCCAACGACTTCGCCACCTATCCGGGCGCGCAAGCCGGCATCACAAACGGCCAGGCCTGGATCGACACGCAGGCTTCGAGCCAAACCGACCTCGACACGTGGATGGGGTACCAGTACCAGGATCAGCAGGTCACCGTCGACCTGAACATGAAGACGATCCTCGTCGACCCCGTCTTCCAGCACGGAGCGCGCGTTCTGGCGCGCGTGCAGAACTCGACCACGTGGGTGCTCATGACGATCGATCCCACCGCCCAGCAGCTGACGCTGTGGGCCACCCTCAACAACAACTGGACCCAGCTCGCCGTGGTGCCGCAGCAGATCTCGATCAACGCGTGGTATCACGCCAAGCTGGTCGTGATCGGAAATCTCGTCGAAGGCAAGGTCTGGACCCTCGGTGCCGCTGAGCCAGGCTGGGAGATCACCGCCTCGCAGCACATCGTCAACGGAACCGGACAAGGAGGGCTGCGGACGACTGGCGCTTACGTTCAGTACGCGAATTTCCAGCAAACACCGATCACGCAAATCTCGGGCGTGGTGACCAGCAGTACAAACGGCACGACGATCGCCAATGCGACAGTCACGCTCAACACTGGCGCCAGCACCACCACCGACGCGACCGGCACCTACACGTTGAGCGGCCTCCTCGGCGGAACTTCATACACGGTGACGGTTTCCGCTGCCGGCTACCAACCGAGCTCGATCCAGGTGAGCCCCCAGGCAGGCACGACTGCTTCCGGCAACGTGTCCCTGTCACCTTGATCTATCCTGATGGTTCGTTTTACGGGAGTGTGGCCAGTGCGTTGACGGCTGCCGGCGGCAGCGACCTCCGCAGCGGCGGACACCATCAAACAGGAAGGGGAGACAGAGGGAGACAGAGATAGCCGGACACAAGCGACCTAGCTCATTTGCGAATCGCCCATCACGTCCCTTGCGGACCGCGTGCGCGGCCGCGCTCATCGCCGTTTTCTCATTCGCCCTCGTTCAGCTGACGCCGGGCCGATCGATCACGACAGCCCGCGCCGCAACCGCGACCCAGGGCGGCATCAACGTGGAGCCGGCAGCGCGCCCGTGGAGATACGTGGGCGCGAACCCTGATGGGTGGTGGTGTCCTGCCGGCGCGTGCACGACGTCTAATCCGCTCGGTCGCATCGATACCGAGATGGGACTTGCCGCACAGCTGCACGTGTCCAACATTCGCCTCGAGATTCCGTGGTTCCTAGTCGAGCCCGGCAACGGCTCTTACAACTGGACCAGGGCCGACTACATATTCAACAGCGCCTCACGCCACGGGTTGCTGATCCAGCCGATCCTGGTCTACACGCCTTCGTGGGACGGCAACTACAACTCGTTCCCCCATCCAAGCAGCTTTGGTTCATTCGTGACCGCGTTCATGAATCGTTATGGCAGGGCCATCGGCGCCATCGAGATGTGGAACGAGCCCGATGGCGGCCAGTCCCTCACGGTCAACGACCCGAATGCCTACGTCGCCGACATCCTGATCCCCGGCTACAAGGCCGTGAAGGCGTCTCATCCATTGGTACAGGTGATCGAGGGCGGGAGCATCAACGACTCGGGCACGTGCTGCGCGTGGCTGAGCGGGATCTATAACGCGGGTGGAGGATCGTACTTCGACATCGCCGCATTCCACGATTACGGCGGCAACTATGCGCAGGTCGCGCAGCAGTACCAGGCGGTCATCAACGCACATCGCTCTCAGGGCAACAAGCCGATCTGGTTGGGCGAGTACGGCGTCAGCGACGCCAACGGATCTCAGCAAAGCTCTCTCATCAACGGGGCGCTCGCCAACACAGCGGCGCTTGCGATGGCGCAGTTCTATACGCTGCGCGACGAGTCCGTCTACACGTGCTGCCCGCCGGCCGCGACCGGTGAGCACAAGCAGTACGGAGTCGTTGCCGCGGACGACGTGACCAAGAAGTCGAGCTTCTACACCATGCAATCGCTGCTGCGCGGATTTACTCCGCCGCGCGCATCCCCCCCGCCTGCTCCCAAGCCCAGCCCGACACCGACTGTTGCGGCCAGTCCGGTCGCAGGCAAGCACTCTTCAGGAGGCGGCGGCTCGAGTCCATCCTCGGGTGGTGGCCGAGGCGGCCCAGCCGGCTCTGGGCCAGGATTGAGCGGCAGCTCCGACACCGCGCTCCGCACGGCGGCCGTCAATCGCGGTGCCGCGATCCCGCAGGTCCTGTTTCTTGTCATCCTGATGATCGGCCTGTTGGTTTTCGGATTGGGTCTGGCGATCACGACCAGCCTGGGAGCGACGCTGACGAAGATGATTCCGGCCGGCATCAATCCAAAACTGCTGCAGTCGATCCAGGGCAACCGGTGGTCGCTCGGCATAGGCATCGCCACAGGCGGCGCCCTGTTGTGCTTTGCGGCGGTGCTGCTAGTGATTCTGCTGCCGCAGCATTAGAAGAAGACCGGACGACTGAGGTGCGCGCCGGCGCCACGGTCCACCTCGTGCCGGCGGTGTGCTGGTTGCTGCTCGTGCCCTTCTTCCTCGCCGCGGGCGCGCCACATATGAAGGTAGAAGGCGTCGCCACCGCGGCGCATTCGGGCCTGCGCGTTGCCGGCAATCAGCTGATCGACGGGGCCGGGAGGCCGGTCCTGCTGCACGGGGTCGACATCTCCGGCACCGAGTTCTCGTGCGCCCAAGGCGGGAATTCCGGCAATCGGGGCTGGAGCATCTTCGGAGGCCAGCCCGAAGACACGCCAGGCACGATCGGAGCCATGCAGAAGTGGCACATCAACGCGGTTCGCGTGCCTCTCAACGAAGACTGCTGGCTGGGCATCAACGGCATCAATCCCATCTACGGCGGGGCCATCTATCGGGCAGCGATCGGCACGTTCGTCCGCGACCTGCGCGCTGTGGGCTGGTATGTGATCGTCGACCTTCATTGGAACGCTCCCGGCGACGCGGTCGCGCTGTCGCAGCAGCCGATGGCGGATGAAGATCACTCGCCTGCGTTCTGGACCTCAGTCGCGAGGGTGTTCGCGGCGGACACCAATGTCGTGTTCGACCTCTACAACGAGCCATTCCTTTATGGAAGCTACTTTCAGAGCAAGAGCCAGAACGCGTGGAGCTGCTGGCTCAACGGATGCGGGCTGAGCCAGTACCTGACCGGCGGCCAGCCCTACACGCAGTCGTACAGCTGGCAGGCGGCGGGCATGCAGCAGCTGATCGATGTGATACGTGCGGCGGGTGCATCGAACCTGCTCATCGCCAATGGGCTCAATTGGGCCAACGACGATTCAGGCTGGCTTGCCCATCGGCCGCATGACCCGATGGGCAATCTCGCCGCGGGATGGCATGAATATCAGGGCGAGCAGTGCGCATCAATCGCGTGCTGGTCACAAACAGTCGAGCCCATCGCGCAGCGTGTGCCGGTCGTGGTCGGTGAAACCGGCGACCACACCGGCTCCAAGTGCACGCTCGCGAACCTTCCCAATTTTTTGCCATGGGCCGACCTTTATGCGGTCTCGTACCTCGCGTGGACCTTCAACCCGTGGGGCTACAACCACGACGTCCTCATCAAAGATTGGAATGGCACACCTTCTGCATGCGAGGGCGAGTACTACGCGGCACATCTGTCCGAGATCGCAGCGAATCCTCCAACACCAATCGTCTCGCCGATCGCTGCGAGTCCCGATGCGTCGCCTGGCATGACGCCGCCTCCTTTGGCAGTGGCCGTAATCGACAGCGGCTGGTCCAAATTCCCGTACTACGTCGTACTGCTTGTGGGTGTTAGTGTCTTCGCGTGGGGTCTGACACTGATGAACAGTGTCAGAACGCTGGCGATGCGAAGTGCAGCGGGATCGACAACAAGAAATAGATCGGTGATGGGCATCGCGCTCATCGCGTGTGGAGCGATCTTGTCGATGTTCGCGATTCTTCTTATTCATCGCTAAGTTTTTCAGACGACCGAACTGAAAACAACGTACGACTGACCGTTAACGGTCAGCGTTGCGCAAGGTTTTTTGTGCGGTTACGTTGCAGAAAACACAACGTCGACACAGGGGGTAGTCACCTTGCATGCGACTGTATTTACGGCTGGGCGACAGCGAAGACCATCGGGCCCGAAGGTTGGGCACTTTTTAGCGAAACCGGCTCATCTCGGATTCGTCGTACTCGGCCTGTTGATGCTGAGCGTGATGTTCAACGTGGTTGTGCACACGCGAGCAATGGCGGCTGTGCGTCAGGGCGGTGTGAACGTCGAACCGTCAGCGCGTCCGTGGCGATATGTCGGTGCGAATCCTGGTTCGTGGTGGTGCGTGCAGCCAAACTGCATCGCGGACCCAACCGCGACGATGAACCGCGAGCTCAGCCTAGCGCATCAGGTCGGCGCCGCCGACCTGCGACTCGAGTTTCCGTGGTTCCTCATCGAGCCTCAGAAGGGAGTCTTCGACTGGTCGCGGTCCGACCAGATCATGGCCGCCGCACAAACGGCAGGCGTCACGATCCAGCCGGTCCTCGTGTTCTCGCCGTCATGGGCAGCGAGCAACACGACCATTGCGCCCGCCGGCGCGGACTTCTCTACATTCGTTACCGCATTCACTCAGCGATATGACCACCAGGTTCCAGTCATCGAGATGTGGAACGAGGCCGATCACGGCCATTACTGGAACTCAGGTGAGCAGGCTTACGTGAACGCGGTCCTGAATCCTGGTTACGCGGCGGTGAAGGCTGTCGATTCTTCGATCAAGGTCGAAGTCAGCGGAACCGCCAACGATCCAGTCGCGAGCGGTTGGCTTGCGAACCTATACGCATTCGGCGCGCGGTACGACATCATGGCGTTTCACAACTACACCGGCAATCCGCTCGGTGAAGCGTCTTCGATCCAGTCGGCAATGTCCGCGCACGGCGACAACCGGCCGATCTGGCTCGGCGAGTACAGCGTCGCATCAGCTACCGGCGATCAGTCGGGACTCATCAACGCAACGCTGACCGGCAGTGGGCCGATCGCGATGGCGCAGTGGTACAACCTGCGCGACGACTCGGCCTGGAACTGCTGTCCACCGGTTGCGGTCGTGACCGCGACATGGGGTCTGCTGCAGTCGGACTACACGCCGAAGCCGAGCTTCAACACCATGCAGTCGCTGCTAGGCGGCGCACCGCTTCCGCAGCCGACACCGCCCAGCCCATCGGCTAGCCCGTCACCGTCGACAAAGCCTTCGCCTTCGCCGTCGCCTGTGCCTGTGCCTGTGCCGTCGCCCTCGCCAACACCGAGCGCGAGCCCGTCACCATCCACAAGTCCTTCGCCATCACCTACGCCGATACCCGGTCCGATCAACGCCGGCGGGCTGCACGTCAGCGGCAACCGGATCGTCACCGCGAATGGCGCGCCGATCAGCCTGCGCGGCGTCAACATCTCGGGCACAGAGTTCGTCTGCGCCCAGGGCTGGAGCAACGATCCCTTCGGCGGCCAGCCGGAGGACAGCCTGCAGACAATCGCAGCCATGCGGTCATGGCACGTGAACTTCGTGCGCGTGCCTCTCAATGAGGACTGTTGGCTGGGAATCAACGGAGCCCGCATTGGTGGCGCGACCTACCAGGCCGCGATCGTCAAGCTGGTGAGCGATTACCGCGCCGCGGGCTTGTACGTGATCGTCGACCTGCACTGGTCGGCGCCGGGCACACAGCTTGCATTGAGCCAGAACCCGGCCCCCGACGAGGACCACTCGCCCGCCTTCTGGAGGTCGGTTGCCGCGACCTTCAAGGGCGACCAGGGCGTGGTCTACGACCTGTACAACGAACCCTTCTTCTACTGGATCCCAGCAGGCGGTCCGGACCAGTTCACCTGTCTGTTCAATGGCTGCACGATCAGCCAGTACGAGACCGGCGGCACGCCGTTCGCCATCACCCAGAACTGGCAGTCGGCCGGCATGAACGAGCTCATTGCAGACGTTCGCAGCACCGGGGCGCAGAACGTGGTCATGGTGGCCGGCGCGAACTGGGCCCGCGACCTGTCTGGCTGGCTCGCCCACCGACCATCGGACCCGAACGTGGCCGCCGCGTGGCACAGCTACCCGAGCGCCAACCCAAGCCTGACTTCTGAGTGCGCGGCGCAATTCTGCTGGGACGCTGTGATCGCTCCGATTGCACAGCAGGTCCCAGTTGTCGTTGGAGAAACCGGCGACTCGTCCGCCGGACCTGAGACTTATCTCCCGAGCTTCCTGCCCTGGGCCATCGCGCACAACCTCAACCTGGTGGCCTGGACCTGGAACGCCTGGGGGTACCCCGACGACGTGCTCGTCAGCGACATGCAAGCCGGCACACCGACGGCGGGTGAGGGCGTGATCTACAAGGCCGCGCTCGCAAGCCAGCCCATCCCGATCCCATTGCCTCCACCTTCACCTTCGGCTTCGCCGAGCCCAAGCCCATCTCCGGATCCTTCGCCGACACCGTCTCCATCGCCATCGCCAAGCCCGTCTCCATCGCCGACGCCGCTCCCGGGCAGCTCCGGGGTCATGCTCGCCGACAACTTCGAGAGGGACGCCCTGGGCTCAACGCCCGCCGGATGGAGCGGCTATCGAAACAAGTGCGTGTGGACTGTGCAGATGGAGGGAACCCACGTCCTGACCCACAGCGGCTGGGCAGGATCGCAGCAGATCGGCAGCGCATCGTGGTCGAACTACGCCTACAGCGTTGACGTCAAGCCAAGCACCTGGGCGAGCGAGCAGGACGGTCTCTCGTTCGCCGCCAGCGAGGCCGGACGCTACAGCCTCTACATACTCGGCGGTAACCGGCTCGTGCTTGGAAAGTGGGTGGGCGGCAAGTGGACGCAGCTGGCGTCCGCGCCGTACACCTTCAGCTCATACCGCTGGTACAACCTGAGTGTCGCGCTGCCTGGTGGGTCGGTAACCGCGTACGTGAACGGGACTCAGATCCTGCGGGTCACCGACTCCACCTTCAGCAGTGGAGCGGTCGAGCTCGAGGCGAACGACCCGGTTGCATTCGACAACGTCGTCGTGACGGCGCTAGGCGTGTGGCTCCCGCCGGCTCCGCCTTCCCCACCAAGACTGTGATGGACTCGCCCTTGGCCTGATCGTCAGGTCCACGGGCGGGCCCTCAGGCCTCGAGGCGACCCGACACCGCGTAGGACTCCGCCAGCGGCAGCGCGGCCATCCGCCTCGAGCGCCCGCCGGCCGACACCCACTTCCAGATGCCTCGGCTCGCGGAGAGGAACGGCTGCTCTGCAAACTGCGGGACGATCGGATACTGCTTTGTACCGCGCATGAAGATCGGCAGGCCGAATATCACCGGCCTGACGGTGATGTCGACGAGGCCGGCGGTTCGGAACGCCTGCACCATGGTCCGGACCGGGATGTACTTTTGCCAGAAATCGGGATTCAGGCTGCGCCCGGTCAGGCGTCGCGCAAACGTCCGAGGGCCAAACCATCGCTCCCTCCCGGTGCCGCGCCAAATCGAGATGGGCGTCTTTGTCACCACGACCGCGCGTCCTCCCGGTGAGAGCCAGCGACCGAGACCTTCCACGACAGGCTGCCACTCGGGAACGTACTCCAGCACTCGGACGCTCAGGATCCGGTCGAATTTGTCCGATCCGGGATTGAACCTCGCGATGTCGGACTGAGCCAGCGTGACGTTCGATCGCTGGGCCATCGCCTCTCTGGCCTGGCCCAACATCGACTCGGAAAGGTCGACGGCGAGCACACGCTCGGCACGATCGGCGAGCAATCCCGTCCACGTGCCCGGCCCGCAGCCGAGCTCGAGCGCGGTGGACACACGCGAATCGCCCAACTCTTCCTCGATGGTTGTCTGCGTCAGCCATTTTTCGAACCGGACGAGCCGGTTCCTCTCCCAGCGGAGCTGCCGGTAGTAGCCCGAGGCCTCGTCGAAAACACGGGCCACGCCGGCCTGGATTGGCGCCGCGGAAGCGCTGTCGTGAACCATCAAACTCGAGTCTCCTTACTTATCAATTGTGTGTGGAACCGTTCCAGGTGCTGGACCACCACGCTCCAGCTGTAATCGCGTTCGATCAGCTCGCGGCCGGTGCGTCCAAGCTGCGTCGCCAGCTCGCGGTCGGACATGACCCTGGCAACGACCTCGGCAAACGGCTGTGGATCGTCCGCCACCATCAGGTGCTCACCGTCGACCACACTCAATCCTTCGCACCCGATCGTGGTGGTCACCACGGGTTTCCCCATCGCGAGCGCTTCGAGGATCTTGAGCCGTGTCCCACTGCCGACGCGCAGCGGCGCGATCACTACAGCGGCACGGGCTAAATATGGCCGCACGTCGGGCACGGCGCCTGTGAACTCGACGTTGGCGTCCGCCATGCGGAGCAGCGAATCGGGGGCTCCCTGACCGACAACGACAAACCGTGCCGACGGCTTCAAACGCAGCAGTCGCGGCATCACTTCCTTTATGAAGTAGGCGACCGCATCGGTATTGGGTCGGTAGTTGATGCTGCCCGTGAAGACCACAGTCGACGGCTCTGGCTCGTCATGCGTTGGGCTGAAGTACTCGGCGTCGACACCGTTGGGGACGACGCACGCGGGTTTCTCAGGAAAAGCCGCGCGCATGACACCCAGGTCGGCCTCGCACGTGAAGACCGCTCCGTCGCAATGCCGCCACGCCTGGACCTCTTCACGGCGGACCTTCGCCGCCTCGACGTAGCCGAACGCCTTTCGATCCGGAGAGGACTCGACCTCAGCCAGCCGTCGGAGCAGGAGGTACTCGATGTTGTGCTCGTCGAGCACGAACGGGATCCCAGAGCCTGAACGGGAAAGGGCCATCTGGCTCGATTCGACCTGGACGAGGTCGAACGACCGCTCCGAGAGCAGGCGCTCGAATGCCGCCTCCATGGACGCCGATCGCAGACCGCCGACGTGGTACGAGCGCGAGGAAAGCAGCGACGTGGCCTGGGCGCGACGTTTGGAACGCGTCGCGGCTGGATGGGGCACGAACTCAACCGATTGAAAGATGGGTCCAGCACCGTTGGTTGCCGCCGTTACGTCTCCGGCGCCGGCGCCGTAGGCCAGGAGGGTGACGTGGTGCCGGGCAGACAGCTGCCTGGCCAGGTTGTAGACGCGGGTCGCAAAACCCCAGGTCGGCGGGTGAGGCCATGACGGCGCGACCAGAAGAATCGACCGCGCCGGCGCGGCCCCATCCACACGCCCATCGAGGCCCTCGACGCCGACCGGCTCGTCTCTAGTCAACCCCGCAACCATCAATCAAGCAAGTTAGGTCAGCGGCAGTCTGGCTCACATGGGTAGTTGTGTCCGGCGGCCTCAACCCGTTTACCGCCACCCGGGACGCGTGTCCCGCTTCGTCGGGACTATGTGTTTGCCAGTTCCGAAGCGGTCAGTTGTTACTCAAGGACGTCCGCCATACGGTTGAACGCAACTGTCATCAATGGCCGAAAGACAACTCTCGATCCTCGTCGCGCTCCACAGCGGAAGCCTGAGCGGGGTGGATACATACGCGGAGCAGCTCGCCGCCGCAGGCGTTGCTGCCTCGTATAAGGTCACGCTCGTCGCGGTCGGAGATGACCTGGCGGCTGAGGTTCGCGATCGCCTCGGCAACGATCAGGTCAGAGTCATTGCCACCAACCGTCTGAGCCGATCGGGGTGGCGCAAAGCCAGCCGCCAGCTGCCGACGTTCGCGCTGATGGAGATGGAGGCGCAGCTCGGGAACTGCCTGAAGGGACTCGGGGAACGGTTCGACGTCGCTCATCTGAACCACCCGGCTCTCGCGAGCGCGGCGCGTCCCTACTCCGATCGCGTTGTGGTCGGGGCGTGGTTCTACCCGCACCACGCAGGAGAGCGGCTGGTGCAAACGTGGCTGCATACCGGCGCGGTGTTCCCAAAGAGCGCGGCCTTTGCCATCAAGGGCCTGTCGCATTACTGGAACGATCGCCGCGGCTACCGGTCCAGCGACTGCGTGGTCGCTCCCACCGAGCTGCTGGCTGCTCAGCTCTCAGGCATGGGCTTGCCCGCGGTCGCGTGCCCTCTTCCTGGGCACCGACCCGAAAGGACAGTTGGCGCGGACGAAAACGGCCAGGTGGCCGCCAACGCCCGGCGGCGGGTCGCGATCTGCTGCGGAGACCTTTCACACCCCCGCAAGAACGTCGGCGCGGGAATCCGCGCGATTGGTCTTGCCGCTCGCGACGGTATGGCCATCGACCTCGAGCTGATCGGCCGCAAGGCTGAGTTCCTCGCCGCCGAGCTGCACGCGCTACCACAGTCGGTTCATGTCTTCACCCCCGGCCCGTTGCCGCGCGACCAGGTCGACGACAGGCTGCGGCGGGCCGACGCGCTGATGGTGCCGAGCCTGTACGAGGAGTGGGGCTACGTGGCGACCGAGGCGGTACTCGCAGGGACGCCGGTGGTGGCATTCCCGGTGTATCCGTTCGTGGAAATCCTCCCTCCGCCGCTCGGGCTCTGCGCCGACGACATGAGCTCGGAGGCTCTGGCCCGGGCGCTGGAGCAGGTTCTCGAGCATGGCGCGGATCGCTCGTTGGTGGCCAAAGCAGCTGAACGCGCATTCGGAACCGAAGCGGTCGGGTCGAGGCTGACGAAGATCTGGTCCGGGGTTGCCGTCGAGGCAAGCCGCGCAAGCATGGCGGGCGCCAAGTAGTGATCGAGCCGGTCCCGCCGCCAAAGCATCACCCACGTCCGGCCACCGTCATGGCCAGGAACGTCGGCTTCCTGGCCGGGAGCCAGGCCATCACGTGGTGCGCGAGCCTGGCATGGGCCTTGTTCGTGCCCCGCGCGCTTGGCGCCAATGGCACCGGCGTCTTCACGCTGTCAGTCGCGGCGGCCGGAATCCTGACTGTGCTGATCGGGCTCGGCACTCGACCACTGCTTGTGCGCGAGATCTCTATCGACCGGGACAAGGCATCGCACCTGATCCCCGCGGCGATCGCGCAGAGGGTCATCCTCGCACTTCCGATGCTGGCGGCCGTGGCCGCATTCGCGCGCCTCGGCCACATGCATGGCGACCAGGTCCTCGCTCTGTACCTCGGGTGGGCCGTGGCTGTGCTCTATCTCCTCTTCGAGCCCATCCAGGCCGGACTCCAGGCACTCGAAAAGATGCAGTACCTGGCCTACGCGGACATCCTCACCAAGACGCTGGTGAGCCTGGTCAGCGTCGTCCTCGTCCTGGTCGGCGTCCGCGCGATCGGCTTGCTGATGCTCACGGTGATCGTTCTGGTCGCCGTGCTGATCCTGCATGTCGGCTGGATGCGCAAGAACTTCAAGATCGACTGGAAGATCCAACCAAGTGATGTCTGGTCGCTCACTGTTGCGAGCCTGCCCTACCTCGGTTTTGCGATGTTTTTCACCTTCTATCTGTGGATCGATTCGCTGATGCTCAGCGTGATGACGCCCACCGAGGTGCTCGGTTGGTACGGCCTGCCGACGAAGCTCTTCGGAACTCTGATGTTCGTCCCGGTGATCCTGTCCACAGCGTGGCTGCCAAGATTGGCGGCGGCCTATTCGAGGGGCGACGAGGCGCTGTGGGAGATGGCTCGCGTGCCGCTGCAGATCGTGGTCGCGCTCAGCTTCCCCGTCTCGATCGGAGTCGTGCTGGTCTCCGACCACCTGATCAGATTTCTCTACGGACCGGAATTCGGTCCCGCCATTCCGGTGATGATCGTGCTGGCCTTCTGCGTCCCCCCGATGTACCTGAACATCATGGTCAACCAGATCCTGATCGCCCGCCGGCAGCAGATGCTGTGGACGAAGGCGATGGCGCTGGCCTGCGTGATCAACCCGCTTATGAACCTCGCGCTGATCCCGTACTTCCAGAACGTGCACCAGAACGGGGCAATCGGAGCCGCGATCAGCCTGCTGTTGACGGAGCTGGTTCTCATGGTCATCGGGTTGGTGGTCATCCGCGGATCCTTCAACGGGCCCTTCTTCGAGAGGGTCCGGCGTGCCGCCCTGGCCACCGCCGGGATGGGGGCCGCCGTCGTGGGCGCTCGTACATTTGGACTGGCCCCGGCCATCCTTGCGGGCCTGGTCGTCTAC
>VBHX01000011.1 GCA_005879945.1 Chloroflexota bacterium | reverse complement strand
GGGACATCCGAAGGCGATGGTCTACCTGTCCAATCCGGCCGTGGCCGCGGCCAGCGCCGTCACCGGCGTCATCACGCACCCGCGTGAGGTGCTCAAGAAGATGCCCGCGGGGATCAGGTGACGCTCCCAAAAGTCATTAGGGGGCGCGCCTGGAAGTTCGGCGCCAACATCGACACCGACCAGATCATCCCGGCCAAGTACGCCATCTACTCTCTCGACGAGAAAGAGCTCGGCAAGCACGCGATGGAGGGAGTGCCCGGCCGAGAAGGCTGGGCGGGGCAAGTTTCGGCTGGCGATATCCTGGTCGCGGGCTCGAACTTCGGCTGCGGCTCGTCCCGAGAGATCGCGCCGATCGCGATCCGCGGCGCGGGCATCTCACTCGTCATCGCCGACTCTTACGCGCGCATCTTCTTTCGCAACGCGATCAACCTGGGCTATCCGATTCTGCAATCACCCCAGGCGGCTGAAGCAGTGGTCGAAGGCGATGAGCTCGAGGTCGATCTCGAGCAGGGCATCATCCGCGACTTCACTCGCAGCGACGAATACCGCACCGAAGCGTTCCCGCCGTTCATGAACGAGCTGCTGCGCATGGGCGGCCTGGTGCCGTGGGTGCGCCGGCGCCTGCAGGAACGCCGCGTCGCCGCGGGGCGATAGTGGACGGCAAGCCCCTCTCAGAGGTCCCAGCGAAATCGCCAGATTTCGTGGGGCATGTCGAGCTGCAAGAGCCGCTCGAAGAGCTCGCTCGCGACCCCAAGCGCTTCGCACACGACCTCGTCTTTCCGCTCGCGGACAAGATCCGCGTCTACGACGACACACTTCGCGACGGCGAGCAGATGCCCGGCGTGGCGATAACTCCGAAAGACAAATACGAGCTGGCACGGATGCTTTCCGACATCGGCGTGCATGTCATGGACGTCGGATTTCCGTCGGTCTCGGAAAGCGAGCGCGAAACCATGAGGCTCGTCCTCGAGGGTCGCAAGCGAGGCGAGATCCGCCCCGATCTCGAGGTCGTCTGCATGATGCGGTCCACGCAAGGCGACATCGACGCCACCATGAAGGTCGTCGACTCGCTCGGATACAAGCGAGATGAGGTCACGTATTTCATCTTCACGTCGGCGTCGGATCTTCACGTGAAGTACAAGCTCGGCAAGACCCTATTGCATCGCGAGGGTGTCCCCGAGTCTGAGTGGTTGGAGCTTCCGGTCTGGTTCTATCGCGCCGCCAACCTCAGGATGATGTGCGACGCCATCCGATATGCCCGCGAGCAGGGCGCAACCTCGATCGAGTTCGGCGGCGAGGATGGGAGCCGTGCTGACGTCGACTACATCTCGGAGCTCCATCGCGAAGGCCTGAGAGCCGGGGGCACGCGGCCGTCGACGCCCGACACCGTGGGCTGTTATTCGCCGTTCGCTGTGCGCGAGTACATCCCGCGCATCAAGGCAGCTGCGCCCGACGCTCCGCTGGTCGTTCACTTCCACAACGACCTCGGGCTGGGCGCTTGGAACACGGTGATGGCGCTTGGCTCCGGTGCGGAGGTGTTCACGACCAGCGTCAACGGCATCGGCGAGCGCACCGGCAACGCCCCGATGCACCAGGTCCTGCTGCAGCTCCGCTACCTCTTCGGTATCGAGATTCCGCATTTCAAGTACGAGAAGCTGCGCGACCTTGCGCGCCATCTGGAGAGGGTGACCGGCATCCCCGTGCAGCCCACCGAGCCCGGCATCGGCCTCAACGTTTTTACGCACGAGTCGGGCATTCACACGGCAGGCATGCTCATCCACCCCGCGATTTATCAATTCCTTCCGCCGGCCGATCTGGGCGCCAAGGTCGGCTACGTGTACGGCAAGCATTCCGGCGCGGTGGTCATCGAGCACGCGTTGAGGGAGGCGGGGATCCGGCCCGAGCCGGAGCTCGTGGCCAAGGTGCTCGGCGAGGTCAAGCGTGTGCGCGAAGAGCGCGCGGAGCAGGCCGACTTCTCCGAGTTTCACCGCCGGTATTACGAGCATCTGAATCGCCTGGGCCTGACGGCCGAAGAGGTCGTCGACATCGCCCGCGCACTTTTGGCGGACACTGCCTGATGGCGACTACTACCAAGCGAGACGCCGCCACCCACGAGCAGTACCTCCAGCTCCATCGCTGGATGTGCATGGCGAAGGCGCTCGACGACCGCATGCACATCCTGGTCAAGCAGGGACGCGCGCCGTTCGTGGGGTCGAGTCGCGGGCACGAGGGCATACAGGTCGCCTCCACGGCCGCCATCGGGCCTGACGACTGGCTCGTGCCTCACTACCGGGGGCTCGCCAACGCGATCGTCCGCGGATTGACGATGAGGGAGTGGATGCTGGCGGTGTTCGCGAAGGCCGGCGATCCGCTGTCCGCCGGCCGCAACATCCCCGGCGGCTGTTACAGCTATCGCCGCTTGAAGATCGCGCCTGTCTCACAGGTGGTCGCAACCTGGATCCCGAAAGCGTCTGGAATCGCATATGCGTCCAAGCTGGCAGGCGACGGCGCTGTGACGCTGTGCACATTCGGCGACGGGGCGACCAGCGAGGGCGATTTTCACGAGGGCGTCAACTTCGCCGCCGCGCACAAGCTGCCCGTGGTCTTCGTCTGCGAGAACAACGGCTACGCGATCTCTGTACCGATCCGGCTGCAGATGGCCAACCCCGACATCGCCGACCGTGCGCGGGGCTACGGCATCGTCGGGGTGACCGTCGATGGCACCGACGTGCCGGCCGCGTACGCGGTGTGCAAGGAGGCGGTCGAGCGGGCCCGCCGGGGCGAGGGTCCAACGCTGATCGACGCCAAGATCTGGCGGATGAACTCGCACACCTCAGAGGACAACCACCTCAAATATCGGACCAAAGAGGAGATCGCCGACGCGGTCGAGCACGACCCGATCGAGCGCTTCCGGGCCTGGCTGGTCGAGCGGGGCTGGATCGCGGCTGAAGATGTCGCGCGCGTCCAGGCCGAATGCGACCGGGAGGCCTCCGACGCAGCGGACTGGGCCGAGCAGCAGCCAGACCCGGTGCCCGAGGACGCGCTCATGAATCTCTTCGCCTGACGGGCCGCGCCGAGCCGGGCTAAAACCCGGTGCACCGCAGATAGACTGAGTTCCGAATCGTGGACGACAAGCAATCGCGCCCGCCTGACTCGACCGATCCCCCGGAGCCGTCCGGCGACGGCGAGGTTGAGTCGCTCCTGCCCGATCTGCCCGAGCCCGACGTCGCCGATACGGTCCCGCCGCAGAGTGCCGACCCGGTTGAGGCGGTGGCTCAGGTCGCCGAGCCGACTCCCGCCGAGCCGATCGCAGCCGAGCCTGTTGAGGCCGAGGTCGTTGAAGCTGAGCCGTCTCCTGCCGAACCGCCCGTGGCCGCCGAGGCGACCGACCCCAGCCAGGCGACCGACCCGGCGCCGGTGGCCGAGTCGGAGACGCCCACCGTGACGGAAGAGCCGCTGCCGGCGCTGCCGAAGCTGAAGACGTCGCCGTCGTGGCTGCAGACCGTTCCCGTGAGCGGCGAGGAAGAAGGCAAAGAGGGGAATGGGGAGGGCCCGGCTCCCGCGCTCCCTATGCAGAAACCGACGCCGGAGTGGGCGAAGACGGTGTCTGAGCCTTCGACACCTGTCCGCGAGGCCGCACCTGACGTGCCTCCCGATGCCCAGCCCGCGGTGCCGATGTCGAAGGAAGCGCCGAAATGGGCTGTGACGATTCCCGAGCCGCCCGAGGCTGTCGAGCCGACCCCGGTGACGGAGCCCCCGATCACGACCGAGCCCGCTGCCGCATCGACCCCGCCGGCGGCCGGGCCCGCAACCCCGGTGCGGGAAAGGCCGACGCCGGCCCCGACGCCGGCTGGAGGAGACATCTGGCCCGCCGAGCCGCCAACCGAGCCGGTGCCGATATGGCCCGAGTCGTCGACGGCCACGCCGGTGGGCGACACGCAAGGAGCAGCGTCTGAGCCGGACGCCTGGCCGGCCGAACCCCCGACCGAGCGGGCGATGCCGGTCTGGTCGCCGGGCGACAGCGTGCCTGCTGACACCGCGCCGGCGCGCCAGATCGACGTGGCTCCGACGATTCCGATCCGACCTGCGGAGCCGGAGCCCGCGGAGCAGGCACCGCCCGGTGCGTCGACACCTCCCACCGTGCCAACCCCGATGCCGGTGCCACTCGCCCCTGCGGCCGGTGCGGCGGTCCAGCCACCGGCTCCTGTCGCGCCGGTCGCTCCCCATGCTCCTGTTGCGCCGGCGGCGCCGCCAGAGCCGCCGACGCCGCCACCCGCTCCGAACGTGGAACCTGTCGTAGCAACGCAATCGATGCCGCCCGCCGTGCCGGCGACGCCCGCACCGGCGGCCTCACCGTTCGACACGGACTGGCCAGGCGCCGTCGCGGTGCCGGCGTGGGCGCCTGTGATCCACATCGGTCCGACCGCCCCGCCGGTCGCGCCGCAGGCGCCCGCGCCTCCAGTGCAGCCGGCGCCGGCGCCGGCGCCCGCGCCCGCACCACGTGCAGCGCAGTCGGCACAACCCGCCCAGCCTGCTCAGCCCGCCCCGCCCGCACAACCTCAACAGCCCGTGATCACAGGTCCCGTTGCACCGGCGGCGCATGACTCCCATCCGTCGTGGCAGGTCGTGCCGCAGAAGCGGCTCGATCAGAACATCACGCGCGCGGTACCGACGACCGAGGACAAGGCGTACGCGGAGTGGTTCGCATGGGCCAAGCGCGGCGGTGCCAAGGCCACCGCGTGCCACGCCGCGGCCCAGGGCGCGTTCCGTGCGCTGTCAACCGGGCACGACATCGCGACCGCAGTCAGGTGGGCGACAACCGCGATGGCGAGCCCGCCGGTCCCTGTGGACAATGGCCGGCAGGCCTACTGCGCCTGGTTCTCGCTGGCCAACATCGACATGCAGCTCGACACCGCCAGGGCGCATCTGTTCGCGACCGCGGCGGTGAAGGCCCTCGACGCCGGCGCTGACGCGACCGCGGCGCACAACGCGGGAGCCGCGGCGGCAGGCCTCAGGCGCTAATTACTCGAGGCGCCTGAGCGCCTCGTCGATGTCGATCTCGCCGCGGGCGACCTGTTCCATCAGCTCCACGCGTGACTGCGCGGGTGCGACTGGCGGCCGGTCTATGCCGATCTTGGTGAGCAGCGCGTCGAAGCGCGCCCGTGCAGTGGGATAGCTGACGCCGAGATGGCGTTCGAGGTCCTTCATGTTTCCGCGCGAGGCGAGGAACACTCGCAGGACATCGCGGTCTTCGTTTGACAGCACGCAGAACTCGCAGGTCGCGAATCCGCCTGACAGCTCGGTATTACATGCCGGGCAGCTGAGGCGCGTCAGTGCGAGTCGCTCGTTGCATACGGGACAGTTGAGCGGCGGTCTTCGATTCCGGTCCGTGGAAACCGTCATGCGGAAATCCGAACGTTGCCCATGGTGCACTCGATGTCGAGGGTGGCCGCGCCGGCTCCGACAGTGACCTCACGGCCCGACTGGCCGAGAACTGTCTGCTCGCCTCTCGCATCGACGGCGACCTTGCCCATCGTCGTGCGCGCCGTGAACTTGACGCTCGATCCCTTCTCGAGGTTTATCACGACGTTGCCCATCTCGCAGCGCACCTTCGATGCACCTTTGTCCAGCCGCCCGCTCGCAGAGACGTTGCCGGCCTGAACAGCGAGGTCGAGGGTAGAGGAGAAGTCCGAAATCCTGCACTGGCCTGCAAGCACCTCGCCCGAGATAGGCCCATGCACGCCCTCGATGCGGAGCGAGCCGGCATTCACCTGCACCGCCAGCGCGAGGTCGGGGTTCATCCGGACCTTGATCTTTCGGCGCCCGAAATCGATGCTGTCCATGACACCGCGCCGATCGCTGCGGCTGAAGCTGAAGTGGTCGTCTTCACCGATGGGGCCCTGCTCGATGACCATCGTGTCGCGGTCCTGGCGCGCGCGGTGCGGACCCTCGGCAACGGCATAAGCGACGGTAGGGTCGCCCACGATCTCTGCGGTACCGACGACGCTTGTCACTCGGACCTTGCGGGTGGTGAGGGCGTCTGGGGCTGATCCAGTCGGGATCGTGTCGACGAAGCGCGCCGGGGTCGGCGCTTCCGCGGATTCCAGGGATTCGAGGCGGGCGGCCCCTTCCTCGGGAGAGATCTTGCCGGAGGCTACCTGGTCGAGGATTTCGCGTTGCAGGTCCTTCATGGCCTAAATTAGAAACCAAGACTTATCAATTTGTCAAGATATCCTGTTAAACTGCCAATCCACGGCTGGAATTAAGCTAGTCGTCTCGATGAGAGCCCATCCCCAGTGACCGCCCGCATCGGCGTGGTCGCCGACACGCATTGCCCCGAATTCCTCGCTCGCCTGCCGGATCGACTGTTCGAGGTGCTCCGCGACGTCGACTGCATCATCCATGCGGGTGACGTGAACGGCCGCCAAACGCTGGACGCGCTGGCAGCCGTCGCTCCGGTCGAGGCTGTCCGCGGAGACCACGATTCGGACCTTTCCGACCTGCCCCTGAGCCGTGAGCTGACCGTCGAGGGTCGTCGCATCGTCATCGTCCACGGCAATCGGAGCCGGTGGCGTGAGGAGCCGGAGACGCTGATGTGGACGCTGAGCCTGGGCGCCCATCGACCGCACGGCGATCTGCCCCGCGCCCTCCGTCGCCGGTTTCCAGAGGCAGCCGCGATCGTATTCGGTCATACGCACCGGCCGCACGTCGAGACGGTCGATGGCGCCGTGGTCTTCAATCCAGGCGGGGTTCACCAGTGGAACCCGCGCACCGTGGCGCTGAGGCTCGCGCAAAAACCAGGCTGGTTCGAATGGTCGTGGCTGCAGGTCGCAAGACACTTGCGCGACTACTCGGCACCGTCGGTTGGAATCCTGGAGGTCAGCCGCACCGCAATCGTCCCGACGGTGATCGACCTTTAGAGTCAAGGAAGTGAAAGGGCCCAGGCTGAGGCCGGCCATGCTCGACGACGCCGCGCTGGCCGCGGACCTGATGACCGACGCCTATCCCGCGTTTCCCGCCGACCCCATCGTCACGCGATACCGGTGGGACCATCCCCGGAAGGGCTGGTCGATAGGTAGGTTCATCGCCGAGGTGGATGACGAGCCGGTCGCATTCGTCGACTGGCTGAGCGGACCAACGGAGCAGGACCCTGAGCGCCACTGCGAGGTCGGCGTGGCCCTGGACCGTGCTCACCTGGACACCGGGCTGCTCGTCTCTCTTTGGCAATGGGTCACCGACCGGGCCATCTCTGGCGGTTCGCTCATGCTCGAGGCTTACGCCGGGGAAGACGAGCCGGAGGTGCTCGATGCGCTGTCATACGTCGGCTACGAGCGCGACCGGCTCGAGAAGGTGTGGGAGCTCGATCTCCAGGCCGGCGGGACGAGGCTCAAGGCGGAGGCGCGAGTGGCGCGTACCGATGCACGCCCTGGATGCGAGGACGAGGAAGGACATCCCGACGACGTTTCCGATCCTGCCCGAGGCCTTCGAGAATTTCGTCGAGAGGTCGACCGCGCCTGACCGGCCGCACGACCGGTGGTGGATCGCGCTCCACGACGATCAGCCGGTCGCGATGTCGTACCTGCGATTTCCGCCCGTTCGCGGGGCGGTCTGGACCGGCTACACGTGCACGCACCCCGACCACCGCGGCCGCGGAATCGCCCGCGCAGTCAAGCTCCAATCGCTGGCGCAAGCGGCTGAGCTGGGCGTGCCGTTCGTTTTCACTGACAACGACTCCGAGAACGCGCCCATGCTGCATATCAACGAGCGGCTCGGGTACGGGCCGCGGCCGGGATTGGTCGGCCTCCTGAACCGGGTAGATAAGTAGGTACATGGACCTCAACGCCGGCGACAAGCAGGCCGAGGCGAAGTTCAAGGAGATCTCCGAGGCGCACGAGATCCTGTCGGACGCCAAAAAGCGGAAGCTCTACGACGACTTTGGCGCCGACTGGGCGGCCGCGCAGCAGGCCGGCGTGCAGCCCGGAGCCGGGCGCCGGGGCGCGGGCGGTTTTCGTCCCCAGCCGGGGGCCGGCCCCGACGTTCAGTACCGGACCGTCACACCCGAGGAGATGGAGGATCTCTTCGGCGAAGGCGGCGGATTCGGGGATATCTTCGGCTCGATCTTCGGCAACGCCACCCGTACCCGCACACGGCCGGTGCCAATCGACGTCGAGGCTCCGATCACGGTCAGCCTGGGCGAGGTGTATCGCGGCACGAGCCGCACGGTCGAGCTGCCCGGCGGCCGGCGAGTCGAGGTCAAGGTCCCGGCCGGCGTCAAGGAGGGAACGATTTTGCGCGTACCTGGACTGCGCGCGACCGTGCAGGTGGCGCCCGATCCCGTTTTCACGCGCGAAGGCAAGGACGTGCGGGTGTCTGTGCCGGTCCCGCTGAATGTCGCGCTGCAGGGCGGCGAGGTTTCGGCGCCCACGCTGAAAGGCGGCCAGGTGCAGTTCAAGGTTCCACCCGAGACGCAAAACCGAAAGAAGATCCGGCTGCGCGGGCTCGGCCTGCCCGATCCGAAGGGCGGCCAGCCGGGCGACCTGTACGCAGAAGTCAACGTGCAGCTGCCGGTGCCGATGGACGAGCGCACCAAGAAGTGGGCGTCGGAGCAGCCGCTCAGCGGAACCTCGACTAGCTAGTCTTCTAGCTCTTGACCGTCCTCTCGCGACGTCTATTACTCCCGCTCGTGTTCGTGTCGGGCATGGCGTCGCTAGGTGTGGAGTTCGGCGCGTCGCGATTGCTCGCGCCATACTTCGGGACCAGCCTTTACGTCTGGGGCGTCCTGATCGGCCTGATCCTCGTCTATCTGTCCGCGGGCTACGTCATCGGCGGCCGCCTCGCGGATCGATACCCGCGGGACGACGTGCTGTACCAGATCACCGCGTGGGCGGGGCTGTGGATTGGCGTGATCCCGCTGGTCAGCTACCCGATCCTGCTCGCGTCTCAGCAGGGTTTCCGCACGCTGAGCGTGGGCCTCGTCGCGGGCACGCTGCTCGCGGTGGTGCTCCTGTTTGCGGTGCCCGTGACCTTGCTCGGCTGCGTGAGCCCGTTCGCGATCCGGCTTCTCCTCACGGATGTCGCGACCGGCGGCAACACCGCGGGGCGGGTGTATGCGCTGTCCACCGTCGGCAGCATCCTGGGCACGTTCGTGCCCGTGTTTTGGTTGATCCCGACTTTTGGTACGCGGCCGACCATCGAAGTGTTTGGTCTGGCCCTGGTGCTGATCTCCGGGCTTGCCCTGTGGCCGAAAAGGCGCCTGTACGCGTCGTTCGCGGTCGCGGTGATCATCGCGTGGGCGTTCCTGCCTGGCGGCATCAAGCCACCGGAAGCGGGGACGCTGCTGTTCGAGAAGGAGTCCGCCTACAACTACATCCAGGTAGTGCAGGTCGGCTCAGCTACAGAGCTGATCCTCAACGAGGGGCAGGCGGTCCACTCCGTGTATGACAGCCAGACCAATCTTACCCACGGCTACTGGGACTACCTGCTGCTCGCCGACGCGTTCCGGCCGGCGCAGGATACGCCCGCGACACCGCGGTCGGTTGCGTTTCTCGGCCTGGCCGCCGGCACGTCGGCGCGGCAGTACCGGCTCGCATTCGGCGATCATGTCGACATCACCGGAGTCGAGATCGACCCCGAGATCCTGGCCGCCGGCCACCGTTACTTCCACCTCGGCGATGCGCACGCCCACGAGGTCGTCGCGGACGCACGATATTGGCTCGACACGCAGGCGGGTCACTACGACGTCTTGGTCCTTGATGCGTACCGGCAGCCATACATTCCGTTTCATCTCACGACCAGCGAGTTCTTTCAGCAGGTCAAGGCTCACCTGAATCCGGGCGGGGCGCTCGCAGTGAACGTCGGCCGGACGGCCACCGACTACCGGTTGGTGAGTGCACTCGCGAGCACGATGGCTGCGGTGTTTCCGAGCGTGTTCCTAATCGACGATCCCAACTTCGCGAACACGGTCGTTTACGCATCGACGGCCCCGGTGACTGTGGACGATGTCGCGCACAACCTGGGGCTGGTATCGGCGCCACTCGCGAGCGACGCGGCGAAGAGCGCCCTCCTCGAGGGCAGGCTGAGGTTGTCTCCGTATCACGGCCAGGTGTATACCGACGACCTTGCTCCGATCGAGCAGCTGATCGACCAGATCATCTTCAGCTACCTCACGGGGGGCTGAAACCCGCGCCGTTACTGGCGGTGAAGCGGCGTGGTCACTTGCTCGCCGGCCAGTGGCTGATCGAGCTCGAGACACAGCAGCCGCACGCGCCCGGTCGCGACGATCTTGTCCTCTGCATCGAGGACGCGAGCCTCCCAGACCTGCGTGCGCTTGCCGCGTGTGATCGGGGTCGAGACTGCGTGGAGCTTCGCGCCCGTGCGGACGGCGCGCACGAAGCTCGTGTTGTTCTCGAGGCCGACGACTGATTGACCGCGCGGCAGCGCATACAGTGCAGCGCCGATCGAAGCCAGCGACTCGATGAGGCCACAGTGGACGCCGCCATGCACGATGCCGTAGCCCTGCAGGTGCTCCCGGCCGACAGTCAGCTCGGCGCGAACCTCGTCCTCGGTGGCCTGGGTGATCGTGATGCCCATCGCCTGGAGCCATCCCTCAGGCATCTCGTTCAGACGCTCGGCGAAATCCTTGGCCACGAACGAATCGTAGCTGTGAATAAAAAAGAGCCGGGCCCGCGGGCCCGGCTCCTTTTGTCGACGTTCGCAGTGCTTCCGCCTCCGACTCCAGGAGTCGGGTTCGGAAAAGGGGGCCCTAGAGGCTCACTTCCTCCCGAGCTCCCGGCTGGCAAACGAGGCGGCTGGCACCACGATTCGGTTTATCCAAGCTTCCGCCTCACCTCCTTTGCCCCACGGGCGTTGAACTTCGAACGAAGTGTACCAGCCCGCTGGTGCTTTCCTCTCCCGCCCTAGACTTTTGCCGATGCCACGCAAGTACGTCGCCGTGTGTGGCGCCTCCGACGCCACGGCATCGCAGCTCGCATCGGCGCGCGAGGTCGGGAGGCTGCTGGCGGAAGCAGGGGTCGTCGTCATCAACGGCGGGCTCGGCGGCGTCTCGGGTGCGGCGAGTGATGGCGCAGCGGAGGCGGGGGGCACGGTGGTCGGCATCCTTCCCGATACGGATCGTGCGGGCTCCAACCCAAATCTCACGATCTCTCTGCCGACCGGCATGGGCCAGGCTCGCAACGTTCTTATCGTCACCGCGGCGGAAAGTGTGATCGCCATCGGTGATGGCTGGGGCACGCTGAGCGAGATCGCGGTCGCTCGCAGGCTCGGCCGGCCGGTGGTCGCGCTCGACAGCTGGTCGGTGAAGGGACTCGAGTCGGTGGATACGCCGGCCGAAGCCGTGAGAAGAGCTGTTGAGTAGGAGTGCTGCGGTCCGGGCCGGGAAGCTCGCGACTCCCCACCCTCTCCCGCGACTGCGTCGCGGGGACCCCAGAGGGGCGGGGAAGGCGAAAGCGCCGACAACTTCTCCATCGCCACGGTTACGGAAGCGACTTGTCTCGAAGCCAGACGGCCGCTATCTCATTTATTTCGAGCCAGGCAAGTGAGCGAGCTGCGCTGGCATCCACTGCTCGAGGAATGGGTCACGATCGCGCCGTGGCGCCAGGACCGTACCTATCACCCGCCACCGGATCACTGCCCGCTGTGCCCGACCAAGCCTGGACAGATGGAGACGGAGATCGCCGAGCCCGATTACTACATCGCGGTCTTCGAGAACCGCTTCCCTTCGTTCACCGGCGAGCAGGGACGGTGCGAGGTGGTGTGCTACACACCAGACCACGATTCATCGCTCGGCGAGCAGAGCGTCGAGCACATTCGTGACCTCATCGAGGTATGGCGTGATCGCACCAGCGAACTGCGCCGGCTGCCCAACGTTCGCTATGTCTACATCTTCGAAAACCGCGGCGAAGAAATCGGCGTGACGTTGAGCCATCCCCATGGGCAGATCTATGCGTACCCGTTCATCCCACCCGTGCTGCAGAGGGAGCTCCGCGCCGAGGCCAGGCACAAACGTGAGACAGGTCGCTGTCTGTATTGCGACGTGATCGCTGGCGAGGCCCGCGCCGAGCGCACCGTGCTGCGCGATGAGAACTGGATCGCGTTCGTGCCGCCGTTCGCGCGCTGGCCCTATGAGGTGCACCTCGCGCCGGTCCGTCATCGCGCGGGTTTGCTCGACCTCGACAACGATGATGACGAGTCTTTCGCGAGAATCCTCAAGGGCGTGCTGCAGAAGTACGACCGGCTCTTCAACCGCGCACTGCCGTACGTGATGGCGATGCATCAGACGCCCGCCGGACGCGTTCGCACCGACCATCACTTCCACGTCGAGTTCTATCCGCCCAACCGCACACGCGACAAGCTCAAGTACCTGGCCGGGTCGGAGCTCGGCGCCGGTGCGTTCATCGTCGACGCCCGTGCTGAGGACAAGGCCGCGGAGCTCCGTGGAGCCTAGTCGCGAACCCTCGCGGGCGTGGCGCGGCCGCGCCCCTGGACGCGTGAACCTCATCGGGGAGCACGTCGACTACCTCGGTGGCGTGGTCCTGCCAGCCGCAGTCGATCGCCATACGCGGGTTACGGGGCGAGCAGCGAAGGAATGGACGATCGAAAGCGACGTCGGTGGCGGGCTGACTTACCTGCGCGCGATCGGCATCGAGCTGGGCTCCCCGCCACAGACCGTGGTCGTCGAGTCGGACGTCCCGCCGGGGTCGGGCCTCAGCTCGTCAGCGGCTCTACTGGTCTCCATCGCGGTCGGCCTGCATCCCGAGATGGACGGCGCCGAGGCCGCGCGGGCATGCCAGCGAGCGGAGCAGAACGCCACCGGGGTCCACGTCGGCGTGATGGATCAATTCGCGTCCGCCCTAGGCCGGCGTGGGCACGCCTTGCTGCTCGACTGCTCGACCCTCGAATATCAGACGGTGCCTTTCCCCGATGAGTTGGTGATCGCCGTCATCGACTCGGGCGAGCATCGGTCGCTCGCGGACACGCCTTACAACGAACGCCGTCGCGAGGCCGAGTCGGGCAACCCGAAGCGCCGGCGGCACTTCGAGAGCGAGGTTGCTCGAGTCCATGCATTTGTCGAGGCGCTGAAGGCGCGGCGATTCGAACGACTGGGCGTGCTGCTCAAGGAATCCCACCAAAGCCTGCGAGACGACTTTGAGGTTTCCACCCCGCATGTCGACGCGCTGGTCGAGCAGGCGTGGGGGATCGAGGGATGCCTTGGCGCCCGAATCATGGGTGCGGGCTTCGGCGGCAGCATCCTGGCGCTGGTCGAGCGCGGCCACGAGGCCGCATTCGCAGAAGCGATGAAGCGCGATGTCATCGTCTGCGCCACCGCGGACGGCGCGTACGTTCATCGGACCACTCCGACTCGTCCGCCAACGAGATCCGCTTGAGCGACTGCCTTTTCCTCCCGCTCCCGCAGCGCTCGGGAGGGATCCGCGAGCTCAGCGGCTGGGAAGCGATTTGGATGCCGCTGGGCGAAGGCGAGGCCGAGCGCCTGACGATCGGTATGGGAGGGGGCTGGCAGCCGATCGAGGTCCCGCGGCAGCTGGCCGCGCACGAGGGCAGCCAGGCGGTCTGGTACCGCACCGAATTCCAGCGGCCGGACCATTCGGGACGCGTGCTGTTGCGCATCGGCGGCGCGTTTCTCGCCACGCACGCTTGGCTCAACGGCAAGCTGCTCGGCTCGCATTACGGCTACTTCGCGCCCTTCGGCTTCGACCTCACGCCCTACCTGAAGGCCGAAAACCTGCTGGTGATCTGCTGCGAGTCGCCGGTCGAGACGCAGCCAGACAAGAAGCGCCACATCATGGGCATCTTCAACGACGGAGAGCTCAAGCCCTATCCGGCGTCGGCCTACTCGAGCCTTCCCGATCCTTACCGGTGGGAGGTGCCCGTCGGCCTCTGGCGTCCTGTCGGGCTCGAGTACATCGGCCCCATCGCCATTGACTGGATGCGGCTGAAGCCGGGCTTCGAAGCTGGAGACGGCCGCCTCGAGGTGGAGGCCAAGCTGCGCAACCTAGACGGCCGGCAGATGGACGGAGAGGTCGAGCTCGTGGTCTCACCGCCGGCCGGCGATGGGTCGACGCCCCCGCTTCGCGTCCATCGCGAGGTGCGGATGGGTGGCGGGACGGAACAGACCGTGTCTATCCGGCTGGCCCTTCCCGGCGCCCGGCGCTGGGAGCCATGGCGCTTTGGGACGCAGCCGATGTTCCGCGCGGAGATGGTCGCGGGTGCGGCAGGTGGGGTGGAGTCGACGCGGGTCGAGGACTCGTTCGCGTTCAGGGACCTCAAGTGGGACATCGGCCCGCGGCGCTGGAACTTCTCTGTCAACGGCCGGGCGATGTTCCTGCGCGGGGCGTGCTACGCGCCCTCGTATCGAGTTGACGAGCTCACGCCAGAGCGATTCGACGACGACATTCGGCTTGCCAAGGAGACCAATCTCGATGCGCTTCGCGTCGTCGCGAATGTCCTGCCGTCGGAGTTCTATCGGCGCGCCGACGAGGCAGGCATGCTCGTGCTGCAGGAGCTTCCGCTCGTTGGCGCGTACGCATACCACGCGCGTAACGACGACACCCGCTTCTTCGACGTTGCCGCGCGCGAGCAGCAGGCCGAGATGGTCGAGCTCCTGCGCAACCGCCCTTCGGTTGCGATGTGGATCGCGCATGACGATCCGCCATGGCTCGCGAGCAACGCCGAGCTCGGTGACGTGAACGCGGTGCGGCAGAACCACTCGATCGACCACGAGCTGAAGGTCGGGTTTGACCGGCTCGACAAGACACGACCTGCCCTCGCTGCGTCAGGCGATGTGGACCAGCACCTGATGCTCGGTTGGGCGACGGGATCGTGGCGCGACATCATCGAGACCGAACCGGTGATGGTCAGCGCGTTTGGCGCGCAGTCTCTGCCCGACGCCGATTCGCCCGTGTGGGAAAGGATCGGCGGGCACTGGCCCGTCGCCGACGACAGCGCGGAATGGCGGCATGCCGGGTTCCAGCCTGTTAACTGGGCGGAGCGCGGCGTCGGTCTGCCATCCGCGCATATGGACCTCGAGTCATACGTCGATTCGTCGCAGGAGTTTCAGGCCGCAGTCGTGCGTCTCGCGGCCGAGCACCTGCGGACGCGAAAGTTCGAGCCGTGCTGGGGTGCATTCGCCTTTCACCTCATCGATCCTTTCCCTGGCATCGGCTTCGGCCTGCTCGACAGCGCGCGCCGGCCCAAGGCCGCGCTCGACGCGCTGGCGCAGGCGTTCAGGCCGACGCGATTGATGATCGAACCGCTCGCGTTCGACCCCGACCGGCCTTTCGGCATCATTCAGCGACCTGAGGTTCCTTTCAGCGCGCGACTCGTCGTCGTCAACGACGACCCCGAGGTCAGTGGTTCCGGAGTCGTGCGGTGGTCGCTGATGCGCGAGCGCCGCGCGGGGCGACGCGGCGTGAGCCGCATCGCCGACGCGGTGCAGCGGAAATTCTCAGGCGCGACGGACGTCGAGGTGCCGACCGCCTTCGAGCCGGCTGTCAACGCAACCACGCTGAGCGTGCCGCTCGAGGTGGCGGGTGAGTACCGCCTCGACGCGTCACTGACCGTCGCCGGCCAGGTGATCGATCGAACCGAGCTGCACTTCACCGTGACCTCGACGCTGCCGTCGCCGCGCCCGCGTCCCGAGCTGCCGCGCTACCTGGCCGAAGGCCTGGCCGACCTGGGCAGCCTGCGGACGGAAAAGGACGGATTGAGCTTCGTGCTCGAGAATCGGACTCGGCCCGCAGTCGTCTCGGGCATCGGCGGCCTGCGGCTCGACGGCATACCGCTGTCCCGCCACGACATCCAGGTCGAGACCCATGCCGGGCGGGCGCCGCTTCCTCGGCACCTCGACATCCCCGTCGGCAGGCGCCTGCGCATCCATGTCGTTACCGGCGAGCCACTTGGGGCGGGTCGGCACTCGCTGGATGCCGACATCACGGTCCCCGGCGTGGCTTCAGGGCGCCTCGTAATCAGCGGCACGGTTTAGCCCGGTCCGACTTGCGAACACGAATGGCATACTTCACCGAAACGCGTCGACACGCAAGATAGGCGCGGGTCCGCAGGCAGGTGTTTTCGCAATTGATTCATAAACGGACCCGACACAAGGGAGGCCCTCCACCGGATGCCAGCTGAAACCATTTATGCGGATCTCGTCCTCGCGATAGCGGCGCTCGTCGCGGGCGTCCTCTACCTGAGGGCGCGCCGGCGCCACAAGGCCAAGAAGGCCGGACCGCCGGTCCGACCCGCAACGCCGACGCCGCGATCCGCGGTTCCTCCGGCCTCGTCTCCGATTCAAGCCCCGGGCGTCACGACCTGGGCTCCGCCGCCTCCCGCCACCCCTGGCGCGGCCGTCGCTCCGACCGTGATCGCATCGCCGACGGCGAGCTGGGACCAGCCCGCCCCGAAGCCGGGCGCGGGTGGTTGGGCCCCCGGCAGCCCGGCTCCGGCGTGGGGCGCACCCGCCGGCGCGCAGGCCGCACCACCTGCTTCGGCACCACCACCGCCCGCGGCGCCGCCCGCTGCCGCGCCGACGTGGGGCGCATCCACGCCGTCGGCGCCGGCGCCGACTTCACCCGCGGGACCGACATGGGGCGCCGCTCCGCCGCCGCCTCCTGCCGCCCCTGCGCCTGCGCCATCGTGGGGAGCGTCTCCGCCCGCAGCGCCGCCCGCGCCAACATGGGGCTCGCCCTCGCCCGCGCCGAGCGTCTCCGCGCCGCCTCCTGCACCGTCATGGGAGGCGCCTAAGCCCGCGGCTCCGCCCCCCGCGGTGCCGACGCCTGCGCCGACGTGGGGCGCATCCACCCCGTCGGCGCCGGCGCCGACTTCACCCGCGGGACCGACATGGGGCGCCGCTCCGCCGCCGCCTCCTGCCGCCCCTGCGCCTGCGCCATCGTGGGGAGCGTCTCCGCCCGCAGCGCCGCCCGCGCCAACATGGGGCTCGCCCTCGCCCGCGCCGAGCGTCTCCGCGCCGCCTCCTGCACCGTCATGGGAGGCGCCCAAGCCCGCGGCTCCGCCCCCCGCGGTGCCGACGCCTGCACCGTCGTGGGGCGCACCGACTCCGTCCGCGGCGCCCGAGCCTGCAGCGCCCGCGGCACCGGCACCAGCCGTCCCGTCGTGGGACGCGCCGGCGAGCACCTCAAAGCCTGCCGCGCCCTCCGGGGGAGATTGGGGCGCACCTCCCGCCGCGCCCGCGCCCTCATGGGAGGCGCCTGCAGCGGCCGCACCGAGCACACCACCCTCCGTGGCTCCACAGTGGGGAGCGCCTGCAGCCCCGTCATGGGAAACGTCGAAGAGGGAAGAGCCTGCGGCGCCGGCAGCGCCGTCGTGGTCCGCGCCATCGGCTGCCCCGCCGCCTCCTCCACCTCCAGCGCCACCGCCGCCCGCGTCTGCTGCGGCCCCATCGTGGTCGCCGCCCGCCGAGTCAGCCGCCCTGCCTAAATTCCCCGAGCCGCCTGTGGCGTCGCCGCCTCCTGGAGCGCCGCCCCCAGCACCGCCACCGCCCTGGGAAGCGCCCGCGCCCGCGGCCTCGAACGATGTCGCCGCGACGATGATCCAGCCTGGCGCGGCGGCAGCAGCAGCCGCGGCCCACGACGCCACGGCGCTCATGCCGGTCTGGCAGCCGCCGCCGGCAGCGCCTCCGACTCAGACGCAAACGACTCCGCCGATGGGTGGGCCAACGCAGCCGCTGCATGCAGTTGGGGCTGCCGCTCAGCAAGCCGAGCTGATGATCGAGTCAGGGCCTGACGCGGGTCACACGCACCGAGCCGGCGACAGCGCGCTTCGCCTTGGGCGATCGCCCGACAACGACCTCATTCTTCGCGACCCCGCGACCAGCGGTCATCACGCGCGCATCGAGCGCCGTGGTGAACGGTTCTGGATCGTCGACCTTGGGAGCACCAACGGCACGCTGGTCAATGGCGAGCCGGTCCAGGAGAAGGAGCTCAATCACGGCGACCGCATCACCATCGGACAGAACGCGGTTCACTTCTCTGTACTCGGCGGATAGCCTTACAGGCGATGCGCCTTAAGGTCGCCTCGGCGACCGACCCCGGCCTCGAGCGAGAGGAGAACGAGGACTCGGTCATGGTGTGGCGCAACAAGGCGGGGCTCGACACGCTGCTCGTCGTTTGCGATGGGATGGGCGGCCACGCCGCCGGGCAGATGGCGAGCACGATCGCCGTGGAAACGCTGACCACGGTCCTCGCCGAAGACGGTGGCGAGGGACCTGACCTTGACCGGCTCAAACGAGCATGCAAGCAGGCGAACACCGCGGTGTTCGAGGCCGCGCGCGACAACCCGGAATGGGCCGGGATGGGGAGCACGATGGTCGTGGCCGCGATTCGCAACGGCGAGGTCGGCGTCCTGAACGTTGGCGACAGCCCGGCATACCTGTTTCACAACGGGGGCGCGAAGCTCATCTCCCAAGACCACTCGTGGCCCGCGGAACAGGTGCGGCTCGGCGTCATCAAGCCCGAGGAGGCCGCGACGCATCCGCTGAAGCACCGGTTGACGCGGGCGATCGGCGTGTGGGAGACGATCCAATCGTTCACCGACAAGCTCAAGATCGAGGAAGGCGACGCCATCGTGCTATGCAGCGATGGGGTGGAGACCGCGGGAGTCAGCGTCGAAGAGATGGGCAAGCTCCTGCTCAAGGATGGCGACCTCGATCGCGGCGCCAAGCGAGTCATCGAGAGATGCAGAGAGCTCGGAGCGCCGGACAACATATCGGTGGCGGTGGCGCGCGTCGAGGTCGACGTGACGAAGACGCAGGCGCTGCCGCGCCTGAAGAAGATCGGCCTAATGCAGAAAGGCGCGGGCCACTAGCTCGGAGACGTGCTCGACGCGCATCGTCGAGCCCCTCGCCCTCAGCCCTGACTCGAGCTGCATCTGGCAGCCCGGATTTGCCGTGACGACCACATCGGCGTGCGTGCTCTCGAGGTCGTCGAGCTTTTCCTGGAGGATTCGCGCCGACATCGCGGGCTCGAGCGTGCTGTAGAGGCCCGCGGCCCCGCAGCAGATGTCCGGGTGTCTCATTTCGACGAACTCGACTCCAGGCACCGCGCGGATCAGATCGCGCGGCTGCTTGCGGATTCGCTGCGCGTGCGCGAGGTGGCAGGCGTCCTGGTACGTGACACGCATCTTCACCTCGCGCTGCGGCGCGGGCAATCCGATTTCGACCAGCCATTCGCTTAGGTCCTTCACGCGCCCATTGAGCTCGGGGTAGAAGTCCTTCAGATGAGAGCCGCAGCCCGCCGAGTCGACGATGAGCGCTTCGAAGTTCGCGTCGCGATAAACCTGCATGTTGGCATCGCGCAGCCCCGCAGCCCCTTCGAGGTCGCCGTTGTGCGCGAGTAGCGCGCCACAGCATCTTTCTGCGCGCGGAAACCACACCTCACAGCCTGCGAGCTGGAGCAGGTTGACCGCGGCCTCGTGCGATTGCGGGTAGAGGATCGGCATGACGCACCCGACCAGGAACGCCACGCGATGCTTGCGCTCACCGATCGGGGGCGCGATGCCCCCGGTCGGGGGTTGGAAGCGGGGGCGCATGTGGGGCAACTGGCGTCCTGAGCGCACGATTGAAGTCAGACCGACCGCCTGCGCCGCTTTCGTCGCCGCGCCGAACGAACGCAGGCGCCGCGGCTTGGCCACGAGCTGGCGCAGGGCCGTGCGCGCGATCCAGCGTTTGGGCGACGGTTTGCGCAACCTTTCGACCTCGGCTCGTCCGGCTTCGATGATCCGTCCATAGGGCACGCCCGACGGGCAGACTGCCTCACACGTGCGGCATCCAAGGCAGAGGTCGATGTGACGGGCCTGGTCTTCGGTGAAGGGAAGGCTGCCGCGCTTCCACTGCGTCATCAGGTAGATGCGGCCACGCGGTGATTCCGTTTCGAGGCCGGTCTGCCGGAAGGTCGGGCAGGCGTCGAGGCACAACCCGCAGTGCACGCACGTGGCGAGGTCGTCATCGCTGAGCCGTTCGAAGTATCCCCTCCCACCTTCGGGGGGAGGGTTAGGAAGAGGGGCGTGAGTGTCCATTTCGGTCAAACCACAAACCTTCCCGGGTTGATCACGTTGTTCGGATCGAATGCCGACCGTAGGCGCCGCATGAGATGCAGCGTCGCAGGTGGCGTGCCCCACGCGCCGGCATCTCGGCGCAAATCCGCCGGACCCGCGAGCAGCACGAGCGAGCCTCCCGCGGCAACTGCGGCAGCCCGCACGGCGCGCACATCGTCGGCGCCGCCCGCCACGGCCCAGTTCGCGAGGCCGATCCCAGGCGAGGCCCACCACTCCTGGTCAGGTCCAAGCTTGTCCAGGATCGAGCGCAGCTGGTGTCTAGGCGCGGCGATTCGGGCCCATGTGCCGGGCGCGGCCTTCGCGTGCTGCTTCCACGCAGAGGTATCGGCCTTGGGCCAACCTAGGTCCGAGACCATCCGCTTGGTCGCATCGGGGCTGCCCAGGAATCGCCCTAGGACACGACCAGTCGAGAACAGCTCGACGGCCGCTGGCGCCATGGGCATCGACAGGGCACGCTCCACATCCGCCCACGCGTCGTCCATGGATGCGTGCGCGGCCTCCACGGTGATGTCATGCAGCGGCTTGGGAAACACCTTGAACGACGCGGCCACGATGACGCCGAGCGTCCCCAGCGCGCCGTAGTGGAGCTTCATAAGGTCGTAGCCGCTGACGTTCTTGACCACGCGCCCGCCCGCCGTCGCGAGCCGGCCGTCGGGGAGCGCGACGCGGATGCCGATGAGGAAATCGCGAGCCGAGCCGAAGCGCTGGCGCAGCGGGCCGGTCCAACCCGTCGCGAGCAGCCCGCCGATGGTGTGGCCGGGCGAGTTGAACGGGTCGAGAGGAAGGAACTGACCGCTCTTGCCGAGCTGTGACTGCAGCGCTTCGAGGCTGATTCCCGCCTCGACGCTCACGACCATGTCGGCCTGTGAGTGCTCGAGCACGCGGTCGAGCGCGGTCGTGCGCAGTTCGATGCCTTCGCGGCTGGGCGGATCTCCCATCTCCACCGCGCGGCCGCCGCCAACAGGCCGCACGGCGAACCCTGCCTCAGCGGCTTCGTGCAGCAGCTTCGCCAATTCCTCAGCTGTGGCCGGCTTCTCGACCGCCGTCTTCGCGGTCACCACCACTTCGCCTCGATGGCGAGGCCGGATCGGCCGGCCAGGTGCGGCACCTTGCGCTCGGGGTCGGGGAAAACCTTGCCCGGGTTCATGATGCCGTTCGTATCGAGCGCGTCCTTGACTCGCCGCATAGCGTCGAGGTCGTCGGGGCTGTAGACCCACGGCATGAAGGCGCTTTTCTCGAGCCCGATACCGTGCTCGCCCGACAGCGCGCCGCCCAGCTCGACGACCGCTCGCAGCATCTCCTCGCCCGCGCTTTCAACCTGAGGCAGGACGTCGCGGTCGCGAAGGTCGAACAGGATGTTGGGGTGCAGGTTGCCATCACCGGCGTGGAAGACGTTGGCGACCGGCAGCTTGTAGTGCACGCCGATCTCGCCGACCGCGGAGAGGATCTGCGGCAGGCGGCTGCGCGGCACGACTCCGTCGTGCAGGTAGTAGTTGGGCTTGATGCGTCCGAGCGCGCCGATGGCGCCCTTGCGGCCGGCCCACAACAGGTCGCGCTCGGCGGGACTCTGCGCCTCGCGCATCGCGTACCCCTGGTTGGCAGCGAGCACCTTGCGCACCGCGGCCATCAGCTCGCGCGTCGACTCGGCGATGCCGTCGACCTCAACGAGAAGAACCGCG
>VBHX01000151.1 GCA_005879945.1 Chloroflexota bacterium | reverse complement strand
TTCGCGCTCAGGGACATCCTCGAAGCGATGCGGAAGACCGGTCTCGAGGTGCGACGCCTGACGATCGTGGGCGGCGGCGCAAAAGGAGCGTTGTGGCGGCAGATCAAGGCCGATGTGACCGGACTGCCCATTCGAGTTCCGGTAAGCGTCGAGACAACAGCGACTGGCGCCGCGATCCTCGCCGCCGTCGGCGCCGGAGTCCGTGCGACTGTTTCTGATGCGGTCGAGTCGTTCGTCGCTTATCGTCCGCAACAGCACAGTTCAGATCCGGAACGTCATCAGTTATATGACGAGGCCTACAGTCGGTATCGCGACGTTTATTTCGCGCTGAAGCCGATATTCGATCACGGCGGCCTCAACGCCTGAGTTTCGGTCGTCAAAACCCCTCCTTGCGTCGTGGCTGTGACTTGCATTACTAACTTAGTTTGCTAATACAGCACTGAGTGACTCAAGACCTCAGCCTCGACCTTCACGCTCTCACCGCCCGCCTTGACCGAGGCGCTGACCGAATCCTGCGCAAAGAAGCGGGGATCTCCTACCCGCGTTTCCTGCTGCTTTTCATGGTGGGCGAGACCACGACCACGCAGAGATCGCTTGCACAACGTATGGGCGTGACGGAGCCATCGATCAGCCGCATGGTCGCCACGCTCGTCGGCGAGGGGCTCCTTCGCGTGGATAACACTCGTGGCGGAGGCAACCGGCACTCTGTGAGACTGTCTGCGCGCGGACGCTCACTGGTCCAGAAGTGTTACTCGCTGCTCGAAAGCCGGCTCGTGGACCTAGTGAAGGCCAGCGGGGTTCCTTATGAGCAGTACGCACGCCACACCAAGCGATTGCTCGCCACTCTGGAGGCGGCTACGGCGCCGCTATCAGCATGACGGCTAAGCTTCGATCCGACGCGGTCAAGTCCGCCGACGGAACCACGATCGGTTTCACCACGCTCGGCGACGGCGACGGCGTCATCGTGGTCGGCGGCTCGATGACCACCGGCGCGGACTACACGCATCTTGGCGAAGCGCTCGCCTCGAGCTTCACGGTGCACCTTGTGGATCGGCGCGGGCGGGGCCGCAGCGGACCGCAAGGCGCGGGCTACAGCATAGATAAGGAGTGCGAAGACCTCCTCGCGGTCATGGACACAACCGGCGCGCGCAACGTGTTCGGACACAGCTTCGGAGGCCTCGTGGCTCTCGAGACGGGCCTGCGGTCGAGTGCCATCGAACGGATTGCGGCCTGGGATCCGGGTGTTTCGGTCAATGGTTCGATCCCGTCGGGCTGGGTGCAGCGCTGTTCTGAGCTTCTGGCCGGGGGAGACAACCGCGCCGCGTTTGCACTTTTCGTCAAGTCTCTCGGTCCCAAACCTATTCGGACGCTGCCGCTCTGGTACCTGAAGATCGTCTTTCGCCTAGCGATCCGTGAACCGCAGTGGACCCACATGGCGCCGCTGCTCGAGCCCGCACTCGCCGAGCACGCCGAAAGCGTGCGGCTTGACGGCGCGGCTGATCGGTACGCGTCGATCTGCATACCGGTGCTCCTTCTCGGTGGCGCGAAAAGCCCGTCCAGCGCCACAGGTGGGCTCGTGCCTTTGCACGACACCATCTCTGGATCAACTCTGCGCGTCATCGACGGACTCGACCATTTCGCCCCCGATGAGAAGGCTCCGGAGCGGGTAGCCGAACTGCTGCGCGGCTTCTTCGCCTAGGCCTCTACACGCCGCCTTGCGGCGCAGGGCGGACCAAAGTCGTCGAGGTCGACTGCTGGAGACGAATCTCGACTTCGGCAGCGATCCGTGGCGTGGCGCCGATGGTCCGATGCCGTCCGTCCGCTATCTGGACCAGGAACACAGACCGATTATTGACGGCCGACTGGGTCGTGCTGTGCGCCGGGATCTACTGTACGGCGCCGATCCTCATGCGATCGGGCCTGGGCCGGGCGGGACCCTCCGCGAGCTCGGCACCAAAGTCGCAGCCGACCTGCCAGGGGTCGGCACAAACTTGGCGCACCACCCCACAGTTCCGATCGACTTTGGCTACGCGGGCCGGGCGCAGTTTTGGGGTGGAGGTGGTGCATCTGCGCCCGCGCTCGCGCGGAGAAGTCCGTGCGTCCCGCCGACCCGGGTGGACCTAAGGTGTCTGTATAAGAACTCTACTGGCGAGTTCGCTCGACCCCCGCACGTGGTGTTCTGCACCGCGGTCGACCAAGGACTCTCCGCGCTGGTGGCCGTCGGAGACTTCGTCGCGGAAGTACGGAACGTCCCAACGCAGGAGTCACTGCTGGATTGATCCTGCCGGCCGCCGTGTACGCTGGCGCCCTCAATGCATTTGTGCATACTCGTCGTGTCGGCGAAGCCATAGGGGAGAGTCCGCTTCGTTGCGACCCTTGGGGGCACGGTCGAGGATTGGGTAGTACCCCATCAGAAACTCCAGCCCACGCGCCGTGGTGGAGTAGGCGTGGAAGACGGCACCCTCGTTGCGGATGAAGGTGCTGAAGCCCGGGGCCTCCGACAAGTAGCCGACAACGTCTGTTCCGGAGGCGCTCGCTAGGTGGTCTACGACCGGCGGTATCCCCGCCTCGATCATGGGCTTGATCGCCTCCCGCGTTTCTTCCTCAGTCCGGGACATGCTGAAGCGAGACGTAAACCATCGTGACGTCCCGTGCGTTGAGGTGAGGAACGACGCCGTTGACGGCATCGGCGCTGGAGGAGCAGGTCGGGCACCCGGCCTCGTAGCTCGGGCCAAACATGAAGTGGTATACGAGGAGCTGTGACCTACCGTCGAAGAGCTCCGCAAGCGTCTTCATGCCTTCGTCGGTCTCGAAGCCGTACTCCTTCTCAACCCGGACCCAAGGTAGCTCGCGCCTCTGCCGCGCTAGGTCGTCGCCCATCCGCGTGTGCTCTTTTTCGCGCGCAAGGAGCGCGTCGCGATCGGCTAGCCACTCCTCCCGGCTTGCCACCTTGTGATCAGTCATGCTTTTCCTCCGCTCGATTATTTACACAGCGTGTGATTGCCGCCGCTGTGTCGGAGTCGCGCGCCGCTCACTGGTCGAGGATGACCAGACTTCGGCATATCCCTGAACATACCAAGAGGTCATGCGGCCTGCAGTTGGGAAATGAACACGATCGGGCCTCAGAAAGGTCTTGGAGCCCACGCCCGGATTCGAACCGAGGACCTTTTCCTTACCAAGAATGCGCTCTCCCGATTCGCGCACCAATCGCCGATTTTGACCTCAGCCGCACCTCTTCCTGTCACGATCCATGTCTAAATGCCATGTTCCTTGCAGCGAGTGAAATTCTCCTCAATCTGCCGCGAATCGTCTAGCTTCCTTCGATGACCTCGTGAATGCGGTTGGCGACAAGCCCGTGCGCCTCCCGGTGAACGCGCATCGCCGCGTCCGCGGTGGGCGCCTCGACGAGGCAGAACGCCTTGTGGTCCTTCTCATCGACCCAGTACTTGATGTATTTGACGCCGAACTCGTCCTGCTTGGCCAGGTCCGCTTGGTGGGCGTGAGCGACGTCCACCGCGGTGGCGCCATCGGGGAGCTCCTCGTGGATGTCAATGAAAAGAGGCACGGTCACATCTCCTCTGTGTGAATCGGGCTGCCGGCGACAACTGATGACGGACGGACCGCCAGCGTGGGCGAATCTCTCTCCTCGGCGAGGGCGAGCAGGTTGCGCAGCCCGCGGCCGGCATAGGTAGGGGTCATGAGCCACGTCATTCGACCCAAGCCCGGCAGCGCCCAGCGAAGCATTGGGTTGGTGATCGAGAGCTGCGTCAGCGAGTAGGTCACGCGCGAGCCGCCGGCCGCCGGCGAGATTTCGTAGGTGTGCCGGTAGACCGCGGTCATCGGATTGCGTTCGCCGGCCCTGGCTTGGGTCGTGATCTCGAACTTCAGCGGCCGGTCGGCGACGGAGACCGTGGAGCGATCCGACCATCGTCTCCGGGACATCGGGATCACGCCCGTGCTCGAAAAGGTGGTCCCGACCGCGGCCGGCCCCGGCGGCGCTTCAAGCGAGGCGAGGTGGAAGTCTCGGGTCTGACGGACTCCCGCCCACTCGAGGTGGCTTTGAAGATCGGCGAGCAGGTCGTAGACAGCCTCGGGCATAGCTTTGCAGAGCCTTGAGATCTGCAGGTGCGGTAATTGCTGTCCCATCTCGGGATGCAGCCTGAGGCCGGGCGCTTAGACGCGCATCAACCGTTTGGTCGATTTATTGCGGAGATGGCGCGATCAGGTCGTGCTCGAAGGCGAAGAGCGTGGCCCCCGCCCGTGTGTTGACGCCTATCTTGCCGTAGAGGTTGATGACGTGCGTGTGCACCGTGGCCTGGGAGACGTGGAGCTCGCGCGCGATCTGCTTGTTCGCCAGTCCACGCGTGATCGCCTTCAGCACATCCACTTCACGGTCGGTGAGCCCAACCGGCCACACCTGGCTCGACCTTCCTTTCAGCCGAGGCTGACCAGCCGCCACGAGCACCGACTCAACAGCTCGGGGGTCGAGGCGCCGAGCCGCGACCTCATCCTGCAATTGCCGCGTCACCCCTTCAGGTTTGAGCGCCGGCCTCCAAGCGCGATCCTCACTCATCGACTGGTAGATCTCCGCCACCGCAAGCAGACGGGCGGTGAACGGCAGTGCGTTTGCAGGCAGCCCAACGTGGTAGCCGGAGCCGTCGAGTCGCTCGTGATGGAGGCCTGCAATGGTGGCGGACGCCCGCAGCGGGGCGGCGAGGCTGAGGATGCGCTGGGTGTGATAGGGGTGCAGGCGGACCCGCTCCCACTCCGATTGATTGAGCGGACCCCGTTTGATCCAGATCCGATTGGGCACGCTCACCATGCCAAGGTCGTGGACTTGGGCAGCTCGCCGCACGGTGGCCGCATCCTCGGCGCCAAGCCCGGCACTCAAGGCGGCAGCTTCAGCCAGTCGCGCAACGCTGGTCGAGTGCCCGCGCGTGAAAGGCGAAGCCAGATCCACGAAATCGGCAAGCGCCCGGCTGATTTCGTCCAGATGGGATGGTCCGACGCGCCGATACGGCTCGGGCTCAGCGCCCAGGACTCGATCCCAGACAGAATCCAGTGACAGCGCGCGCAGGAGATCGTGGCTGTTCTGCAGCCAAAGCCTCGCCAGCTCGGGGTCGAACTCCGTCCCGCTGCGCTGCCGAACGACCGCATCCGCGACCTCGCGTCCTCCTGCCTGGTGGTAGATCTGGGCCACATGGACCAGGTGCACGAGGCGGGCGGCCGGCGACAGGCCTTCGGCGCTCGGCAGCGATGTGAAAACTTTGCCGTCCCACCGCCCGTACGCGTGGCTGAGCGCCTCGGCGACGCGAGGGCTGGCGCCCAGCCTTTGCGAGAGGCGGGCGGCGGCCTCGGCGATGTTGGCCAGGGCCTCCGGCATGTCGCGGCCGGCTGTCGCTAGTCCCGCCACACCCTGCGCCAATCCGGATAGCCCCCACTGCCCCGCCAGCCTGCTGACGACGATGCGCATGAGCTCTGGACGATCCGCATAGTCGGCCTCCGACATCCATCGACGGACGTTGATGTCGTCCCCGCCCCCAAGCCGGCTTTGCGCCGCGACCGCACCCGTGCATCCCATGTGGTAGAGGAGCGCGAGGTAATAGACGTCCGACACATCGGCGGCACTCCAGCCCGCGAGATGAGCGAGTTCGACCGCGAGCAGCGCATCTCGAAGCGCGCTCTCTGCGGGAACATCGTGCGACAAGTCGGTGGCGAGCGAAACCGCCGCGAGGAGTTCCGCCAGCCGCAGGCTCTTCTCAGACTTCGGTTTGTCGACTACGTACCGCCTCCAGCGGTGCCGATAATCCGCCCATTATCGAGGGCTGTGAGACGTGGCGGCGTCAACGGGGCACGAGGCGACGGCATCGGCTTCCTGGTGAAAACCCGAACACAGCAGATCGATCTCGGAGATGCCCTCCGGCCCGACGCTGACGAACGCGACCTGTTCGATAACCTCGTGCGAGAGGCCGTCTCGGCTCAGCCGGAAACGCCAGCTCAGTCGGTTTCGAGGCCCGACCTGAACGAGGTGGGAGTCCAGGACCACGAAGTCCGACGTTCGTGCGAACCAGCCTTCGAAGCGCCGAGCGATCTCCTCGGGCCCAGATCGGACTTCCGGTCCTCGGGGCAACAGCATCCGCGCCTGCGCGGCGGGTGCCAGACACTCGGCGAAACGTCCGAAGTCGCGCGTCAACAGAGCTGAAAGGAATGCGTCGGATGCGGATTGGAAGGTCATATCGCCCACGGTAGCGACGGCACACTCGGCGAACATCAACCGTTCGGTCGATTTTCCGAGAACATACATGCGTTTGGAACAGCATGGATTTGGTCGGGGGCCCGGGATACTATTTGAACCGTCCTCGCGAGTTAGCGACGACGGTTCTTGGGCTCCTCCGTACGTGGCAGCAGCCCAGCTGACCCTGGATCATGGTTTTTCTGGTCTGCCTCGACCGCATTGAGTCGGCGGGAGCGCCGCGCTCGTCGGCCCCAGTGCAGAACGCCGGCCAAGGCAAATTCGTTGCAGTCAATCACGCCGACCAACGGGCACTCCGCTGACGACGGCCCGGAGCTCCTCTTCAATCTCCGATTGGGTCATCGATCTGTCGAGGAGTCCAGCCAGAACAAGACGCCTCACAGACCGGGCCACCGCCCGTAGGTTGCGGTCGTCCGCATCCGGCACGGCAAGGCGCAGCGTCTCTATGAAGTCGTCGAGCCCCATGTTGATGCCCGCCTCAAGGCGAGACATGAACTCCTCCGCTCCCAGCTCCAGGGCCGCCTGTAACGCCGGCCTGATGAATGAGACCTTGCTCCCAAAGAAA
>VBHX01000150.1 GCA_005879945.1 Chloroflexota bacterium | reverse complement strand
CTGGGACGACTGGGGCGGCTTCTACGACCACGTCGTGCCGCCGTCCGTAGACACAGCCGGCTATGGACTGCGCGTGCCGGGCATCGTGATCAGCCCGTACGCCAAGCGCGGGTACATCGACCACCAGACGCTGAGCCACGATGCCTATATCAAGTTCATCGAGGACGCTTTCTTGGGCGGTGCGCGCATCGACCCGAAGACGGACGGCAGGCCCGACTCCCGTCCCGACGTTCGCGAGAACGATCCGAAGCTTGGCAACCTGATCTCGGATTTCGACTTCAGCCAACATCCGCGGGGACCGCTTGTCCTGGACCCGAATCCCCAGCCTGGGCCAGCTTCCTCTATTTGGGCGCTTATCTGACTCCCGGATAATCCGTTTCGTGCTTTCGGTCTTCGCGGCCCGCCCGGCCGTTCGGGCGGCTGCGATCGCGATCTACATCCTGCTCGCGGAATGGTCGCGAGCGCTGATCTCCACACAGCCGAATGCGGCGACCGGAGCGCTCGTTCTCGGCGGCCTCGCGCTCGTGGTCACTGCCGCGGGTTGGCCGCCCGAGCGGCTGGGCCTGGGCAAGACGCGGTTCGCACTCAGGGTTCTGGGCGGTCTTGCTTTGGCGGCGGTGCTGCTTCTGCCGGCGGCCGTGCGAGCAAGCGCGGTACCGATTCTCCCCGCCTTCCTTGTTTTGCCGGCGGTCATCGTGGCGGTGGGGGAGGAAATCGCATTTCGCGGTGCGCTCTACGCGGCGCTCGAGGACCTCGGCGGCGCGCCGGTGGCGATCATCGGCACCACGGCGCTGTGGACCGCGGCGCACGCGCTGTCACATCCGCCGCAGTTCCTTTTCGCGGTGGCGGCCGCGGGCCTGCTGCTCGCGCTGTGGCGGTGGGCGTGCAAGGACCTGGTTGCACCGATCATCGGCCACGTCATCGCGGACCTCGCGCTGTGAGACGCGCTGCGCTCCTTGCGGTCGCGGTTGTTGTCTATGCCGTGGCGGCCTGGATGGTCGCGCCCGGCTTCTACGACGGCTTCACGCCGCAGCAGCCCTACAACTGGGTCTGTCCGCCGGTTCATATCACCGGCAACCAGCAGCCGAGCTCCGGTCATCTCGTGATCCAGGTCATCAACGGTGTGAGCGACGCCAACTCCGCATTCACAGACGATGGCCAGGTCGTGATCGGCTTTCTGCCGGGCGCTTTCAATGCGACCGGGAAGACCACGATCACGGTGGACATCAAGCCGTTGAACCCGTGCCCCAAACCGCCCGGCCTCACGATCGCCACCAACGCATACGCGATCACCGCTGACGCGCCGCTGGCGATGAAAGCCGGTCTCGTTATGCGCTACTCAGACATCGTCCCCGCGCCCAGCAATGTGTACTACGCCACCAGCGCGGACGGGCCGTGGACGGGTATCGGCGTTTCATCGGAGGCCCAACCGTTTACGGTCAACACCCAGGTCGACAAATTCGGCTACTACGCCGCCGGCTATCCGACGAGCTCCGTTTCGCACGGCGGCGCCAGCAGCCAGATCTTGCCGATTGCGATCGCGGTGCTCATCGTCGCCGTTCTCGTCGCAGGCATTCCGCTGGCGATCATCCGGCGCCGGCGGCCGGCCGGCGAGGCAGAAGAGGACGACGACTCCTAGTCGTACTTGATGGCTTCGAAAAGGGTGCCGCAGCGACGGCAGCGGTACTGGAGCGTCATCGCCTGAGTTCCGAACAGCGAGATCACCTCGGCGTCGCGCTCGCCGCAGTGGGTGCAGCGAGGAGAAGACCGCGGGTCAGGCTTCCTTGGTTTGGGCAAAGCGCTTCTCCTCGAGGCCGCGCAGCATCGCGAACGTGCGGTCGTCGATGGCGCCCGGGCGACCTCTTCGCCGGACTGGATCCCAGTGCTTCCACTCGATCGTCATTTCAGGTCCCCGCGTCTCGAGACGCTCCTCCAGCCGGGCTTGGAGCACGGCCGGGCCCATGCTCAGCCGCCCGTCTTTATAGAACTGAGCGGTCTCCCCGTCGGGAGGGCCAAACCACTCGACGGCTTCGCGCCATGCGCTGTGCAGCGGCTCGACATCGATGCCCGAGCGCAGCCAGCTGCGGCCGTGGAGGAAGTGGTAGCGCTCCTCCATCAGCATCTTGCGGAGCCTGTGTCTCAAGACTTCGACCGACCCTTCGACGCAGGCCTCGATCATCACCGAGAAGGCGGTGTCGAGCACAGAGTTGGCGGCCACGAATTGGCCCCATTCGGTCCACGGCTCGTCGAAGTAGGGGAGGGATCGGAGGCTGCCTGCATCCGTCTCGCGCTCGGGGCCGCGCGGGTCCTCTCCAAGAGGTTCGAGGCAGCCGTACAGGACGCGGCTGTGCCCGAGGTCATCCAGCCCCATCGCCGCGGCCGCGATGTCCGCTTCCAGCGATGGCGCGCGCGTCGCCCACTCCGCGTAACGGAGTCCGAGCATCTGCTTGTTGTCGGCGATGCTGAGGACGAGATCCGAAAGGCTCATGACTATTGGGTATCTTTTCACCTCCCCGCCGTGCTGGAGAGTGGCGCGCATCTACTTAGTTTCGCGATTTTTACTTGACTGGCCAAACAAATGTTCGTATACTCTCCTCATGAGAGTGGGGTGTGGGGGTGAAGTATCTGGGGAGGTTCTCGCCGAGCAGCTGATTCGCCTCCGCAACAGCATCGACCTTCTCGAAGTCGAGTTCTCCCGCATGGCCGGCGACTTCGCCCAGACCGACGAATACGATCGGGTGGGCTATGACAGCCCGATCTCCTGGATCAAGGATGTCTGCCATATGGCCGGCGGCGCGGCTGCCGACCGCGTGTGCGTGGGCAGGCAACTGGACCAGCTGGACGACAGCCTGGTGGCTTTGGCCAGTGGTGAGGTCGGCTTTGCCCACCTGGCTCTGATTGCGCACACCTCGGCCGCGGTTGGCGAGCGCCTCGACGAGCGCAACTTGCTCAAGCAAGCGACCAACCTCAGCGTCGCCGAATTCCGCACCAAGTGTATGCACGCCAAGCACAAGGCCGACCCCGACGGGTTTGTCGATGAAGAGAAGCAGGGCGTCGAGGCAAGGAGCCTGACTCTGACCAACACCGACGAAGGCGTCGTCCTCGTCAACGGCCTTCTCGACAAGGTTGGCGGGGCTGCCTTGCGCACAGCCCTGGAACCTCTGGCCAAGCGCGCGGGCAAGGACGACGATCGTCTTCGCGATCGCCGGCTGGCCGATGCGCTGGTCGACCTCGCCATGCACGCACTCGACACCGGCCTGGTGCCCCAGCGCACCCACATGCAAGTCACCACCTCTCTGGAGACATTGCTCGGTCTTTCAGGCGCGCCGGCGGCAGAGATGGAGTTTTCGCTGCCAATCTCGGCCAAGGCGGTCGAGCGGTTGGCGTGCGACTGCAGCGTCACCCGCATCCTGCTCGACTCCGACTCGATGGTGATCGATGTTGGGCGCGCCAAGCGGCGGCCATCAGGGCCGACTTACAAAGCACTCAAGGTTCGCGATAAGGGCTGCGTGTGGCCCGGTTGTGACCGGCCGGCGACCTGGACCTCAGCCCATCACGTGGTGCACTGGATTCGGGGTGGGCCGACCGACCTTCCCAATCTTTGCCTTCTCTGTTACCGGCATCACTGGATGGTTCATGAGGGCGGCTGGCAGATCGTAAGAACTGATGACGGTCGCACGCTGACGATCCCACCGCAGCCATTCGGGCGGCTACCGCGCGGCCCGGACTAAGCGACCGCCGCGCGATCGACGTCTATTCGCCTGGCTGCCAGAGCTCGATGACATGCTCCTTGCGGACGATGGCCATCTCGCACCATCGCTCTTCGTCGTAGGTCGCGCGCGCGTAGTCGGATGCGAGGTCGTCATCCGGAGCGACCACGCTGCCGACCTGATGCAATGGTTCGCTGCGCGTCTTGCGCGCGAACACCTCGTACTCGACAGCGTCTCCGCTGACGCGCCGGTACTTGGTCATACGGCCAGACCCCAGGACTCGAGCGCATCGCGTCCGGCCTGCGTCATGCGCCCGCTCGTCCAGGGCGGATCCCAGACCACGTTCACGCGCACTTCGCGCAC
>VBHX01000149.1 GCA_005879945.1 Chloroflexota bacterium | reverse complement strand
GCCGGCGGGCCGCCGCCGCTCTCGAGTCAGCCGGCCACGAGGTCGAGGAGATCGGGTGGGATACCGAGCCGGTCGCGCAGGGCTACGGCGTCGTGCGCCGCGCGAGCATGGCGAGCTTCCCGGCGGACCTCTCGACGTTTGGGCCCGGAATTCAGAAGCTTGCCGCGCAGGGCCGGGGACTGTCCGCGATGGATTACTTCCACGCTTTCGAGTCCGCGACCGAGGCGGCCAACCATGCAGTCGCGATGCAACTGCAGACCCGCTATGACTTCATCCTTACGCCGACGCTGGGCATGCTCCCGATGCCGATCGAGAAAGTGCCGCCGTTTCTCGGCGACGAGTGGGCGCGCTACACGCAATTCGTGCTGCCGGTCAGCTTTGCACGGGTGCCTGCAATCTCGATTCCGGCCGGTCTGCATGAGGGCCTCCCGGTCGGAGTGCAGCTCGTCGGAAAGTTCGCGCAGGAATATGAGCTTCTCGACTTCGCAGAGGAATTGGAAGCGATGCCTGGATTCAGCTTCCAGCGGCCCCCCGGTCTTGAATGAGGTGATCGGATGAAGGTTCAGCGGGTCGAGATGTTCGTCAATGCAATGGCCACCCCGGCGGACACGTCGGGGCTGCAGAAGCTTGCCGACTCCGGAAAGATCAAGCCGGACACGCTCGTCGCCCTGGTCGGAAAGACGGAAGGGACCGGCTTTCATGACGACTGGGGCCGCGTGTGGGCCGATGTGGCCCTGCGCGACTGGACGGGCAAGTTTCTCGGCATTCCCGTCGATGAGGTCGCCAAGCACGTCATCTTCGTCCTCTCGGGCGGGTGCCCCGGCGTGATCACGCCGCACATCGCGGCGGTCTCAAGGGAATGGGTCGAGGTTCCGGATGGCGACGTCGATACAGGCCGCGAGAAGATGCTGGTCGTCGGCAGGGCCGGCTCCGACCCGATGCCGCCCGAGGAGGTCGGCCGCATGGGTCAGATCCGCAAGGTGGGCGAAGCCACGCACAGAGCGATGGAGGATGCCGGCCTCACCGATCCCAAGGACGTGCACCTCGTCATGGTCAAGGTGCCCGGGCTGACGACTGCGAGCATCAAAGACGCGGAGTCGCGCGGGAAGACGGTGGTCTCGCACGACCTCACGTTCGGACCCGAAGGAGCGGGATCGTACGCGAACGACGCCGCCGCGCTGGGGGTTGCGATGGCGCTGGGCGAGGTCCCCGAATCCGCACTGTCAGACGGAGTCGTGCGCCGCAACTGGGATCTCTATTCGGAGGTGGCGATGACCTCCTCCGGCGGCGAGAAGCGGCACGGTGAGGTGGTCGTTTTCGGCAACTCGGCCTGGTCACGAAGCGCGCTGCGGATCGGCCACGCGGTCACGCGCGACTTCATCGACGCCGAGGGTGTGCGCAAGGCTCTCCGCTCGGCGGGCCTTCATTTCAACGACGGCTTGCCAGACGAAGCCGACCTGTCGCGACTCGTTCACGTCTTCGCCAAGTCGGTCATACCCGGCAGCGACCAGATCCGCGGCCAGAGGATCACGCTCCTCGATGACGCCGACGCGTATCAGATCGGAAAGGCGCTGGGAGGGATGCTCGTGGCGTCGGTAACTGGGCGGACCACGAACTATGTAAGCGGAGGTGAGCGCAACTCCCACCAGGGACCTCCAGGCGGAAACATCGTCGCCGCCGTCGTCAGGACTAACGCGATCTAGAGAGCTCGTACAACTTCAGCGGCGAGAGCGGCATCTCGGTGATCGGCACGCCGAGTGACTCTTCGATGGCCGAGGCGAGGACAGCGCCCACCGGGATCACCCCCGCCTCACCCGCACCCTTCACGCCGAGCGGATTCAGCGGCGAAGGCGTTTCGATGTGGTCGATCTCGATCGGCGGGATCTCGGTCGCGTACGGCATCAGGAACTCCATGAATGACGCATTGCGCAGCTGGCCTTCGGCGTCGTAAGCGAGGCGCTCGTAGAAAGCGCCGCCGATGCCCTGTGCGACACCGCCCTCGATCTGCCCCTCGAGCACCATCGGATTGATGACCCGGCCGCAATCGTGAACGACCACGTACTTCAGCACCTCGAGCTGGAAGGTCTTGGGATCGACCCGTACGTACGCCGCATGGCAGCCAGATGCCCACGTCGACCCCGGCGGGCTGTAGTAGCCCGTCGCCTCCAGGCCCGGCTGCTCGCCTTCGGGCAGCGGTGGCCCCAGACGAGGTTTCGAGGTGAACTGGGTCGCGGCCTCGGTGCCGCCGCCGAACGCATACCTCATCGGGTTGGAGTGCACCGCGACCGCGGCCAGGGGGACGCCGCGGTCGGGCGAGCCCTTGACACGAACCTGGCCGTCCACCAGCTCCAGGTCGGCAGGGTCGGCTTCGAGCAGGTCGGCGGCGATATGTTTGGCCTTCTCGGCCACTATGCCCGCGGCGACCGCCATCGCGTTGCCGGCGGTGACCGCGCCCCGCGACGCAAACGTCCCCACTCCCCAACGGAACTTGCGTGTGTCACCGCTCGTCACCTCGACATCCGCCACGTCGACACCCAGCTGGTCGGCAACGATCTGCGCCCACACGGTCGCGTGGGACTGGCCCTGGTTCGGGATTCCGGTGGCCGCGACCACCTTGCCGGACACCAGCACCTGCACGTGCGCGCCTTCATACGGCCCGACCCCGGTCCCCTCCACATACACGGCAAGACCCATGCCGATGTGATCGCCCTCCGGACGCGGACCGAGCATCTCGACCGCGCGCTCGAGGAGAGCAGGATAGTTGCCGCTGTCGTAGACGACCTGGTTGCCGTCCTGCCACGCGACCCCAACCTCATATGGAAATTCGTCCGGCTGGATGAGGTTCCGTCGTCGAACCTCGAGACGGTCGAGCTTGAGCTCGGCCGCGATCGCATCCAGCGTGCGCTCCATCACAAAGCACGCGTGGGGGCGGCCCGCGCCGCGATAGGGAGAGGTCGGCGTGGCGTTCGTGTAAACGTCTCGGAACCGGACCCGATAGTTGGGCACTCTGTACGGCCCGCACACCTGGCCCGCGGTGATGATCGGCAGCACGATTCCATACGGCGTGTACGCGCCGGCATCGTGGACGAAGTCGTCATCGAGCGCGAGCACGTGTCCGTCGTTGTTGAACCCAACCTCAACTTCGTGCACCTGGCCCCGCTCGTGGTTGACGGCGGTGAAGTGCTCCTGCCGGTCCTCGGTCCACTTCACCGGGCGCCCGAGCCGCATGGCGGCGAACGGAACCAGCAGCTCGTCGGGGTAAAAGAGCATGATCTTCGGCCCGAAGCCTCCGCCGACATCGGGAGCGATCACATCGACGTCGGACTCCGGGAGCCCGAACCGAACCGCGAGGCCGCCGCGGATCGATGTCGGCGATTGCGTGGAGTCATAGACGGTGAGGCGATGCTCCGCCTCGGACCAGCGGGCCCAGATGGCCCGCGCCTCTATCGGACTCGCGGCTCCACGTTCGAAGCGAAGGTGCAGCTTCTTTCGGTGTGGCGCCGCGGCCAGGGCAGCCTGCACGTCTCCCTTCTCCTGGATCATCTCGGCGGCGACGTTGCCGGGCACGTCGTCGTGGACCAGGTGGGTTGCCGCGGCGCCCGCCTCTGGTGTGATCACGACCGGCAGCGGCTCTTAA
>VBHX01000010.1:13748-15573 GCA_005879945.1 Chloroflexota bacterium | reverse complement strand
TGCGGTGGCAACGCAGTGGTAGTGCTCGCGCCGGAGTCCGACCCGCTTCCGGCGCTGACGCTGGCTGAGGTGCTGGCGACAAGCGACCTGCCGGCGGGAGTCGTAAACGTCCTCAGCGGATTTCGCAAGGAGCTCCTCCCCTGGCTGGCCGCGCACATGGACGTCAACGCGATCGACGTCGCCGGCTGCACGCCCGATGAGGTGACGGCGATCGAGAAAGCAGCCGCCGACAATGTCAAGCGCGTCGTCAAGCAGGCCGCGGGCGAGATGAGCCCGTACCTGATCACCGCCTTCATGGAGATGAAGACGGTGTGGCACCCCGTCGGGGTATGAGCGTCCAGACCAAGACCCGCGCGGGAACGAAGCCGGCCCGGGCGATGATCAGCTCCGAGCGCATCGCCAAGCGCGTCCGCGAGCTTGGCCGCCAGATCTCTGAGGTCTACGCGGACATCGACACGCCCCTGGTGATGGTGGTGATCCTCAAAGGAGCCACAGTCTTCGCGGCGGATCTGCTGCGCAGCCTGAGCATTCCCGCCGAGCTCGAATTCGTCAGCGCCGCGAGCTACGGCTCGGGCACGTCGAGCAGCGGCCGGGTGAAGCTGGCTCACATGGTCGAAGGCCCGCTGGTCGGGCGCCATGTGCTGCTGGTGGAGGACATCATCGACTCCGGCCGCACGGTCGACGTGATCGCGAAGCGCCTCCGCCGGATGGGCCCTGCATCCACTCGCCTGGCTGCGCTCCTCGACCGCCCGGCGCGGCGCGAGGTCGAGGTCAAGATCGATTTCACGGGCTTCGTGATCCCCGACCGGTTCGTGATCGGCTACGGGCTTGACTATGCCGGCCTCTATCGCGAGCTGCCGGGCATCTACTCGCTGTCATAGAGAACTTCGTCGCGTGGCGTAAGGCGGAGCTGCACTGCCACCTCGACGGTGCTGTGCGCCTGTCGACCGCCGAGGAGCTGGCCACCGAGCAAGGGCTCGACCTGCCCCGGCCGCTGCGCATGGTCGCGCCGCCGGATTGCGCTTCCCAGGCTGAATACATCTCGTACTTCGCCGACGCGATTGCGGTGATGCAAACTGCGGCCGCGCTCGAGCGCACGGCGCTGGAGCTGTGCATCGATTCCGAGGCCGAGAACATCGACTACCTGGAGGTGCGGTGGGCACCACGGCTGCACCTGACCAACGGCCTGACCATCCCGAACGTGATCAGCGCCGTCCTCGCAGGTTTGGCCGCGGGACCGCTTCGCGCGGTTGCGATCGTCTGCGCGATGCGGCAGCACTCCGTGGAGGACAATGTCGCGCTCGCGCGCGAGGCGGGCAAGTTCGTGGGTCGTGGGGTTGTCGGCTTCGATCTGGCGGGCGACGAGGTCCGCTATCCGAAGCCCCCGGGCCCAGCGTTCGAGGCCGCGCGCGCGGCGGGGTTGCGATTGACCTGCCACGCCGGGGAGGCCGGCGAGCCGTCACATGTCACGGACGCGCTCAACCTGGGCGTGGAGCGAATCGCGCACGGAGTAATCGGGGCACGCGATCCGAACATCGTCGAGCGGGTCCGTGCTGAGGGGGTCGTGCTCGACCTCTGCCCCACCGCCAACTGGAAATGCAAGGCCGTGCAAACGCTCGCGGAGCATCCACTGCCTCGTCTGGTTCGGGCCGGTGTGCGGTGCACGATCAGCACCGACTCGCGCACCGTCGCGGACACGACGCTCAGCCACGAGTTCGAGCTGGCGGCGGGGATGGGGATGACCGATGACGAGCTGAAGAAGTGCAACGAAACGGCCTATGCCGCCCGCTTTGGTTAGCGCGACTCCCCACCCGGCCGCGCGCTT
>VBHX01000010.1:0-13665 GCA_005879945.1 Chloroflexota bacterium | reverse complement strand
GTGTCGCGCCCGCCCGCCTCCTTGATCATGTCCAGAGCCTGCGCCGCTGACCCCCCGGTGGCCAGCATCGGGTCGAGCAGCAGCGGCACCTTACCCTTCAGCTTCGGCAGCTTCTGGTAGTAGATCCGCGCGACCGCGGTCTCCTCATCTCGCTCGAGGCCGATGTAGCCCACGCTCACGCGAGGCAGGAGCTCCAGGACCGGCGCCAGCAGTCCCAGGCCCGCGCGCAGCACCGGGATCGCGACCACCTCGCGTTCGACCGATATCGCGGCGGCCTTCGCCAACGGCGTCCGCACCGTTCCGTGCCGGACAGGCAGGTCGGCGGTCGCCTCGTAGAGCAGCATCGTGATGAGCTTCCGGGCGAGGACACGAAACTCTTCTGGCGGGGTCGCCACGTCGCGCAGGCCGACGAGGCTGTCGGCCACCAGCGGGTGGCTACTTACTTTCAGCGGCACGGTCGTACTCGATCAGACGCTTAAGTGCTTCCACTGCGATGCGCAGCATTCGGTCCATGTAAGACGGATCTAGGTGATGGATCTCGCCCGCGCCGAGCTCGTCGACGCAGAGGTTGATCGTGCCCGCACGAAGCTTCCTCAGTCGCGAGACGATGAAGAGCGTCGACGACTCCATGTCGTTGCTGAGCACGCCCGCGCGCGACCACATCTCGAGCTCTTCGCGGAGCTGATGCAGGCGTGGCATGCGCTCGGGGACCAGGTCCGAGTAAAGCGCGTCGACGGATCGAATGATGCCCACGTGATACGGCGCGCCCGCTGCGCTGCACGCATCGACGAGAGCGTTGACGACGTCGCGTGACGCGATGGCTGGATATTCCGGCGGGACGTAGCCGTTCGGCGTCCCTTCGGTGCGAACCGCCCCGATGCCGATGACAAGGTCGCCCATCTTGATCTCGGGCTGCGCCGCGCCGCACGTGCCGACGCGAAGGAAGGTGTGCACTCCAAGCTCGCCCAGCTCTTCGACCGCGATCGCCACCGACGGGCCGCCCATGCCAGACGAGATCGTCGAGACGGGAACGCCGAGCAGGCTTCCCGTGAACGTGCGGTACTCACGGCTGAACGCAACTTCATGCGCGTCGTCGAGGTACTTCGCGATCGCCGGCGTGCGACCGGGGTCGCCTGGGACCAGGACGTATTCGCCGACCTCCCCCTTCGCCAGACCTATGTGGTATTTCTTCTCGCCTGTCGCCGCCACCGGACCGAAAGTCTAATCGGCTCGGGTGACGCCGTCTTTGTCCACCCGCGCGAGCACGTGCGGCGGCCGCTTGACCTCGTTGGCGCTGAGCTTCCAGGCGTTCTGGAGACGTGGGATGACCGATCGGGCAAGCTCTTCCGAGCGGGCATGAACGACAGCGAGGGACTGGCCGAGCTGCACCCGATCGCCCACCTGCGCCTCGATGACTATCCCGGCGGCGGGGTCGACCTGGTCCTGCTTTTTCTTACGCCCCACGCCCAGTTCCAGACCGGCCAGGCCGACCTCGAGGGCGTCGATCGATTGAACGTGGCCGTCACCCAGAGACGGCACTTCGATGTGGACTGGGGCCCTGGGCAGGCCCATCTCGATCTTGCCGCCCTGGGCGATGAGCATCTGCAGGAACTTGTTGCGGCCCGAGCCTGAACGCAGAGCATCACCCGGATCCGCCTCGACCTCGGCCAGCCAGCACATCTCGCGCGCGACCACGAGCGCGACCTGCACCAGCTCTTCGTCGCCCATGCCCGCGAGCGCGTCGAGCGCCTCCTGCACCTCGAGCGCGTTGCCCACCGTGCGGCCTAGCGGATTGTCCATTGCAGTGACCAGCGCCACCGTCCGCCGACCCGCCCCTTCTCCCAGGAGCACCATCTCAGTCGCCAGGTCCTCGGCCGACGCAACATCCGGCATGAACGCGCCTCGTCCGAACTTGACGTCAAGCACGATCGCGTCGGCGCCCGCGGCGATCTTCTTCGACATCACGCTCGAGGCGATCAGCGGCACCGAAGGCACGGTCGCGGTCACGTCGCGCAGGGCGTAGAGCAGCTTGTCCGCCGGCACTATTTGGGGCGACTGCGCGGCCACCGCGATCCCGACCTCGCGCACCTGCCGGATGAAACGGTCCGGGTCCAGGTCGACGGTGAGGCCGGGCACCGACTCGAGCTTGTCCAGGGTCCCGCCCGTGTGCGCCAGGGCGCGACCGCTGAGCTTCGGCACCTTCACGCCGCAGGCGGCCGCCAGCGGAGGCCCGATCAGGGTCACCTTGTCGCCCACTCCCCCGGTCGAATGCTTGTCGACCTTGACGCCTGGGATGCCGCTGAGGTCCAAAACTTCTCCGCTCTTGACCATCGCCTGGGTCAGCGCAAGGGTCTCGGCGCGGGTCATTCCGCGTATGCAAACGGCCATCAGCCAGGCCGCCATTTGATAGTCGGGGATGAGGCCCCTGAGGTAGCCGTTGAGCAGGAATTCGATCTCCTCCGCGGGGTGCTCGCCACCATCCCGCTTGCGGCTGATGACCTCGAGCGCCTGCATCGCGCCTAACTTACATGGACCGGAGAGAAGGGCTACAATCGCGCGATCCGGGCGACCGCCTCGGAGAAGGGTTGGTATTGAAGGGGGCTGGAAGTATGGGTCAGGCGCGGCTTAAGTTCCTGGGCTTTGCCGGTGTGGCATTGATGCTGCTGGCAGCCTGTGGCAGCACCGGCGGAGGCGGCGGCACCCCGGCCAAGACGTACAAGATCGGTTTGGTCACCGACATCGGCGGCCTCAACGACAAGAGCTTCAACCACCTCGCCGACCTCGGCCTCGAGAAGGCCAAGACCGATTTCAAGATCCAGGGTGACGTCGTCGAGTCCAAGAGTGGCGACGACTACGTTCCCAACCTGACCAACTTCGCCTCCAAGAACTACGACCTTGTGATCGGCGTCGGCTTCCTGATGCAGCAGGCCGTCGGTACCGTGTCCGGCCAGTTTCCCAACGTTCACTTTTCGATCATTGACGGCGCCGGAACGGACGCCAACGGCAAGGACCTGCAGCACCCCAACGTCCAGTCCCTCTTCTTCAAGGAGCAGGACGCGGGCGCCATGGTTGGAGTGATCGCCGGGATGCTCGAGAAGCAAGGCAAGGCCAAAAAGAACCAGCACGTGATCAGCGCGGTCGGTGGGATCAGCATCCCGCCTGTCGATCACTACATCGCCGGCTACAAGTGGGCGGCAACCATGGAAGACCCGTCGATCAAGGTCCTGGTCGGGTACTCGAACGATTTCACCGACCCGGCCAAGTGCAAGAACGTCGCCAGCAGCCAGATATCCGCTAAGTCCGACATCCTGTTCCAGGTTGCGGGCGGATGCGGCCTCGGCGTGCTGCAGGCGGCGGGCCAAGCGAGCGTTTACAGTATCGGCGTCGACGCGGACCAGAAGGACGCCGACCCATCTGTCATCGCCAGCGCCCTTAAGAAGGTGGACGTGGCCACCTACACGGCGATCAAGAACGTCGTCAACGGCCAGTTCCAGGGCGGAGCCCTGACCTTCAGCGTCGCCAATGACGGCGCCGGGTACGCGGTCGACAACCTCCAGCTGCCAGACGACATCAAGGCCGAGCTGGACAAGGTCCAGGGTCAAATCAAGTCGGGGGGCCTGACGCCGCCTAGCGAAAAGAGTTGGTGACTTGCTTGTCTTGCCCGCCAACCCGGGTATAAGAAGGTGAGTCCCAGGCGGGCGCAATCGGTGCGCCCGCCTTCTTTTATCGGCGGCCGCTTGATCCGATAAAGGGAAGCCAGTGGCAGCATCATCGGCCACCATGGGCAGCAGACCGGGACCGCGCTTGCCGCGCGCGTTGCGGCGGGTTGCCGGGGGGTTTGCAGTCCCGCTCGGATCGGTCATCTTCGCCTTCATCGTCGGCGCCTTGCTGGTCGCGGTCACAGGCGGCGACCCGTTCCAGGCTTACTCCGGTCTCCTCTGCGGGGGGTTGGGCATCGCCTGCGCCAACGGCGAGAACTCGGCGCTCCAGATCTCAACCACGATCGTTTACTTCACGCCGCTGATCATGGCCGGCGTCGCGGTCGCGCTTCCGTTTCGCGCCGGCTTGTTCAACATCGGTGCGGAAGGCCAGTTCCTCGCCGGCGCGGTGGCCTGCACGTTCATCGGCGTCAAGTTCAGCAATCTGCCCGCGCCGATCCTCCTGCCACTGGTCCTGCTCGGCGGGATTCTCGCGGGCGCGATCTGGGCCGGAATTCCCGGTGTTCTGAAGGCCACCGTCGGCGCACACGAGGTGGTGACCACCATCATGCTCAACTACGTCGCACAGTGGCTCATCCGGTACCTGATAGTCGGTGGTCCACTGCAGCTGCCGCACGGCTTTTCGGTGTCCTCTCCGATCGGAGCGGGCGCGCGCCTCCCGTCGTTCTTGCCCAATGACAACAGCCTGATCATCTTCGGGCTGCCGGCGGGCGTGTATCGCGTTCATACGGGGCTACTGATCGCGATCGCCGCTCTCGCCGTTTTCGCGATCCTACTCTGGCGCACATCGCTCGGATACGAGATCCGCGCGGTCGGGCAAAGCCAGCGTGCGGCGCGCTATGCGGGGATCAGCGTGCCCCGCACGATCATCGTGACCATGCTCATCTCCGGCGCTTTCGCCGGGCTGGCAGGGGCCATTCAGATTGCGGGCGTCGACCACAACCTGACCGACAAGTACTTCAACGACACCACCGGCTTCGAGGCCATCGCCGTGGCGCTGCTCGGCCTTGGGAGTGCGGTCGGCATCCTGCTCGCGTCGATTCTGTTTGGGGCGCTTCACGCGGGTGGCGCCGTTATGCAGCAGGACGCCGGGATCTCCAGCAGCCTGGTCCAGGTGTTGCAGGCGCTGATCCTGTTCAGCATCGCGGCCAACTTCCTGCGCGTGCTCCGCTTTCCGGCCTTCGGCCGGAGGCCATCAGCTCCATCGCCTACGGCACCGGCGGCGGCGCTCATGACGGAGGCGGCCAAGGCGCCGCCTGAAGAGACCCAGACGTGACATTTCTCGGCGACATCGCGCACGTCCTGGCCACCGCGGACCTCTGGCGCTTGACGCTGGAGGCGGCTGCCCTGCTGCTCCTGCCCGCGCTAGGCGGAGTCATCTCGGAGCGCAGCGGCGTGGTCAACATCGCTATGGAAGGCATGATGCTGACCGGCGCCTTCTTCTCAGTCGTTGCCGACCTGGCGTGGCACAACCCTTGGGCGGCCGCGCTGGTGGGCATCGTCGCCGGCGGACTCATGGCGCTCATTCACGCGGTTGTCTCGATTCGATTCCGGGCCGACCAGATCGTGAGCGGAATCGCCATCAACATCTTCGCTGCCGGCCTGACCGTGTTCCTGGTCAACCGGCTGTACGGGCTCGCGGACGTCGGGCACGTCGGCCAGGCGAACCTTCTCCCCTACATCAACATCCCGCTGCTCGACCAAATCCCTTTTCTCGGCCGCGTCCTCTTCCAGCAGAACGTGGTCGTCTACGCGGCTCTGATCCTGTTGGTGATCGTGCACCTCGTCCTTTTCCGCACGCGGTTGGGTCTACGCATCCGAGCGGTCGGAGAGCATCCCCAGGCGGCCGACACCGCGGGCATCAACGTCTACGTGATCCGCTACGGCGCAGTGATCACGAGCGGCCTACTCTCAGGGCTCGCCGGCGCCTTCCTCGCCATCGGCATCTCGAACACGTTCGTTCCCAACATGACGGACGGCCGCGGATACATCGCGCTGGCGGCGGTGATCTTCGGCAAGTGGACGCCGTTCGGCGCGTTCGTGGCATGCCTCATCTTCGGTCTCGGCCAGGCGATCTACGACAACAACTCGATCATCCACGTGTCGCAGTACCTGCTCAGCATGCTGCCGTACGTCCTCACGCTGGTGGTGCTGGCCGGCGTCGTTGGCCGGAGCATCCCGCCCGCGGCGGACGGCATTCCATACGCGCCGGAGAACGAGTGAGCACCGAACCGGAGAAGCTCGCTGTTGACATGCACGGCATCACCAAGGCCTGGCCAGGCGTGGTCGCCAACGACCACGTCGATTTCTCTGTGCGCGCGGGCGAGATCCACGCCCTCGTCGGCGAGAACGGCGCAGGCAAGTCGACCTTGATGAACATCCTCTACGGCCTGGTCAAATCGGATTCCGGCGAGATAATCGTCAACGGCAAACCGGCTCGCATCAACGGCCCGCGAGACGCCATCGCCCTCGGCATCGGCATGGTGCACCAGCACTTCATGCTCATCCCCGTCTTCACAGTGGGCGAGAACATCATGCTCGGTCGCGAGCCCGTGGCCGGTCCTGGTTTCTACGACTACACGCGAGCTCGCAAAGATATCGACGAGCTCACCAAGAAGTACGGCCTCCGCCTAGACCCCGACGCGCGGACCGGAGACCTTCCGGTCGGCCTTCAGCAGCGTGCGGAGATAGTCAAGGTCCTGTATCGCGGGGCCAATCTCCTGGTTCTAGACGAACCCACCGGGGTGCTCACGCCGCAGGAAACGGTCGAGCTTTTCGGGATCCTTCGCGACCTGCTCAAGGCCGGCAAGACGATCATCTTCATCAGCCACAAGCTCAAGGAAGTGCTGGAGATCTCCGACCGCATCACGGTCATGCGGCGCGGCAAGGTCGTCGGCCACCTGACCACGAAGGAGACCAACGAGCAGGAGATCGCCACGATGATGGTCGGCCGGGCCGTGCTGCTTCGAGTCGACAAGAAGCCGGCGAAACCGGGTGCCGTCGCGTTTCGCGTTGAGAATCTGACCGCCAACTCTGATCGCAGCGTCCAGGCGTTGCGCGGCATCTCGTTCGAGCTCCGCCAGGGCGAGATCCTGGGCATCGCCGGCGTGGAGGGCAACGGGCAGAGCGAGCTCGTGGAGGTGCTGGCCGGCACGCGTCGCGCGACCGGCGGCCATGTCCTGCTCGGCGATCGGGACGTCACGGCCGCAAATGCGCGCGAGGAGCGAGACGCCGGGGTTGGCCACATCCCCGAGGACCGGCGGGGCGTCGGCCTCGTCCTCAACTACTCGATCGCCGACAACCTCATCCTGGGCCGCGAGCGAGCGAGCGCATTCTCGTGGCACGGGCTCCTGCTGCGGCTCGATGCAATCCGGAACTGGGCCAAGCGGCTGGTCAAGGAGTTCGACATCCGCACGCCGAGCATCGAGACGCCGGCGCGGGCGCTCTCGGGCGGCAACCAGCAGAAGATCATCGTCGCGCGCGAGATGGGCACCCGGCCGCGAGTGCTGCTGGCTGCCCAGCCGACCCGCGGAGTAGACATCGGCGCCATCGAGTTCATCCACCGACGCCTCGTGGCGGAACGCGACGAAGGCACGGCTGTGCTGCTGGTTTCGGCGGAGCTGGACGAGATCCGGTCCCTGTCCGACCGCATCGCTGTGATGTACGAGGGCCGCATCGTCAGCGTCGAGCCCGCGGACACGGATGAGGCTCGCCTCGGCCTGCTGATGACGGGCGGCGGGACGGGCGCGAAGACCGGAGCCGCTTAGAGCGTCTCGAGGAGCGCGCCGAGCTGGGTGATGCTGGCGAGGCGGTGCCACCCTTCGCGCGGCAGCGAATCTTCGGGCACCTGCTCGTGAGCCCATGTGAGCGGATACGGAACGTGCACACCGCGCGCGCCCAGCGCGACCACGGGAGCGATGTCCGAGCGGAGCGAGTTGCCGACCATCACAAATTCGTTGGGGTCGATTCCGCGGCGGCGAAGCACCGCACGGTAGGTTTCGACGTTCTTCTCGCTGAGGATCTCGATCCCCGAGAACATGTCCGCGAGCCCCGATCGCGCGAGCTTGCTCTCCTGGTCGAACAGGTCGCCTTTGGTGATGAGCAGCAGCTCGTAGCGGCTGCCCGCATCCCGCAGCGCGTCCTCGACTCCATCGAGCAGCTCGGTCGGCTCCCCGAGCATGCGCTTGCCCCAGCCCAGGATCACCTCGAGATCAGCGGTAGGAATGCGGCCCTTGGTGACCTGGATCGCGGTCTCCAGCATCGACAGCGTGAAGGCCTTGACGCCATAGCCGTAAAGGCCCAAGTTGCGCTTCTCGACTTCTGCCAGCTCGCTGTCTACGTCGGCGTCGGGAACGTGGCGCCGAATGAGGTCGCGGAGGGCGCTCTGAGTGAGATTGAAGCGCGTCTCGTTGTGCCAGAGCGTGTCGTCGCCGTCGAATGCCACGTACCTTATTGCCAGAGTGTTTCTCTCTTTCCACTCGGCTTTCAGCCGAGCTCGGTCTCCCCTCTCCCCAGCGCTGCGCCGCGGGGAGCTCCCCACATGGTGGGGAGCCCAGGGAAGGTGAATCATGGCAAAACAGAGAGCAACGCGAGGGCCGGCGGCGCGCACTCGCCGCCAGTACTCGACCGGTGACGCAGAGCTCGACCGCCGCCTGAGCGCCCTGGTCGAAGAGCTCGAACTATCGCCGGTGGACGCGCGCTCCACCTTCGAGCTCCTCGTGACCGCGATCCGGATGGCCAGCGAACCGCTGAGCCGGCTGGACCGCAAGCTCATCAACGCGTCGGTCAAAGAGATGCGGTACGCGTTCAACGTGTTCTCGAAGTACCGCGATCGCAAGAAGGTGAGCGTCTTCGGGTCTGCGCGCACGCCGCCCTCGGATGCGAACTACCAGCTGGCGAAAGAGCTCGGGCAGCGCATGGCGGCCGTCGGCTGGATGGTAGTGACCGGCGCCGGCCCGGGGATCATGAGCGCGGCCAACGAAGGGGCGGGCCAGGAGAGCTCGTTCGGCGTCAACATCGTGCTGCCGTTCGAGGCCAAGCCCAACCCGTTCATCGCCTCCGACCCCAAGCTCATCAACTTCAAGTACTTCTTCACGCGGAAGCTGATGTTCATGAAGGAAGCGGACGCATTCGTTCTCTTCCCTGGCGGCTTCGGCACGCTGGACGAGCTGTTCGAGCTGCTGACGCTGAGCCAGACGGGCAAGAGCGACCTGCACCCGATCGTGATGCTCGAGGCTCAAGGTGCAGGTTACTGGCCCGAGATCGACAGGACTTTGAAGTCCGCCCTGCTCACTCACGGATATATCGATCGCGAGGACGTCGGCCTTTACCACATGACCGAGTCGATCGACGACGCGATCGATCACATCCTCGGCTTCTATCGCATCTACCACTCGCAGCGATACGTCGACGGGAAGCTGGTACTGCGGCTGAAGATCGACGTCTCAGACGAGAAGATCGCGCAGCTCAGCCAGGAGTTCAGCGACATCCTCCGCCGGCCCATCGAGCGCACCACCGCGTCGAGCGGGGAGCGTCAGGACGGAGACGTGCCTGAGCTCCCGCGGCTGCGGCTGGATTTCGATCGCAGCCACTTCGGGCGGCTGCGTCAGCTCATCGACCGGCTGAACGAATCCTGAGCAGTTGAGCGCCGAGTACGACCGGTTGAAGGATGGGATGCGCTGGATGTGGTCGCTTGGCGACTACTCCCGGGTCGCAGAGGTGCTCGAACCCTACGCTGAAGCGCTGGCTGAGTTCTGCGGCATCAGGCCTCGCACAACCGTCCTCGATGTGGCCGCCGGCAACGGCAACTTTGCGCTGGCCGCGGCTCGCCGCGGCGCCATTGTCACCGCCACCGACCTGACACCTCGCATGATCGACCTCGGTCGGGCGCGCACGGCGCATGTCAGCGAAATCGAGTGGGCGGAAGCCGACGCTGAACAGCTACGGATCGCGGATGCGACCTATGACGTCGTTGCCAGCGTTTTCGGCGCGCAGTTTGCGCCACGGCCGCAGCTCGTCGCCGCCGAGATGTTTCGGGTCGCGAAGCCAGGGGGGCTCGTGGCGATGGCTAATTACAGTCCGGGCGGCTTTCTCGGCGGCATGGGCGCCCTCCTTGCTTCCTTCTCGGCCCATCCCGCGTTTGAGCTGCCATCGCCTTTTCAGTGGGGCGATGAGGAAGAAGTGCGCCACCGCTTCGAAGGACTTGCCAAGTCGATCGACTTTGACCAACGCAAGCTCTACTTCAAGGGCGATTCGGTGGAGGGGTTTCTCGCGTTCTGGGAGGAGACCAACGCGCCGCAGAGCGCGTTGAGGACGATGATGCCGCCGCACGACTATCAGCAAGTTCGCGCCGCGGCGACCTCGCTCTTCGCCGAGCTGAACGAATCGACCGACGGTCGCTTGAAGCTGAGCTCGCCCTATCTCCTGGTCCGGGCGAGGAAGCTCAGCTAGTTGGTGATGCCGTCGATCTCTACGAGCTCTTCGTGTGTGAATTCGCGCTTGTCGAGCGCGCCGATGTTTTCCTCGAGCTGCGCCACGCTGCTGACCCCACCGATCGCTGAGGTCACACGCCCGTCGCGCAGGACCCACGCGAGGGCCATTTGCGACAGCGTCTGTCCACGGCGTACAGCAATCTCGCGCAGGGCACGGACCCGTTCGATGTTCTGGTTCACAGTCTCAGGCGTGAGCGAGTAGCCCTCGGTTGCGCGCGAACCGGCCGGCACGCCCTGCAGGTATCGATCGGTGAGCATCCCCTGCGCCAGCGGCGAGAACGCGATGCAGCCGACCCCCTCCTCCTCGAGTACATCGAGCAGCTCCGGCTCGATCCATCGATTGAGCATCGAGTAGACCGGCTGGTGGATGAGGAGGTGGATTCGCCTCTCTTTCAGTAGCGCCACGGCCTCACGCGTTTGCGCGGGCTGGTACTGCGAAATGCCGACATACAGCGCCTTGCCCCGGCGAACGGCCGTCTCGAGGGCGCCCATCGTTTCCTCGAGCGGACTCTCGGGGTCAGGGCGGTGGTGATAGAAGATGTCGACATACTCGAGGCCCATCCGCTTGAGGCTCTGGTCGAGGCTCGCGAGCAGGTATTTGCGAGACCCCCAATCTCCGTACGGCCCCGGCCACATGTCCCAACCCGCCTTGGTCGAGATGACCAGCTCGTCTCGATGACCCTTGAGGTCCGACTGCATCATGCGTCCAAAGTTCGACTCGGCGGATCCGTAGGGCGGGCCGTAGTTGTTGGCGAGGTCGAAATGGGTCACGCCGAGCTCGAACGCACGGCGGATGATGGCACGGTTCTCATCCGAAGGCGCGTCGCCGCCGAAGCGCTGCCACAGACCGACCGACAGCGCCGGGAGCATCAGTCCGCTGCGCCCAGTTCGCCGGTAGATCATTCGGGCCAGAGTAGCCTATGGCGGTGACTCAGATCGAATCGCTCACCGGGGTGCTGCCCGCACTGGTTTCGCCGCTGCATCGCGACGGCGGAGCGGACGAGGCGGGCATCAAGCGGCTGGTCGAGCACGTCATCGCCGGCGGCGTCCACGGAGTGCTCGCGCTTGGCTCGACGGGGGAAGGTGCATCCCTCGGCGAGCGCACGCGATGGCAGATTCTCAAGAGCGTTATCGAAGCGACCGCCGGCCGCGTGCCGGTGATCTGTGGTGTGGCCCAGCCCCACCTCGAGGCAGCTCGCGCGGAGGCTGCAGCAGCCGCGCGACTTGGCGCACAGGCGGCGCTGGTGGCGCCGCCCTTCTATTACCCGACCGACCAGGCCACGGTGCTGGCGTTCTACCGCCGCCTCGCGGCCGAAAGCAAGATCCCGCTGCTTCTCTACAACATCCCGCAGTTCACGAAGGTCCTGACCGAGCCCTCGACCGTGGCCGAGCTGGCTCGGGAGGGAACGATCGCCGGCATCAAGGACTCAAGCCGCGACTTCGAGTACTTCCAGAATGTCCGCGTCGCCACGCGCGATCTGCCGCGCTTCCGAATGTTCACCGGCAGCGACACGATGCTGCTGGCATCGCTCGTCATGGGCGGTGACGGCACGATCTGTGGGGCGGCCAACGTCGCGCCGAGCTGGGTCGTCCGGATCTTCGATGACTTCAAGCGCGACGACTGGGAGTCCGCGCGTTCGGACCAGGACGCCCTCATCGAATTGGTGATGGCGATTCGTCCCGGCGTGTTCCCAGCAGCGATCAAGGCATCGCTTCACCTGCAGGGTATCTGCGAGCCCTGGCCCGCCCCGCCTACCGCGGCTCTCGACGAGACTTCCGTGGACCAGCTTCGCGACCGCCTCGCCCGATGGGGCCTCCTATCGAGGCCGCGCGATTGATTCCGTGGGCTCTCGACCGGCTCGAGCTGGGCGAAGGTGCCCGATGGGTCGGAGATCGAGTGGTGCTGGTTGATATTCCGACGGGGCGGCTGCTCGAGGCTGAAATTTCTCAGCCCGGCCCGCTACGGCTGCTCGCGAAGCTCGACGTTCCGCTCGGCGCGGTGGCGCCGATGGCGGGCACAGAGCGCGACTGGATCGCGGCGTGCGGCACGGGCGTCGGGATTCTGCGAAGCGACGGCCGGCTCGAGTGGCTCGAGCGACCAGAGGACGGCAACCGAATCAAGACGCGAATGAACGATGGCTGCGCGGATCCAGCCGGGCGGTTCTGGGCGGGCAGCATGGCCCACGATTTCACTCCTGACGCCGGCTCGCTCTACCGGGTAAATCGCGATGGGACGGTGACCAGGGTGCTCGACGGCGTCACCATCGCGAATGGTCCCGCCTTCAACTCATCCGGCACGACGATGTATTTCAGTGACACGGCGCGAGCGCGAATCGATCGGTTCAGCATCGATCCGGATTCGGGCGCGCTGAGCGAGCGCACGCTGTTCGCTCAACTGGACGTCGATCTGGAGAATCCCGATGGAATGATCGTCGACGACGAGGACCACCTGTGGGTCGCGATCTGGGGGATGGCCGAGGTGAGACGGTATCGACCTGATGGGAGCTTGGCCGATACGATTCGCGTTCCCACTCGCCAGCCATCGAGTGTCTGCCTGGTCGGACGCGACCTACCGCGCATGTTCGTGACGACGGCGGCCGAGGGGTTGTCCGACGAGCTCGCGGGAGCTCTTTTTTCGACCGCAGCGAAGGTCGGCGGAAGGCCCGCGGACGTTTTCCGCTTGGGCTGAATTACTCCACCTGTCTGGGTTATTGAACCTCCCCACCCGCCGGGGCCCTTCGGGCAGCGGCGACCTCCCGCACGGCGGGGAGGCTAGGCTGGGTGGCGCTCCAGCAGCTCTGAGATCGAGCCTTCGAACTTCGCCAGCCGCTTATGGACCTCGATCACCTCATCGGAGCTGACCGGATCGGTTGGATCGATGTCGGTCTGGTGCTCCGTCCACTCCGCACCGCACTCACACCGATGGAACAGGTAGCGATCAGTGTGGGAGCGGTAGATGTAGATCGAAGCGTCCTTGAGGCGACGGCCGCAGGTGCAGTTATCCTTGTCTGGTTCCAACTTCGGCTTTTGCAATGACGTGTTCCTTGACTTCTATAACGAACCAGAACCGGTTTCCGTTTTGGCGATGTTACACCGCCGGCCCCGCATTTGGAACTGTCAGATGGATGTAAATGACCGGGGTGCTACTGGGCGGAATTCAACTCGGCAAGTAGCCCTTCCAGGTCCCTCAGTCGCTCTGTCTCCGCGGCGTGCTGGAGCGTCTGGTACTGCGAAAGGACGTCGACAAAACCCTCCCCCACGTCGTAACCATGCTCGAAAAGCAACGCTCGACCCCGATCCCCGAGCCTGGCCAGCACGTCACGGACCTTGCTCTGCGGAGTGAATGTGCCGTTGTCAGGCACTCGCCGGCGCCTCGGCGCTTCGCACGATCACGCGATGACCGTGCCAGCTGTCGGGGACGCCGACCGGCGGCTCGCCCGTACACGTGAGCTCAA
>VBHX01000009.1:4854-28910 GCA_005879945.1 Chloroflexota bacterium | reverse complement strand
TATGCACCTCGCGTTTCGTCTCCGCATAGACGCGCACGATCTCGGTCCCGGTCAGGTAGCGCATGACATCGAGGTCGTGCGTGGCGAGGTCGACCACCACGCCGACGTCCCGCACGCGGCGGGGGAACGGACCCAGCCGGCGCGCGTGCAGCTGAAAGACCCGGCCTAGCTGGCCCTCCTCCAGCCTCCGCTTGAGCTCGAGGACCGCGGGGTTGTAGCGCTCGATGTGACCGACGGCCAGGACTTTCTTGGCCTTCGATGCTGCCCTAACGAGGTCATCCGCCTGCTCCACCGTAGCGGCGATCGGCTTCTCCACCAGCACGTGGCAGCCGGCGGCAAGCGCGTCCAGCACGACGGGATGGTGGGCATCGCTGGGCACCGCCACGACGACCGCCTGCGGCCGCTCCCGCTCGAGAAGCTCCTGGTATGACTGGTAGCCGCGCGTGCCGGTCGCCACACCCACCTGCTGGGCCGTGGCGGCATCCTGGTCAGCCATGCCGGCGAGCTCGACGTTCGCGAGGTCGTGCAGCACGCGGGCGTGGTTGCGACCCATCGCGCCCACACCGATGACACCAACCCTGATCACAGGCGGTTCACGGCGGCGACGATTCGCTCGAGGTCACCAGCCGACAGAAGCGGGTGGACGGGCAGCGAGAGCACCGTCTCGGCCACGCGATCCGTGATCGGCATTTCCACGTCGCCGATAACCTCGCGAATGTGCGGGAAGCGGTGCGCGCCCAGCGGATAGAAGACGCCGGTGCCGATGCCTGCTTCCTGCAGCTGCTTGACCACAGCGGCCCGGTCGGTGCCTTTCTCGAGGCGGACCGTGTACTGGTGCCAGACGTGCTCGCGGCCTTCCTTCACCACCGGGATGGTCACGTTCTTCAGCGCCGCGCTCAATGTCGCCGCGTTCGATCTGCGAATCCGCGTCGCCTCGCCGAGGCGCTGGAACTGGACCACGCCGATGGCCGCCATCACGTCCGTGAGCCGGAAGTTATAGCCGAGCGTTTCGTAGCGATACCGGTCGCGCATGCCGTGATTGCGAAGCAGCCGCGCGCGGTCGGCCACACCGTCATCGTCGGTCGTGATCACGCCGCCCTCGCCGCTCATGATGTTCTTGGTTGCGTAGAGGCTGAAGATTGCAGTCCCGAAGCTGCCCACCTGGCGGTCGTGGTAGGTGGCGCCGACAGCCTGCGCCGCGTCTTCGAGGACAACAAGGCCGTGGCGCCGCGCCACCGAGCAGATCTCGTCCATGTCGCACGGCTGCCCGTAGAGGTGGACGGGCATCACTGCACGCGTCCGCGGTGTGATCGCGGCCTCGAGCTTCGCGGGATCGATGTTGAAGGTCGTCTCTTCGATGTCCGCGAACACCGGCTTCGCGCCGGTATACATGATGCTGTTCACCGAGGCGATGAAGGTGAATGGGGTCGTGATCACCTCGTCGCCAGGCCCGAGATTGTGCGCGAGCATTGCGAGGTGGAGCGCTGTGGTGCCGCTCGACGTCGCGATCGCATGACGCACGCCGACAAGTCGCGCGAACGCATCTTCGAGCGCTCGGACGCGCGGACCCTGAACGAGCATCCCTGACTCGAGGACTTCGATCACCGCGGCCTTCTCCTCGGGTCCGATCCACGGCCGCGAGAGTGGGATCAGTGAATTAGAAGAGCTCGACTCAACCTTCCCGGGAGTCTGGGATGTCTGCTTCGCCAAATGACGTGATCCGTATCATAGCCTGGAGCCTCGATGATCCTTCGGAAGGGCCTATTGACGATAGTCATCCAGCTCTTCCAGCTGGTGGCCGTCGTTGGCACGACCATTCTCGTCACCCGCGTCACCGGCGCGCACGGCCGCGGCATCTACGCGCTGGTGGTCACGCTCGCCACGCTCGCCGCCATGATCACGGCGTTCGGGATCAGTTGGGCCAGCATCCACTACATCGGCCGTCGGCTGTTCCCGCTAGAGGAGGTCGCGGGCACGCTGCTCAGCGTTTCCATCGTCGTCGCGATCGTGGCCGTGCTCGGGCTCGCCGCCGCGTACATGCTGTTCCGCCACAGCTACTTCCACGACGTGACCACCAGCCAGGCGGTGATCATGCTGGTGCTCACCGCGCTCCTCCAGCTCACCGCGACGTGCGCCTCGATCGTGCTCGGAACCAACAAGCCCCTTCACTACGCCGGCATCAGCCTCGTCCAGCTCGGCACCGCACTCGTCATCCAGGTCGGACTCGCGCTCGCGGGCCAGTTGACGGCGACCACTGCGCTGGTCGCGCTGGCGGTCGGCGCCACTTTCAGCACCGTCTTCGGGCTCGGCCTGATCCGCCGCCAGGTTCCGATTCGCCTTCGATGGGACACGAAGGTCATCCGCAGGTTCCTGTCTTTTGGCATCAGGGGCTACGCAGCGAACCTGATGATGTTCTTCAATTACAGGCTCGATGCCCTGATCGTGAATGGGCTCGCGGGCGTCGTGAGCCTCGGCTACTACTCGATCGCCACGGCGATCGCGGAAACCCTGTGGTACGGGGCGAATGGCTTTGCGCTGGTCATGTTCCCGCAGGTGTCATCGATGGACCGCAAGGAGGCTGGGCGCATCACGCCTGTGGTTTGCCGCAACGCGATCTTCGTGACCCTGGTCGGCGCGGTGGTGATGTTCATCGTCAGCCGCCAGCTGATCCTTCTCGTGTTCGGGCCGACGATGCTGCCGGCACTCCATCCGTTGTGGCTGCTCCTGCCGGGTGTCGTCACGTTGACCGCGGCGAAGGTGATCGCGAGCTACCTGAGCGGGATCGGCAAGCCCATCTACAGCACGTACATCTCGGGCGGCACCGTCATCCTCACCGTGATCCTCGACATCGTGCTCATTCCGCGCTACGGCATCAGCGGCGCAGCGGTCGCGTCCAGCATCGTGTACACGACCGCCTCGATTGCATCGGTTTCGATCTTCCGACATGAGTCGGGCGCCGGCCTGCTCGAAACGCTGATCGTCCAGCCCGAAGACTTCATCAGGTACCGGCGGCTGCTTGGTTCGACGGTGAGGCGCCTCATCACACCCAGCCCGGCGAGGCCGTAATCGCGTGACCACGTCGGACCGCCAGTACTGGGAGGAGCGCGCGGTCAAGCACGGCCGCCTTGCCTGCGGCTACCTCGACCCGCGGCACCAGGTGTACGAGCAGCCGCTGCGCTGGGCTGCGTTCGCGCGCATGAGCCCGATCAAGCCCGGAGAGCTCGTGCTCGACATCGGCTGCGGTGTCGGCACGTGGTCGGTTCGGATGGCGGAGCAAGGCGCGCAGGTCCTGGGCGTGGACATCTCGGCCGCGATGATCGACATGGCCGAGCCGCACGCGGGAGTGGAGTACCGCGTCGCCGCGGCGCACGAGCTCGACTGTCCAGATCGTTATTTCGACCTGGTGGTGAGCGTGACGGTGCTGCAGCACATCACTGATCCTGAGGAGCTGAAGCGTGCCCTTCGCAACCTTCGACGCATGCTCAAAGACTCGGGCCGCTTCTTCGTGCTCGAGTACTCGCCTCGTCACTCGGTGCCCAGCCAGGAGCTCACATACATGCGCTACCGGACGCACCAGCAGTGGATCGACCTCATGGCGGGCGAGGGGTTCGCCCTGGCTTCGAGCGGGGGCGTGCGCTTCATCGGTCACCGCGCCTACAGCGCATACCGCCGGCTTCGCCAGTCTCGTCACGCGGCGCCTACGGCGACTGCCGCGGCCGCATCACCGCCGGCGACAACCGCGGCTCCTGCGGCACCGTCACTTTCGAGCGCGGAATCCGTGCTCATGCGCATGGCGCAGGCCACCGAGCGAGCCATTGCGCGAACGCCGGTGATTCGCCAGCGCTCCGATCTGCACGCCTACGTGTTCGTGAAAGCCCCGGCGTCAGATTTGCACTCGCCTTCGACCAGCGGGTAGATCTCCAGCGCGTCCACCACGACGCCGGGCTGTCCTCGCTGCACGAGCGTGATGGCGATGCTGCCAGCCTGATGGCCAGGTGTCACCGCGTCTCGGACCCAGCGGAGGCCGGCTGCAGGTCCTGACCACGCCATCTGCGTGTGCGCATCGCCGAGGGAGACGTCGACGGCGTTGGTTTTGGTGGAGCCGTCGTCGTACACCCTCGCGGCCACGCAGTAGCTGCCGGGCGGAAGGGCCGGGATCGGCTGTTGGGCGGTCGACCCGACATTGACAGCGGAAGCGGCGAGCCCGCCCTCATAGGCGCTGCCGCCTTCCACCGTCCACCCGCGCGAGCCGCCCGCGATCACCCCGCCCATGTCCTCGGCCTGGTAGAGCCGGCCGACCGCAAACGCGCCCATGGCCACCGAAGTTCCATCCGCAAGGACCAGGCGAAGGGTGTACTGGCCGACGGTCGCGTCCAGTGGGATCGGCAGCGCCCATGTCTCGGAGGGCGGCGACACGGCCAGTTGAATCGTGCGGCTGAATGTTCGGGTCCCGCCGACCTGGTCGGCTTCGAGCCGGGCCGGGTCCGGCGCGCCTCTCCATTCGAGCCTGCCGAAGACCGCCCTCCCGGCAACCACCTGATGTGGTCCGGTTCCAGGCTGCGTCGTGAGATGGAGAAACGCGTCGAGCCCAGAAGGGTCGTACCGATAGAGCAGCCAGCCGTCGCCTGAGGCGACCCGGACCAGGATCTGAGCGCTCGCGAGCTGCAGCAGCGCGGCCGCGTTCTCGCCCTCGAGGTCGACCAGGACGTGGGTGACACGGTAGTGCTCGAGCACGCCCGCGAGGTTGGCGGAATCGAGCCGGCCGTAAAGCGCATCGAGGGTGTCGGTGCGGCGGCGAGGACCATCCTTGACCTCGACCTGAGCCGGCGTATGGGTGAGCGGAACGGCGACGACCTCCCGGCCGGTGAGGCCGGCGAGCTCGTAGGCCGTGTCGGGGTGGGTGAGGATCACGGTGGAAGGGGGCAGCGGGGCGAGGGCGGCGAGGCGGTCGCGCCAGGCGACCGTGAGGTCGGTCGAACGGCTGGTGGCAAAGCTCCGGAGCGAGCTGCCGGGCACCACGCGCGCGAGCGGGCCGGACACGGTCGCCGGCACCATGGCCAGCAAACAGCCGATGAGGATCGCGATCGCAGGCACGCGCAGCTTTCCTCGCGCGGAGCCTATGACCAACGCCAGTCCCCATCCCCACGAGAGCCAGGCAAGCGGCTCGATTACGTCGCCGACCCTAGCCAGCGTGTACTGGCCCACGTAGGTCGACGCAAAGAATGGGCTGATGGCAGCCGCTGGTATGACGGCGAGCGCGCCCAGCACCAGCCCGGCGCCCAACTCCTTGGCCAGCCAGCGCCGGACCAGCACGATGCCGAAGGCCGTGCCGAAGATCGTGCCTACGTTGTAGTACCAGAAGCTCGGCCACACCCAGGTCCAGGGGTGGTGGACGACGCGAAGCGGAAACGCGACCTGGGCCATCGACGCGTACGGCGCGGAGGCACTCAGCGTCAGGACGTTGACGACCAGCAGCGGCAGGGCCGCCGTGCCCACGACCGCGGCGGCGACGGCGAAGCGGCGCCACATCGGGGCGCGGACCAGCAGTGCCGCGCCGAGCCCGCACGCGAGCGCAGTGAGCAGGAATGGGCTCAGCGCCGGATGCACCGCGCTGGCCGCGAACGCGATCGGCGCCGCCACGGCGAGCTCCCTTCGCTCACCCTTGCCGGCGTACCGAACCGCAAAGGCGAGCGCCAGCCACGCGAGGAGCAGGCCGAAGTGATTCGGGTATGCGGCGGCGCGGAAATCGAAGCTCAGCGACAGGAACACGTAAAGCGCGGTTCCGATCACTGCCGCCAGCCCGTTCCTCGTGATCGCCCAGGCGAGGGTGAAGAAGGCGAGCACAGCGAGCGGGGCGGTCAGCACGGTCGCCACGCGCCAGACCGCGATCGGGTCCTGGCCGGAGAAGCCGGCGACCAGGGCCAGCGCCAGCTGCCACGAGCCGCTGGTGGGGTCGGGCGCCGAGACCGGAGTGGAGAAGAAGACCTCCTGCGCCAGCGCGGTGCCGTGGGCGAGGATCGAGCGAATCGCGGCGAGGTGGTAGAAGGAGTCGGCCGTGAAGCTCATCCACGGCCCCGAGTACACGGCGGAGATGGTGGCTGCGAGCGCGATGGCCAGCGCGGCCCACAGAGCCCAACGCGGCTGGGTCGCCTCGTCTGCAGCCTTCTCGGCCTCGTGGTGCGGCCGCAGCGTAAGCGCCGTGCCAAACGCAGACAGTGCAAGCACGACCATGACGAGGGCTTTCACGCCAGAGAAACCGATTCCGAGAACGAAGCCGAGCCACCCGAGCGCGGAGATGACCGCCATCGAGAGGCCGAACGCGGGCGCGACCTGGAGCGGTGGCGGGAGCCCTCGAGGACCGATCCAACGCCACATGACCCACCCCGGCCAGAGCAGCAGGGCCAGGGCCCACAACGACACCCAGGCCAGCGTCATGAGCGGTTGATCAGGATTTGAAAGCCGTTCGTGCTCCTGTCACTTGAGCGTCTTGTTGTATTCCATGTCGAACCACATGGCGAACAGGAGGAACTGCAATCCGGTGACGAGTAAGAGGGCGACCAGCACGATGGTGGCGATCGCGATCCCCCCGGTGAAGATCTTCAGCACCGACTCGAGGAGTCCGAGGATGATGCCGGCGATCAGAAACGTGATGCCAAAGAAATAGAAGAACACCAGCGGGTGAAAGTCCTTGATGACGTACTTCAAGAACAGGCGGCGCATGAAGCCACGGAACAACAGCAAGCTGACGGTGGGCATGACCTTGAAGACGTTCATCGACGATCGCTCGCCGATTCCATAACGCGGATGCACGGGAACATCGGCGACGCGAAAGTTGTTTATGTTCAGCCGCACCAGCAGGTCGTTGGGGTAGCCATAGCTCGGGTAGAGGCGCTCGAGGTCGAGTGACTGAAGCGCCGCGCGCGAGATGGCCGTGTATCCGGATTGCGAGTCGGCAACGTGCCAGTACCCCGATGCGATCTTGGTCAGCATCGACAGGAACGCGTTGCCGAGGTAGCGGACCGCGGGCGTCTTCCGCCACGCCTCGCCGGTGAACAGACGATTGCCTTTGCTGTAGTCGGCCTTTCCGGTTGTGACTGGCTCGATGATCAGTGTGAGGTCGTTGGGGTCCATCTGCCCGTCGCCCGCCATCACTGCGACGACGTCGAGGCCCAGCTCGACGGAGCGCTTGTAACCACTCGTGATCGCCGCGCCGACGCCGCCTCGTTTTGCCTGCTCGATGATGGTCAGCCGATTGCCCAACCGGTCCTGCCAATCCTTACAACGTTCGATCGTCGCATCGGCGCTGTGATCGTCGACCACGATGATGCGGTCGACGAAAGCCGGCATTGTCTCCAGCACCTTGCCGATTTGGCGCGCTTCGTTGTAGGCGGGCACCACAACACCCACACTGCACCCGCCGTGCACAGGGGTATCCTAGACTAGCCCGCATGGCTGCTGGCAACTCCACTTCACCGACCAAATCCGGGCGCGTGCTTGGAGTGATCGTGCCGGCTTTCAACGAAGAACGGTCGATCGAACGTGTCATCCGCCGCGTCCTGCAGGAACCGTCGGTCCAGCAGGTGGTGGTGGTGGACGACTGCTCCTCTGACGGCACCCTTGCGGCAGTGAAACGCTGCACAGACGACCCCCGCGTGGTGATCAAGCACCACGAGGTCAACCAGGGCAAGGGAACCGCGATTCGAACCGGGCTCGACGCCATCACGGCGCCACTGGTGATCATCCAGGACGCGGACATGGAATACGACCCGGCGGACTACTCCAAGCTCATCTCGCCGATCATCCGCGGCCGCGCGGACGTCGTCTACGGCGTGCGCGGGTTCGCGGGACAGAGCGCCTATTCGTACTGGTTCGTCATCGGGAACCGGATCGTGACCACGGCCACCAACGTCCTCTTCAACTGCTACATCCAGGACATGGAGACCGGGTTCAAGGTCATGCGCACGTCGCTCATGCGAAGGCTCGGGCTGCGAGGAACGCGTTTCGACATCGAGCCGGAGATCACGGGACGCGTGCTCCGTCTCGGTTACCGGATCTACGAGGTTCCCATCGACTATGCCGCGCGCACCCGCGCCCAGGGCAAGAAGCTCACCTGGACAGACGGCGTGAAGGCGTTGGCCGCACTGATGCGGATTCGTCTCGCGAGCCACACGGCTCTCTTCGGACAGCCCGATCCGTACCACGAGGAACGGATCAACCAGCTCACCGAGTCGATCATGGCCGGCGCTGGGGACTCGGGCCTGCAGGTTGGCGAGGAACAGCGCCAGCGCTGAGCGCCTCGCGCAGGGCGACCAGCCCTGCGATCGTCCATAGCGGCAGTGCGATGATGGTCAGGCGATCGCCCTGGTAAAAGCTCAGGCCACCGCTGGCAAAAACATTGAGCGTTGCCAGGCAGAGCAATGCGAGCCGGCCGTCGCGCGCGCGCCAGAGCGCCGCCGCAGCCAGTGGGACCAGCGCGATGAGCATGAGCGCATACGCGCGGTTGGTCCAGACGATAACGCTGTTCAGATGCCTGTTCGCCTTGGGCAGGATGAAGTTGGAGCCGGCCAGGAGGTTGTCCTTCAGCGTTGTGATGAAGACCGCGATCGCATCACCGGCATGGCCGAGCACGAGCCGAGCCGCTTCGAGGTTGCCGAGCCCGATCACCTGCTGCCGGGCCGCATTGAAGTCGGTGTGGTTGACCGTCATGTAGAGGCGGGCCAGGAAATAGCCGCGAATCGTCGAGTCGCCGATCGTGGAGATGCCGAAGTGGTGGTTGAAGGTCACCATGACTGCGAGCTGAATCACCACCGGCAGGAGGCAGGCGGCAAACGCGATTCCCGCCGCGCCGCGGGCCGGGGTGCGCCACACAAGTACCCCGAGAACGACAAGCATGAGTGCGAGGAGAAGCTCGAACTCGGGCTTCACCACCACCAACAGCGTCAGCGGCAGGAGAGCCGATAGGACCTGGGTTGCTCCGGGTCGTGTGGTCAGGTGGGAGAGGCCGTAGATCCAGATGGCGATCAGGGCCACGGTCGTGATCTCGGTCAGGGCCTGGTAGGTGAGGAGGATCAGCGACACGTTGGTGGCCAGGGCTAGGAAGGCGAGAATCGCGGCCCACTCAGCCTTGACGAGCCTGTAGGCGGCGGCCGCGGCGATGTTCAGCGCGGCGAACCAAAGCGCCACGTTGAGGAGCCAGACCCCGGCGGCCCCGCCGATGCGGTCGGCCAACCCAAGAAGCAGCGGGTACAGGAACGGTCTCCATGCCGATGCGTCCGCCGAACCGCGTGCACCGAAGATCCAGTCCGCGACCTGGCGATACTCGTGCGAGTCGGGCGAGCTGAAAACGCTCCCGGTGGGATGCGCGAGGTAGCCCGACTGCCAGCTCACCAGCAGGTAGGCGCCGGCGGCCACCAGGTTGAGAATGGCGACGATCGCCGGACGATTGACGCTACTTGCGATGGCGCTCGACGATCGCGGTCACCGCTTCGACAACGTCGTCGACGTCATCGTCGGTGAGGCTCGGGCTCAGCGGCAGCGAGACCATGCGCATGTACTCGCGATAGGCGATCGGGTAGTCCTCGGGCTTGTAGCCGTACTTGTCGCGGTAGAAAGGCTGCAGATGGACCGGAATGAAGTGAACGCTCGAGCCGATGTTCAGCGCTCTGAGCTCCTCAATGAACCGCGCGCGGTCGATGTTTAGCATCTCGAGGTTGAGGCGGAGCAGGTAGATGTGCCACGCGCTCTCGACGTGCTCGCGCTCGGTCGGCGTCTGCACCTCTTCGATGCTCTTGAACGCTTCGTTGTAATGCTCGACGTGCTGCCGCCGGCGACGCTGCATCTCGGGTAGTCGTTTCAGCTGGTGTAGGCCCAGGGCCGCCTGCAGGTCCGGCATGTTGTATTTGAAGCCTGGCAGCACCACCTCGTAGCTCCATGAGCCCTCAGCCGTGTAGCGCTTGTAGGCGTCGCGGCTCATACCGTGCAGGCTCCAGACGCGGGCCTGGTCGATGATCTCCTGAGGCCCAGTGAGCATGCCGCCTTCGCCGGTGGTCAGGTTCTTCGTGGCATAGAACGAGAAAGCGACCAGGTTCGTGACGTCGTCATCGGGCGACGGCGTGCCGATCATCCGGCCGCGATAGCGCGCCGGCAGCGAGTGGGCCGCGTCCTCGATGACCGCGAGCCCGTGCCGCCTGGCGATGTCGAGGATGGGGTCGATCTCGCAGGGGTGGCCGTACAGGTGGACCGGCAGTATCGCCTTCACCTCGCGGTTCGCCTTCACGGCGGCCTCCACCCTGGCCGGGTTGATGTTGAGGGTGTCCTCCTCGACATCGACCAGGACCGGGGTGGCCCCCTGATGCTCGATGACGTGGATGCTCGAGCAGAACGTCATCGGCGTGCTGATGACCTGATCGCCCGGCCCGATGTCGAGCGCGGCGAGGGCGACGTGAAGGGCCGACGTGCACGAGTTGAGCGCTAGCACGGACTCGGCGCCGATGAACTCTTTGAAGTCCTCCTGGAATCGCTCTACGCGCGGCCCGGTCGTGATCCATCCCGAGCGCAGGCTTGCCACGACCTCCGCGATATCGTCCTCACCGATGAGCGGTGGCGAGAATGGGAGGAACTCTTTCCTCACGTGTGGCCATCCTTCACGAGAGCACCCAGCAGGTGAGAGCGCAGTCCCGGAAGGGCTGCCATCGCGGGATACAGCATCCGTGCCATGACGCCCAGGCGGCGGCTCAACGGCGGCAGCAGCGTGATGGGCCGGAGCTCGCCGCGAAACGCGGGGAACAGCGACCGCACCATGGATTCGCTCATCTTGCGCACGTTTGGGTTGCGCGGGTTGTCATAGCGAAAGTCGTACCAGAGGAGGACGCCTCCGGGCTTGAGCACCCTGTCGATCTCCGCGGCGACGTTGCGGGCCATCACATTGTCGAGGATCGAGCTGAACACGGTGTACGCGAGCACCAGGTCGAACGACGCGTCGGGCCAGCCAATGTGCTCGGCATTGCCGGCGCGGACGTCGAGCTCTGGGAATCGCTCGTGAGCAGATGCCACGCGTTCTGGGAGCAGCTCGATCCCCGTCAGCGCCGATGGTTCCGCGCCCAGCTCGACCAGCCGAGCCATCTCGGCGCCGGCCCCACACCCAACATCTAGCACGCGGCGCGCCCCCAGGGGAAGCAGGCCCATCGGGCCGAGAACCGCCTTGACCGCGCGCTGGCGCTCCCGGAGCGCCATGCGATTGCCGCGGTTGGCCAGCGACCACCGCTCGGTTCCGTCCCTGGCGTAGCGGCGATAGGCGCCGGCGATCCGCTCGGTTTCGTCGGTCAGCCTTCTTCCTCCAGAAACGCGTAGTCGCGGCTTGGGATCCGGTACTCGTTTCCGCACGCGGCACATCGCATGAGCGATGCGTCCGCTGCGCGCTCGACCAGGCGCAGGGTGTGAGCGCACGTGCACGCAAAGCCCCTCACGCGGGCAGGGTTGCCGAAGACGATGGCGTGGTCGGGCACCGCCTTGGTGACGACCGCTCCGGCGCCAACCAGCGCGAACGTCCCGATGTCGACACCCGGCAGGACTACTGCGCCGCCCCCGACCGCGGCGCCACGCCGCACGACCGCTTCGCTGGCGGTCCAGTCATCGCTGGACTTGAGCGATCCGTCGGCGTTGATCGCGCGCGGATGCTTGTCATTGAGCAGCATCACGCCTGGCCCGAGGAACACTCCATCCTCGAGGTTGAAACCGTGGAAGACGAAAACGCCGTTCTGCAGCTTGCAGCGATTTCCGATGCGCACGTGGTGGTCGACGTACGCGCCCTTGCCGAGGATGCATTCGCCGCCGATGACCGCCCCTTCGCGCACCTGCACCTGGTGCCAGATCGATGTGCCCGCCCCGATCTCCACGTCATCCGACACGTCGGCGGTCGCGTGGATTCGTACACCGGTGCGGTCGCGCACGGGCACGCTCACCGAGTCGCTCCACCGGCATTGACGCCGACGCCCGCCAGGCCGCGGTAGGCGTCCTCCATCCGCGCCATGTTGGCGTCCCACAGACCTTGCTGCACGACCAGCTCCTGGTTGTGCTTCGCGGCGGACTCACGGCTCGAGGGATCGGTGAGGGCGGCTGCGATGGCATCAGCGAGCGGTGCCGCCTGCCCGGGCGGCACGACCGTCCCGCCCTCTGCGCCCACCCACTCGCGATTGGCCGGGAGGTCGGACACGACCGGGTATGCCCCCGCCGCCATGGCCTCCAGCAAGCTCACCGAGGTTCCGTCGGAGGATGGCACCGACACGTAGACGGCGGCCGGGCCGAGAAGCTCGGCCAGCGCGACGGGGCCATGAGCCATGCCGACGAACTCGACGGCGCTTTCAACGCCGAGGCCGCGCGCCTGCCCTTCGAGCTGCGGCCTCAACGCTCCGTCGTTGCCGATCAGCAGGCGCGTGTTTGGCACTTTCGCCAGCACCGCGGGCATCGCCTCGATGATCACGTCCACGTTGTACAGCGTTCGCTCGAGCGAGCGCAGGCTCAGGATCACGGGCGGGCGCGCCGCGGGCGGGATCATGCGCGATTTCAGGGCGTCGAGCAAGTCGCGGTCTACTCCGAGGACGACGCGCAGCATCCGCCCCGATGAGGCTCCCTGTCCCTCGGCCACTTCGCGTACACGCTCTGCGTCATAGGTGACCAGGTCGGCCTGGCCCAGAACCCAGCGCACCACGCGGCGCGTGATGGGTGAGAGCCCGGGGTCGACGAGGATGTCCGAGCCCCATGCCGACACGACCAGCGGATGGCGCTTCGACAGCGCCGCGAGGAAGCCGTAATCGGAGACGTAATGCGCGTGCAACACATCGGGATTGATTCGTTCGAGCAAGCGGTAAAACCGGGACCTTCGATATCGAGCAGCCGTGGCCAGCCGAAGCAAGCCTGGAAACCGCTGAGCAGATCGGGCCGCTCGGCTGCGTCCGCCGGCGGTCACCGACGGTGTACGCGGGTGCACGAACTGAACCTCAACGCCGGGGATCGGTTCGGACTCGGGCTGATAGAAAGTCAGCAGGGTGACGTCAAATTCGCGCTCGGAGAAATGACGCGCCCAGCGCCGCACGTGGATGCTGTCGGGGTTGCTGATCAGGCAGATCTTCGGGGTTCGCTTCATCGTCCCTAGGCGGGGGTGAAAACATTAACAACATGAACGCGGGGCCAAGCCTGGACAATCGGGATCCATGAGCGTCCTGCGACTCACGATTCCGGTGGGGATGCCCGATGTGCATCCGCGCGTCAGAGCAGTCTCGCAGAAGCTGCCGGGCATCTTGCTCGTGCTGTGGGTGCTTACGCTTCCGCTCGAGTTCACCAAGCGCTACTTCCCGAATCAGGTCATCGAGCTCAGCCGCGTCGTGATCGTGCTCGCCCTGTTGACGTTCGTGGCCCAGATTGTGCTCGAGAGGCGCGAAGTTCGCCTGCCTTCGACCACGGCGATGGCCGCGCTGGCAGCTTTCCTCGTCTACGCCGCGGTCAGCGCCGCGCTATCCACCTCCGCGCAGGGCATCAAGACCGTGCTCGCGATGGTCGCCTACATGGCGATGATGCTGACCGTCTTCAACTGGACGCGAACATCGGGCGACCACCGCCGCGTGTGGACCGCGCTCGCCATCTCGGCGATCGTCCTCGCGGTTGTCGGTCTCGCGCTTCACATGACCGGCAGCTACATCTGGAACGCGCCTGACAAAGGCATCCTCCGCGTCAACGCCACATTCGGCGACCCGAACATCTTCGCCCGCTTTCTCGGCATCGCCATCGTCACCAGCGTTTTTCTGGGCGCTGACCTTTATCAACGCTGGCGGCCGGCCGCGTTGTGGGTGGCCGCCGCGCTGGCGGCTACTCTGATCCTTCCTTACACCTATTCGCGCGCGGGCTGGGTGTTTACGCTCGTGGTGCTGGTGACCGCCATGGTCATCGCGAGAAACAGGAAGCGCGCGCTTGTGCTGGCGGCCATGGTGCTGGCCGTTTTCGGATTGATCGCCCTCGTCGACGGCTCAGTGCTGAGCCGCGGCGCTTACCTCGCCCAGAACCTAGAGAGCCCATTCACCCACCCGGTCAATATCGACCAGGCCCCGTCGCTTACGTTCCTCGACATTCTCCCAAGCGCTGACGGGCCCGTACTCCGCGTTCGTCCCGCAGGGTTTTCACACCACCGCGTCGCACACATCGATCGTCTCGATCCTGGCCGAGACAGGATTGTTCGGACTCGCGATTGTGCTGGTGTTTGTGGTCTCGTTCGTGAGGTCGACCGTGGAGGCAGTCCGACGAAACGGTTTGCAGAGGACACTGTCGCTCGCGCCGGCCCTGGCGATCCTAGTGATCGTGCTCGAGAGTCAGTTCAGCAACCGGCTCTTCGACGAGCCTTACCTGTGGCTCTTTCTGGGGCTCGCGTTCGCGGCCCACGCAGGTTTGCAGGACGAGGCGGTGGTGGCGGCTACTGCTCCGGCAGCCGCTCGCCAGCCGTCCGCTTCGTGATCGTCGGTTCCTCGCGTGGATGCGGCGTACTGCGCACGGCTTCTTTGAGGGCCCGAACCAACTCCAGCTGGTGACCCTCGGCGGCGAGGGTCTGCACGCGCTGGATGGTCCACGCGAGGTCGCTCTCACTGGGGATGTAAGGCGCGACCACATCCAGGATCGAGGGGTCGGATGTCGGACGGACGCCCTCGTCAGGGGCGAGCAGCTCCTCATTCATGAGCTCTCCGGGTCGCAAGCCCGAGAAGACGATCTCGATGTCGGTGCCTGGGCGAAGACCGCGTGAGCGGATCAACGCGTGGGCCAGGTCGAGGATCTTGATCGGCGGGCCCATGTCCAGCATGTAGAGGTGACCCGCCTCTCCCATCGGCAGTGTCTTGACCACCAGGAGGACGGCTTCCCTGATGGTCATCATGTAGCGCGACACCTCTGGGTGGGTGATCGTCACGGGTCCGCCCTGCTCGATCTGGCGCTCGAAAAGCGGAACCACGCTGCCGCGGCTGCCGACGACGTTGCCGAAGCGCACTGCCCAGCAGAGCGTCGAGCCTCGATGCCCGAGCACGATCTGCTCGCACATCCGCTTGGTGCAGCCCATCACGGAATGGCGTGCGACAGCCTTGTCGGTCGAGATCAGCACGAAGCGCTCAACCCCGGCCGCCTCGGCGCAGCGCAGCGTGTTCCATGTCCCCATCACGTTGGTCTGCACCGCCTGAATGGGGTGGGCCTCGAGCATCGGCACGTGCTTGTAAGCGGCGCAGTGGAAGACTATGTCCGGTCTCTCCTCGGCAAAGACCGAGCGAAGCTGCTCGGGATCGCCGATCGAGGTCAGTGCCTCGCGCACCACCACCGTGGCGCCGGCGCGCAGCTCTTCCGCGAGATCGAAGATGCCGCTTTCGTTGACATCCAGAAGGACGAGGCGGCGGGGCTTGAGTGTCGCCAGCACCCGGCAGAGCTCGGACCCGATCGAGCCCGCCGCGCCGGTGACCAGCACGGTCTTTCCCCGCACCAGCTCGGCGGACGTCGAGATGTCGATGTCGCGCTGCGCGCGTCCGACCAGGTCGTCGGCGGACAGCTGGCGCAAAGGGGCGCCGGAGCGCGCCGGGAACCAACGCACGGCTTCGGGAACGATGAAGATCGGCAGCCCCGCGGTGATGCAGATCGTGAAGAGGTCGCGCTGCTGCTGCGTGCTCTGGCCCCGCAGCACGAAGGCCACGCCCTCCGCGGCGGTCGTCTCGATCCAGTGCCGGAGCGCGCTCGCCGAGCCGACCACCGGCACGCCCATTACCGTCCGGCCCATGTCACCGTCGGTCAGGCTCACGATGCCGACCGGGATCCAGTCCGGGTTGGGATGCTGGAGCAGCACCTTCACGGTCGAGTAGGCGCTGGCGTCGGGGACCACGACGAGCATGCGGTGTCCGGCCCTGGGCGCCGATGAAAGCAGGCGCGGGAGCAGGCGGAACGCGCCGACTGCGACGAGCACTGCCGGCGCCGCGAGCACCGGTGTGAGGAGGCGGTACGGCCGGAAGCCATCCGGCATCAGAAAGTTCGCGAACGTGACCAGGATCGTCGCTTCGGTCACCGCCAGCCCGACCGCGATCGCGTCGTTGATGCCTGCCACCGTCCACACGCGGCGGTTGAGCTTGAACCTCGCCTCGCCGGCACCCATCGCGGTCAGGGCCATGAGGAAGGTGAGCAACAGGTACCAGCTCGGTCCGTTGACGCCGCCGGGGCGCCCGCCGTAGCCCAGGAACTGGAAGACGAGCAGGACGAACCAGAAGATGACCGACTCGCCGAGCAGCGTCGGACCGCTGCGCTTGAGGGTGCTGACGAAACGCGCCGTAAGGGAGGGCAGGCGTTCAGCCGGTGGCGACAGCGCCGGTTGTGAGGACATCAGTCGTACAGACAGCCTATCCCAACGACCCCCAGGTCATGGTGGCGGCTACGCCACCGGCGCGTTGATGGCCGACGACTGCAGGAACCAGAAGTGATGCTCGCTGATCATCTCAGCCTCGAGCATGTAGGAGCCCGAGTGGGGCGGGGTGACGGTGACCTGGACCGTCACGCTCTGGCCAGGGACGACGTCCTTGGGCAGCGCGAAAGCGTTGTTGGTGACCCAGTTGGCCTGGTTTTGCGCGCCACCCCATGACGTCGCGAAATGCAGGTCAAGGTCCACCTCCGAGTAGCCACCCGACGGCCAGGTCTGCGTCCCGTTGTTGGTGACGGTGACCGAGAACGTCTGCGACTTACCCGCCACCCAGCTAGTCGGCGCTTTGCTCAAGTCGTAGCTCGCCGACCACCCCGCGGGCGCGGCCGCCACGGTAATGGGCGCGAACTGCTGGAACCAGAAGGAGTGCTCCTTGATCATCTCGGCCTCCAGCACGTAAACGCCGGAGCGAGGAGCCGAAATGGTGAAGCTGACCGTCGCCGACTGGCCGGGCGCCACGTCCTGCGGCAGGCTTACCGCCTGGCTCGTCATCCAGGTGCCTTGCTGCGCCGAACCGCCCGCCATGGCCGCGAAGTGAACGTCGATGTCCACCGCGGTGTAGCCGGTCGAGGTCCAGGTCTGGTTGCCGGTGTTGGTGACCGTGATTGGGAACGTTCGGCTCTGGCCCAACGTCCACGCGTTCGGCACCTTGCTCATGTTGTACGTCGCCGACCATGCGGGCGACGCCACCGACACGTTCGCGGACCCCCACTGCTGGAACCAGAACTCGTGCTCTTTGATCATCTCCGCTTCGAGCACCATCGAGCCGTTCGTCAGGGGCGCGGTGACCCTCACAGTCACGGTCACGCTGGCTCCCGGGTTAACGTCAGCCGGCAGCGAGAAGGCCTGGCTGGTCAGCCAGTGCGACTGGTTGGGGGCGCCACCCGTGGAGGTCGCGAAGTGGAGGTCCAGGTCGACCTCGTTGAACCCGGTCGATGGCCACGTGGCGGCGCCGATGTTGTTGACCGTGACCTTGACGTTCTGGCTCTGCCCGGCCGCCCAGCTCGTCGGGGCCTGGCTCATGTCGTAGCTGGCGACCCAGGTCGACACGTTGACGTTCACCGGCTGGTACTGCGTGAACCAGAACTCGTGCTCCTTGATCATCTCGGCCTCGAGCACGAAGGAGCCCGCGGAAGATGGCGCGGTGACGGTTACGTTGACCGTCACGCTCTGGTTTGGAACGACGTCTGCCGGCAGCGCGAACGCCTGGCTCGTCACCCACGCGCTCTGGTTGAGGAACCCGCCCGCGCTGCTGGCGAAGTGAAGGTCGAGGTCGACCTCGTTGGTCCCTCTCGACGGCCACACGATCGTCCCGGTGTTGGTCACGGTAACCGGGAACGTCTGCGTCTGCTTCACGCCCCAACCCGTCGGCGCCTTGCTCATGTCGTATGTCGCGGCCCAACCGCCGAAGTGCGACGCGAGAGACGCCCACAGCTCGGCCGAACCTCCGCCGTAGTTGAGATTCCAGATTCCCGCCCCGCAAAGGCCGTCTTTGTTGATGAGGTCGTACTTGAGACCGAGTGACGTGACGTCGTCCCAGTAGAGCTCGCGCCAGCACGAGGCTCTGGTGCTGTACCAGGTGTCCCAGCGCTCCTGCCCCGCCGGATCATTGGCGTCGCGGTGGGCCGCATAGGTGCCGGACTGCACGGACGGGTCGGTCGATTCGCCCGATGCATTCACGTACATGTCAGCGATGACTCCACCGATAGGATGCTCGTTGGCGATGGCCGGCGACACACACGCCTTCCGTCCGTAATACGGAATGCCGAGGATCACTTTCGACGCCGAGACTGTCGCCGAGTACTGGGACATGACGTCGGTGTCGTTGTAGTAGTAGGTCGTCAGCGGAGACGTTGGGCCCATGCAGAAATTCCCACAGTTCGTGGGCGGGTGGTGCCAGTTCGAGTACTCCATGTCATACGTCATGACGAAGAAGGAGTCGACGTACGGGTTCAAGCCGCCGATGTCCATGAAGTCGTATGGGTCGCCGGCCGCGCCGGAGTAGGTGTCGATCGAGAGGTAGTAGCCGCTACCGAGCGCGGCGCGCAGCTGCGCGACGAAGTTCGTCAGCGCGTGGCGAGCCCAGGACGGATCGGACTGCGTGCACGACTGGTTGACGCCCTCGAAGTCGACGTTGACGCCGTCCACGCCTTTCGCCTTCACCTCGGCCACCGTCTTCGCCACCGCGGTCGGCCAGTTGCTGAGCGTGTTGCACATGGTGTTGGGGAACGTCGGTCGCGAGTCGCCCTGGATGATCGTGAGGACGACCTTCGTTCCATGCGCATGCGCCGTGCTCACGAGGTTGCTCAGCTGGCTCGAGTTCCACACCGCCCAACCCGAATCATTCGCAAACGTCCCGTCCCAGTTGACGTGAAGGCCGAAGTAAGCGACGGTCGTGAGCAGGTTGAAGTTCCAGCTCGGAGAGCCGAGCGTGGGATCGCTCAGGCTGCTGCCGAGCGCGAAGCCGAAGACTTCCTTGCTCAGTCGCGATGACCCGCCACCCATGCCTGCGAGATGCGGCCCGGGCGCGTAAGGCTGCAGGCCGGCAACGGGGGCGGAGGCGACGCGATTCGCTTCGGCCTGCATGACCTGCGGACGTGTCTCATCGTGCGACGCTGGCAGCTGTGAGCGGACAGTTGCGCCGGCGTGCGCTCCGGCTGCGCCAAGGGACGTCAGCGCGGACACGAGTAGGAGATAAGTGCGGAATCTTTGCCAGGACATTGGCGGAGAAGGCTACGTACTGTAGGTGAAGGGCCAGGCAACGTCAAGACGAATTGGCGACCGGCGAAATCGGGTTATCTAGGCCTGTTTTTGTGCGATTGATCTGATCGCCACGACCTCGAAAGCGGCGATAATCCAGAACTCCAGGCTCATATCGTTTTTCCAGTACGGCGAGTCGACGAGGCCGTGCACTCCCCACAGGATGAGGGCGCCGAGCGCTCCCCACAGCAGCGGCTGGTAGAAGCCCTGCACATGCGGCATCGCGCGCAAGCCTCGATACAGAAGTCCGAAATAGATCGCGGCGAACGCGATCAAGCCGAGCAGCCCGATCTCGACCCAGAACGTGAGCCACACATCGTGCGGGTAGATCTCGGAAATCTTGCCGCGGAACAGGTAGTGATAGCCGCCAAGCCCGACTCCGAAGATCAGGTGATCGCGCAGCCCTGACAGCGTGTCGGTGAAGATGCTCAACCGCCCGCGGATCGTCGTCTGGCTGTTGCCGAGGTCGAACTGTCCCGCAAACCGTCTCTGGACCAATGGGATCTGCACGAGCAGGACCACCGCAACCACGGCGGCGGCCGCGACACCCGCTGCGATCCAAAGGCGGCGGCGGTTGCTGATGACGGCAACCGCGACGAGGACGGCGATGGCGAAATAGGCGCCGCGCGAAAGCGTCAGCGCGAGCGCCGGCAGCAGGAAGGCAATCCAGGCGATCGCCAGTAAGCGATCCCTGCCCTCGCTCGAGAAAAGGACGAAGCCCGCGGCCAGCGCCAGCGGCGGCTCGAGGAACATCGCGACCTCGGGCGAGCTCGTATAGAGAGCCGTCGGCGGCGACCCCAAAACGATCGTCCCCTCCACGTATGCGACCGCGAAGGCGATGATGTTCATGACCGCAAAGATCGAGCTGCCTACTCCGAGTCCCAGCAGCACCCAGCGCGTCTCTGCCGGCCGGCGCAGTAGATCGACCCCCACGTAGAAGATCGCGACCGGCTCGACGAAGAAGGCTCGATAAAGTCCCAGCGCGTGCCATTTGTCGGCCGGCACGAACACCGCGATCGCGCCCGCAACCAATAGCAGCGCGATTGGAATGTCATGAGGGGTGCGGTGGAAGCGAAGGCTGTGCTCGCGCCACCTGGCCACGATGTAGACGGCAATCGTGGCGAGCACGAGGCCCTCGAGCAGGGTGGTGGAGATCGGCCCGTACTTGACCCGAACCACGTAGAGCGGCAAGCAGGCGGCTGTGAACCCGAGCATGAGGGTCGCGGCGCGGACCATTGCGGATCCGGGCGCGTCCGCCGGCGCGCCCTCTTCGACGCGGACGCTCACGAAGTGCGCGAGGTCGGGCGCCGCCGCGGCAGAAGGGAACGCGTGAGCATCAGCCGAGCGGTGCGGAGAAGGATTACGAAGTCGGTCCGCAGCGACTGGCTCTCGACATACCGTCGATCGATCTCGAGCTTTTCCGGCATGACCACGTCGACATATGTCTTCTCGGCGTGCTCACCCACGAGAAGGTCCTGCTCATCGGCGTAGAGGATCGACGCCAGGCTCGTCATCCCCGGCTTGACCTCCAGCACGCGGCGCTGTTCCGGGGTGTACAGGCGCACGTAATTGGGGTGCTCAGGTCGAGGTCCGACCAGGCTCATGTGGCCCGAGAGGACGTTGAACAGCTGTGGCAGCTCGTCGATCTTGGTCCGCCTGAGCATGCGGCCGATGCGCGTAACGCGCTGGTCGTTTGCGCGAGTGATCTCGGGTCCCGCGGTGTCGGCATCGGCCTCCATGGTCCGCAGCTTGTAGATGCGGAACGGCCTTCCGCCCAGCCCGGTTCGCCAGCCTCGATAGAAAACCGGCCCGCGCGAATCGAGCCTGACCAGGAGCGCGGACACGACCACAATCGGCGCGGCAACCAAAGAAGCAGGGATCGCCAGGGCGATGTCGAATACGCGCTTGAGCTTGGGCGTGGTCACCCGGTTGGTTGTCACACTACTACCATGCAGCGTGCGGTTCCAAGCGCCGGGTCGTCGGCCACCACGGGCCGGCGCCGGTTCCTGATCCTCACGCAGTACTTTCCACCTGAGTCGGGCGCCGCCCAGGTCCGTCTATTTGCTTTCACGCGCGAGCTCCATAAACGCGGCCACGACGTGCGCGTGGTGACTGCGATGCCGAACTATCCCCGTGGCGAGGTGTTTCCGGCCTACCGCGGCCGCCGCGTGGTTCACGAAACAATCGATGGCATCCCCGTCACGAGGACATGGATCTACGCCGCGACCGGCCGCAACGCACTCAAGCGATTGTTGAACTACTGGTCCTTCTCCTTCACGTCTTTGTTCGAGTGCCTGCGGGGACCGAAGCCCGATTACCTCTTTGTCGAGTCGCCGCCCGTCTTCCTCGGCGCGACGGCCTACGTCGCCTCGCGCCTGCGAAGGGTACCTCTAGTGCTCAATGTGTCCGACCTCTGGCCGGAATCCGCTCGGGCCCTTGGGATCATCCGCAGCCGATCGATGCTGTGGCTCGGCGAGAAGATGGCGGAGTTCCTTTATCGGAAGGCTTACCGCGTTTCGGCGCAGACCGAAGGCCTCCAGGCGCACATCGAGAAATTTGCGGGCCGGGGCAAGGTGATCCTGTTCTACAACGGGGTCGATACAGCCCTCTTCCATCGGCTGAGCGACGCGAGCGTCGACAAGGTCGGCCGCGACGAGGTCGTGTTCATCTTCGCCGGCGTCTTTGGCTACGCGCAGGACCTCGACACGGTGCTCGATGCGGCCGAGCGCCTTCAAGGACGGCGCGACATCGTGTTCTTGTTCGTCGGCGACGGGCCTTCCAAAGCCACGGTCGTCGAGAGCGCGGCGCGCCGCCGGCTCGACAACGTGCGCTTCCTTGACATGCAGCCCATCGAGGCGATGCCGAACCTCTTCTCGGCCTCGCGCGCGTCCATCGCGCCGATGCACCGCTCCGAACTGTTCAAGTCCACACGTCCCTCGAAGATCTTTCCTTCCCTCGCATGCGAGACGCCCGTCATCTTCAGCGGTGAGGGGGAGGCCGCGCGGCTTCTGGAGGACAACGACTGTGGCGTGGTCGTGACGCCCGAGACGCCGGGCGAGCTCGCCGCTGCGATCGCTCGACTCGCCGACGACCCCAACCTGGCCCAAGCACTGGGCAGGCGCGGGCGTGCGCTCGTGGAACGGGAATTCGGCTGGGGCCGCATCGTTGACGCCTGGCTCGAAGCCCTGCCCGCTCCCGCGGGAGCGGCACGCTAGCGGCGCCCGGCGACCTCCAGCGCGTGAACGGCGTCGCTGAGCGCTGCGACCACGCGATCGACGTCGCCGTCAGCCATCTCCGGAAACATCGGCAGCGACACGATGCGACCGGCGGCCTTCTCCGCGACCGGCAGTGACAAAGGTGGGGATTCGGCGAACGCCGGCTGCAGGTGCAGCGGGATCGGATAGTGGATCCCGGTGGCGATGCCCGCGGCATCTAGTCGCTTGCGGACGGCATCGCGCTCGTCGCACTCCACCACGAGGAGGTGATGGATGGGTTCGCCTTCGTGCGTCGCGACGGGACGGACCTGCGGTAGGTCTTCGAGCATGAACCGATAGCGTGCCGCCAGCTCGCGGCGGCGCTGGTTCCAACCCTCGAGGTAGCGGAGCTTCACCCTAAGGATCGCGGCCTGCAGCCCGTCCATGCGGCTGTTGCGGCCGACGAAACCGTGCTCGTACTTCGCCGTGCGTCCATGGTCGCGGGCGCGGGCGACGAGGTCGGCGACCTCTGGGTCAGACGTGACCACCGCACCCGCATCCCCGACAGCGCCCAGGTTCTTGCCCGGGTAGAAGCTGAAGGTGGCGGCGTCGCCGAAGCTGCCCGCGCGCTTGCCGCCGATTCGCGCGCCGTGCGCCTGCGCGGCGTCCTCCACGACCTTGAGCCCGCGACGTCGAGCCAGCTCCATGAGCGCGACCATGTCGACGCAGCTGCCATACAGGTGCACCGGTACGATGGCCTTCGTTCGCGGAGTGATCGCATTCCCGACGAGGTCGATGTCCATGAGCAGTGTGTCGGGCGAGACGTCGACGTAGACCGGAACACCGCCCGCGCGGATGATCGCCTCGGCCGTGGCCGCGAACGTGTGCGTGACGCTGATGACTTCGTCGCCCGGTTTCACACCGACTGCCCAGAGTGCGAGCTCGAGTGCGTCGGTCCCGTTTCCGCATGCGATCGCGTACTTGCTCTCGCAAAGAGCGGCGAACTCGGCTTCGAAACCGCGCGCTTCGCCGCCGAGGATGAAGTCGGAAGACTCGAAGACGCGCGCGATGGCCTCGTCGATCTCCGCCTTCAGGTTCGCGTGCTGGCGGTTGAGGTCGACCAGCGGCAGCCGTCCGGCCTGCTTCGAGGGCGCCACGCTCAGGCGAGCCCGCCGTACACGAGGCCGTTCTGGTCGCGAAGCTCGCTCACACGACCTGCGACGCGAGCCGGGTTGCCGATGACGATCGTGTCATCCGGGACGTCTCGCGTCACCACTGCGCCGGCGCCGACCAGGCAGCCCTCGCCGAGGACGACGCCGGGGAGTAGGGTGGCGTTGGCGCCGACCTTCGCCCCCCTGCGGATGACCACCGGTTCCAACGACGCCTTGGTGCGAGGCGACGCGGGAAACCTGGCGTTGGTGACCACGACCCGGGGCCCCAGCCAGCACTTCGATTCGAGGATGGAATGCTCCGGGATGAAGCACTGCGAATGCAGGCGTACTCCGTCGTGGATGGTGACGGAGAACTCGATCACGGTGCCTGATCCGACCGAGCAGTCGTCGCCGATCACCGAGTCCTCGCGCACGAGGACCCAGTGGCCGCTCTGGAACCGGGCGCCGATG